>NZ_JBQEPG010000012.1:0-205881 GCF_052045635.1 Pseudomonas sp. 22189
CGGGAAGCCATCAGCCAGCCTTTTGTGTTCGAGGTGGAGCTGGTCAGTGAGCAGCCGTCGCTGGACCTCGAAACCCTGCTGCACAAACCGGCCTTCCTGCAGCTGTCGCCCGACGGCAGCGGTATCCACGGCCTGATCTACCGCGCCGCGCAAGGCGATTCCGGCAAGCGCCTGACGCGCTACTCCGTGACCCTGCGCCCGCAACTGGCGTACCTGGCGCACCGGATCAACCAGCGGATCTTCCAGAACCTCAGCGTGCCGAAAATCATCGGCAAGGTCCTCGAAGAACACGGCATCCAGGGCAACGCCTACGCCTTCCAGACCGGCTCGATCTACCCCGACCGCATTTACTGCGTGCAATACGACGAATCGGACCTGCATTTCATCCAGCGCCTGTGCGAAGAAGAAGGCATTCACTACCACTTCCAGCACAGCGCCACGGGCCACAAACTGGTGTTCGGCGACGACCAGACGGTGTTCAAGAAACTGGCGCCGGTGGCCTATCAGCAGGACTCCGGCATGGTCGCCAGCAACCCGGTGATCAAACGCTTCGACCTGCGCCTGGAAACCCGTACCAGCCGCACCACCCGCCGCGACTACGACTTCGAAAAACCGCGCCTGACGCTGGAAAGCGAAAACCGCGGCGACGCCCTCCCCGACCTCGAGGACTACGATTACCCGGGCCGTTTCATCGACCGCGAGCGCGGCAAACACCTGGCCAAACGCGCCCTCGAACGTCATCGCAGCGACTTCCAGCTCGCCGAAGGCAAGAGCGACCAGCCGTTGCTGGTCAGCGGCCATTTCCTCGCACTCAAAGAACACCCGAAGGCCAAGTGGAATGACCTGTGGCTGCTCACCGAAGTCCACCACGAAGGCAAGCAGCCGCAGGTGCTGGAAGAGTCGGTCACCAGCGACACCACCGCGCTCAAAGACGATTTCCATCAGGGTTACCGCAACCGCTTCCAGGCCACCCCGTGGGACGTGCCGAACCGCCCGCCCCTGCGCCACCCGAAACCGCGCATCCTCGGCAGCCAGAGCGCCGTGGTCACAGGCCCGAAAGGCGAAGAAATCCACTGCGACGAATACGGCCGCGTGAAAGTCCAGTTCCACTGGGACCGCGACGGCCAGGCCGACGACAAGACCAGCTGCTGGCTGCGTGTCTCCAGCGCCTGGGCCGGCGCCCAGTACGGCGGCATCGCCATCCCGCGCATCGGCATGGAAGTGCTGGTGACATTCCTCGAGGGCGACCCCGACCAGCCGCTGATCAGCGGCTGCCTGTACCACAAGGAAAACACCGTCCCGTACGCCCTGCCGGCGAACAAGACCCGCACCACCTTCAAAACCCTGAGCTCGATGGGCGGTGGCGGCTTCAACGAACTGCGCATCGAAGACAAGAAAGGCCAGGAACAGATCTTCCTCCACGCCCAGCGCGACTGGGACGAGAACATCGAACACGACCAGAAAATCCGCGTCGGCAACGAACGCCACGACGTCGTGGAAAAGAACAGCTACACGGAATTCAAGGCCGAAGAACACCACACGGTTTATGAAGACCGCAAAGTCGAAGCACGGGCCAACGACCACCTGACCGTGGGCGTGAACCAGCACATCAAGATCGGCACCGGACAATTCATCGACGCCGGCCAGGAAATTCACCTGAGCAGTGGCATGAAGGTGGTGCTGGAAGCCGGGGCTGAACTGACGCTGGTCGGCGGTGGCAGCTTCATCAAGATCGACGGCGGCGGCGTGACCATGAGCGGGCCGGCGATCAACATCAACTCCGGTGGTGGACCGGGCAGCGGCACCGGCGCCGCCCCACTGCTGCCGGGCGTGTTGAAGCAGGCGGATGCCGACAAGGCTGGCGCCGTGCTGACCCCGGCGCAAATCAACACTCTCAAACGTAATGCGCCGTTCTGCGAAGAGTGCGAAAAATGCAAGGCAGGTGCCTGTGCCATCTGATCGACTGACACCCAAGGACTGGCTGGCACAACAGCCGTTGCAGACTGGCGAGCGCCTGTACCTGATCGTCAGCGCAGCAAGCGATGCCGACGCGCTGAAAACCCTGTACCTGACCGAACCCACCGCCCAGCTCCTGCCGATCTGGGGCGGCACGCCCTACTCCACCTGGCAACCGGTGATGCCCTACGTCACCGAACTCAAACCGAACTCGGCATTCCTGCCCTGGATCGCCGAAACCGACGCCCTCGACTGGGGCTGGCTGGCCGTCTCACGCGCCGAACCGAACGACGTGTTCGAGCACCTGCGCAGCCTGACACAGGTGAAGATGCCGGACGGGACTGAGGTGTTTTTCCGCTTTTGGGATGGGCGACATATCTACCCGATTCTGAAGGAGCTTGGGGAGAAGGCTGGGGAAGTACTGCCGGTGTTTGAACGGTATCTGATTAACGGGCAGACGCTGGAGGTTGGGACACGGGTGTTGCCGAAGGTGAAGGATTGGCCGTGGTGGGGGGTGCCGAAGGAGTTGTTGGATGGGTTAACGGCGGAAAATCCGTCGACCGTCATCGGCAATATGTTGCAGTGGCTGCAAGAAGAACATGCTGATCTGTATTTCTCCTTCCCCGAATCAAACCTGAAACAAAAAGTGGCGCGGTTCGTAAAACGCACACCACTCACGGAAGAAAATTTTACCGGGCTGTTGAAGGCCTATCTGGAAAAAGAGGTGGCGGTATGACCCCATTGGATACGATTGCTCATGTCACCGCTAAACAGCCTGACTTCAACACGCTCATTGCCGAGTTCAAGAATTGCCTGAAAAGTTACCGTTCCACTGCCCGCGTCATTCCTGGCCTGGAAATGGAGCAGCAATTTCAAGTTGGGGACGAGGTCAAAAAACCCGTCGCGGCGGACAGCAAGAACAAAGCCGTGTATTTCGCTACCTGTCCCGAGAATGGAAAACTCACGCTGATTCATAGTTTCGAATCGGCGCGTTTTGTGCCGATTGGCAACACGCCAGTAGTCCTGACTCCCGTCGATGCGAAGAACAACCCTGTGGCAGGGGAAGTCGTGCGCAAAACCATCGGGGCAACCGGAATTGAAGTCGTCAGTGATCTGAAGCCTCGCCAGCTGTACCGGATTAGCTTTTTCCCTGGCCTGACCAGCGCAGACAACGATCGACTGTTCAAATCCTACGACGACGTCATCGGCGATCTAAGCAAGTGGTTGTCTTCAGAATGGACAACCACTTGCCTGCCGTTGTGGAAAGAACATAACGACGCTTCGATCGCTGTGCGCTTCTGGCAGCAGTTGCAATCCGAACTGGATGGTTTCTGGAAATTCGTCATGGGTATCTGGGGCGATATCAAGTCGCTATTTCATCTGGTGACTCACCCTCGCGAGAACTATGAAACGCTCAAAAAATTCTTCACCGACGAAAATATCAAGAAGATCTATAACGCTTCTACGGAAGCACTTCGCACCAGTTTTCTAATCGCAAGTGATGAGCCGTTGCTTTGGGTTTATGTCTCTTCCGTTTGGACGTGGGTGTCGATGCTGCCACCGCAGACCCGCACCGAAGTATTGGCCAGATTGAAGTCGGAAATCCTCTATATCGTGCTGGGGATCATTTTCACAGGTGGACTGGGCGTTGCATTGCGCGCAGGAGCTAAAACGGTCAAGGGCACGTTGCAAGCGCAAAAAGCGATCAACATGGTTGAGAAAGTCACCGCCAAGCTCATCGAAATCAGCAGGATTCGCTCCAAAGCCCATGCGGATGCAGCCGCTTCATTGAGGTTTCACGGCAACGGTGTCACCAACTCAGGCAAAAAAGCAGTGGCTACTGTCGCTGATCATACGCCTGCACAAACAGCCACCGCTCCGAAGCGCCCCTCTCCCACGACAGGAGGGAAAGTCGAAAACGACGCGCAAATCCACGCACGAAACAAAACCCAGAACGAAACCCGCCTCGAGCAGCAGGAGAAGGTTGAAAACGCGCCCGCCCAGTCCAAGAACCAGGCTGATCAACCCGCTCAGTGTGCCAACAAAACCTGCACTAACGGTGACCCCGTTTCCATGGTCACCGGTGAAGAACTGCTCACCCTCACCGACGGTGAGCTGGGCGGCCTGTTACCGCTGGAGTGGACCCGTCTCTACCGCAGCAGCGCCGTCGAAATCGATAGCCGCATGGGGCCGGGCTGGAGCCACTCGTTTTCTCATCGCCTGCAGATCAATGATGAAGGCGTGCTGTGGACGGACAACGAAAACCGTCAAACCCGGTTGCCGATACCGACCGAGCAAAGACCTGCCATCACGAACAGCCTTGCTCAAGCAGCGATTTTCCTGGGGGATGCACCCGGTGAACTGATTCTTACGCAGGCCGGGGCAAAACCGCGTTTCTATCATTTCCGCGCAAACCGGCTGACCACCATCAGTGATTCGTATGAAAACCAGGTGCACATCAGCTATGACTTGGTCGGGCGCATTCAGCGCATCGACAATGGCGCCGGCCGGGCTTTACTGCTGCGCTACGACGACCGGCATATCGTTGCCGTGGATCAACAGCAACAACGTTCGGAATATGACGAGTCCGGGAAACGCCAGGATCCATGGCTAACCCTGAAGACGCTAGTCTCATACGCGTATAACGCTCAACATCAACTCGTTTCGGCAACTAACGCCGCCGGTGAAACCGAGCATTACCGGTACAACCAGCAGCACGTGATTCTCGAGCGGCAACTGGCAGGCGGCGCCAGCTTCTTCTGGGAGTGGGAGCGTGATGGCAAATTTTCCCGTTGCGTCCGCCACTGGGCAAACTACTCGCCACTGGAAACACGCTATGAGTGGGACGACAACGGTACGGTAACGGTTTACAACGGTGATGGTAGTGAACAGGTTTACGTGCATGACGAAAATGCGCGTCTGATCAGCGAAACCGCTCCGGATGGCGCAGAAACTCAAAAAGCCTACGACGATCAGGGCCGTTTGATCGCTGTAAAAGACCCAATGGGCGCCATCACCGAGTATCAGTACAACAATGCTGGCCGGTTGCTGGCCGTGATTCCCCCAGAAGACGAGCCTACACGTTACAACTATTACAACGGCCAACTGATCGAGGTCAGACGAGGCAAAGGTCGCTGGCAGTACGACTACAACCCGCAAGGCGACATCACCCAGCAAATCGATCCGCACGGCAATGAAACCCAGTACAGCTATGACCGTCAGGGCCGACTGCTGCAAATTCGTCACCCCGATGGCAGCCGCCATCAATTAGGTTGGAACAACCTCGGTCAATTGCTCGAAGAACGTCTGCCGGACGGTGGCCAACGCAAGTACCGCTACGACGCCTTGGGCCGGCTGATTACCCGGCAAGACGAATTCAGCGCCATCACTCATTACCAATGGGATGCTGTTGATCGCCTGACCCAAGTCACCCTGCCCGGAGGCGCCACGCGCGCCTTTACTTACAACCCTTACGGCCGCGTAACCGCCGAACGCGATGAACTCGGACGCATCACCCGTTATGAATACGCTGATAACCTGCATCTGGTCAGCCGCCGTATCAACCCGGACGGCAGCCAACTGCGCTATCGCTACGACAACTCGCGTCTGTTACTCACCGACATCGAAAACGAGCGCGGCGAACATTACCATCTCGATTACTACTCGAACGGCCTGATCCAGCAGGAAACCGGCTTCGACGGTCGCCGCACCGCCTATGAATACGACCTCAACGGTCAGTTGCTAAAGAAAACCGAGTTCGGCGATGACGGCAGTGAACTGGTCAGCGAGTACCAGCGCGACACCTCAGGCCGCCTGCTGGTAAAGACCCTGCCCGACGGCAAGGAAATCCACTACAGCTACGACGCCCTAGGTCGCCTGGTCAACGTCGACGACGGTAACTGGCCGCTTGCCTACGAATATGACGTGCAGGACCGCTTGATCACCGAGCACCAGGGCTGGGGCACCACCCGGTACGAATACGACAGCGTCGGTCAATTGAGTCACTGCCGCCTGCCCGATGGCAGTATGCTCGATTACCGTCACCTGTCCGGTGGACGTCTGAACAGCATCGATCTCAACGGTTCTCGCCTGACCTCTCACCAGTTCAACGCCGGTCGCGAGCAGCAACGCCAGCAAGGCCTGCTGCTCAGCCAATATCAGTACGACGAACAGGGCCGACTGCAAGCACACAGCGTCAACCAGCGTGACAAAAACCTCTTCCAGCGTCGTTACAACTACGACGCCAACGGCAACCTCGCCGGCGTCGACGACAGTCGCAAAGGCAACCGTAGCTATCAGTACGATCCACTGGATCGCTTGATCAGCGTACGCGGCGCAACCCCGGAAAGTTTCGCCCACGACCCGGCGGGTAACCTACTGGGTCAGAACAACGAAGGCACGGCAAACCTCGCCAACGTCAAAGGTAACCGCCTGCTCATGCAAGGCGACCGCCATTATGATTACGACGCTTACGGTAACCTGATCCGTGAACGTCGCGGCACAGGCCAGAAACTCGTCACCGAGTACCGCTACGACTGCCAGCACCGCCTCGTCGGCGTCAGCCTGCCGGGCGGCAGTACCGCGAGTTACAAGTACGACGCCTTCGGCCGCCGCATCGAAAAAACCGTCGACGGTCACACCACCGAATTCCTGTGGCAAGGCGAGCGGCTGATCGCCGAAAACGCAGAAAACCGCTACCGCAGTTACATCTATGAGCCTGGCAGCTTCCGCCCACTGGCGATGCTCGATGGTGAAGGCCCGCGCAAGGCCACGCCGTTTTACTACCAACTCGACCACCTTGGTACACCGCAAGAACTCACCGACTACAGCGGTGAGATCATGTGGTCGGCGAAATACCGTGCGTACGGCAATCTGGTAGCGCTGGATGTCAGTGAAATCGATAACCCTCTGCGGTTCCAAGGTCAGTATTTCGACGCTGAGACAGGGTTACATTACAACCGGCACCGCTACTACAATCCGGGCACTGGACGGTTTTTGACGCCTGATCCGATTAAGCTTGCAGGTGGGCTGAACAGTTACCAGTACGTGCCTAACCCTACGGGGTGGGTGGATCCGTTGGGGTTGAGTGTCTGTCCCGATAATAATTCCTCATCCACAGGTGGTGCGAAAACCCCATCGACCGCAGCCACTATTGATGAAGGCACTCCGAATTCACCTAAACCTCAGGATCAATCGGGTTACAACGCGGCACGCTTTGAGCGCCTTCGCGCGGGATATGCCGCCGACGAAATTAAAAGTGCTAAACCCATCGGCAGCGCTTTAAAAGACGATCCTATGCACCGAGCGCCTAGTTACGTAGTTGACCAAATACCTGATAAAGGGAGAGTATTTCCTCTCCGCGGAGGTGACGGTACAAATAACACCCTCACACAAATGCCGGGATCGATGAATAACAAACCCGGAATCTTTGAGTGGATTGTTAATTCAAAGATGGAATTAACACATCAAAGATTCATACCTGACGGAAGAATAACCGGCACCCCGAATCAAATACCATCGAGGCTTCCAAAGTAAACAAATGAATCTACTACCCCTAAACGGCAACTACACATTTTCCAAAACCCCTTGGTTAAATTGGTCTCAACTAAACGTTGGCCTGAAAAAAGGCTTCATCAATGAGCAAGGTATTTCTGACTATATCTGCAACGGACTGACAAAAACCTCTCCTCCGGAGGCCTATGAAATCGCCACTTTGAACGCGACAGAGCATCAATTACTGCGAGAATTATTGCAAACCCTCATCAACAAAGACTCGCATCAAGTAGAAACTGAAGAAGAAGCAATCAAACCTTGGATTTATTTGACTCTTTCTTATTTATACGAAAATAAAGACCTATCAAAAGACCCCTTTGAAAGCATAGAAGAATTATATGCAGATCTTGACTACCCGGAAGAAATTGCACCAATAGTTAGATATATGCCATTACCTGAAGGTGCAGTCGGCTCTGAGGAACTACTATACGAAAACTGGAAAACAATATTATCCAATTACGAAGATTACTTTCAGAACAAGCTCAAACAACACTGATGCTCAGCATCTATGATCGAGATGTAGAACGCGGCCGGCGAAGCCGAGCGCTATCGCTACAACGATCAGCACGTGATTCTGGAGCGCCAACTGGCGGGCGGCGCGGCCTTCTATTGGGAGTGGGAGAACGAAGGCAAGCTGTCTCGCTGCATCCGTCACTGGGCCAACTTCTCGCAGATGGAAGCGCACTACGCCTGGGACGATAAAGGCAGCGTAACGGTAACCAACGCCGACGGCAGCGAAGAGGTCTACACCCACGACGACCAGGCGCGACTGATCAGCAAGGTCGACCCGGACGGCGCCGAACATCTGAAGGCCTACAACGACAAAGGTCAGTTGATCGCGGAAAAGGATCCTTTGGGTGCCGTCACCGAATACCGGTACGACGACAACGGACTGATGACTGCCGTCATCCCGCCGGAAGACGAAGCCACCACGTATGAATACATCAATGGTTTCGTCAGCGATGTTCATCGCGGCAAAGCCAGCTGGAAGTACCAACGCAACCGTCAGGGCGACATCACCCAGCAAATCGACCCGAACGGCAATGCCACGCTATACAGCTACGACGCCCAAGGTCGCTTGCTGGAGATCCGCCACCCCGACGGCAGCCGCCATCAACTCGGCTGGAACAACCTCGGACAGTTACTGGAAGAACGCCTGCCGGACGGCGGTCAACGCAAGTATCGCTACGACGCACTGGGTCGGCAGATTACCCGCCAGGAAGAATCCGGCGCCATCACCCACTACCAATGGGATGCGGCCAACCGCCTGGCACAAGTCACGCTGCCGGGCGGTGCAACACGTGCCTTCACCTACAACGCCTATGGCAACGTCACCACCGAACGCGACGAGCTCGGCCGTATCACCCGCTACGAATACGCCGACAACCTGCACCTGGTCAGCCGCCGCATCAATCCGGACGGCAGCCAACTGGGCTACCGCTACGACAACTCGCGTCTGTTGCTCACCGACATCGAAAACGAGCGCGGCGAGCATTACCAGCTCGATTACTACGCGAACGGCCTGATCCAGCAGGAAACCGGCTTCGACGGTCGCCGCACGGCCTACGAATACGACCTCAACGGCCAGTTGCTGAAGAAAACCGAATTCGGCGATGACGGCAGCGAACTCGTTACCGAGTATCAACGCGACGCCGCTGGCCGTCTGCTGGTAAAAACCCTCGCCGATGGCGAGGAGATTCATTACAGCTACGACGCCCTCGGTCGCCTCGTAAACGTCGACGACGGCCACTGGCCGCTCGCCTACAAGTACGACCTGCAAGACCGCCTCATCGAGGAACACCAAGGCTGGGGCACCCTGCGCTACGAGTACGACAGCGTCGGCCAGCTGAGCCATTGTCGCCTACCGGATGGCAGCACACTCGACTACCGCCACCTGTCCGGCGGACGCCTGAGCAGCATCGACCTCAACGGCTCACGTCTCACCGCTCACCAGTTCAGCGCCGGTCGCGAACAACAGCGTCAACAAGGCCTGCTGCTCAGCCAATATCAATACGACGAACAAGGCCGCCTGCAAGCTCACACCGTCGGCCAGCGTGATAAAAACCTGTTCCAGCGACGCTACAACTACGATGCCAACGGCAACCTCGCCGGTATCGATGACAGCCGCAAAGGCAAGCGCAGCTACCACTACGACCCGCTCGACCGACTCATCAGCGTGCGCGGCGCCACACCGGAAAGCTTCGCCCACGACCCGGCTGGTAACCTGCTTGGACAGAACAACGAAGGCACCGCCAACCTCGCCAATGTCAAAGGCAACCGCCTGCTGATGCAAGGCGACCGTCATTACGACTACGATGCCTACGGCAACCTGATCCGCGAACGTCGTGGCGCCGGCCAGAAACTCGTTACCGAATACAGATACGACTGCCAGCACCGTCTCATCGGCGTAAGCCTGCCGGGCGGTAGCACCGCGTCCTACAAATACGACGCCTTTGGTCGCCGCGTCGAAAAAACCGTCGACGGCCACACCACGGAATTCCTGTGGCAAGGCGAACGTCTGATCGCTGAAAGCGCCGAAAACTGCTACCGCAGCTACATCTATGAGCCCGGCAGCTTCCGCCCACTGGCGATGCTCGATGGCGAAGGCCCGCGCAAAGCCACGCCGTTTTACTACCAACTCGATCATCTGGGCACACCGCAGGAACTCACCGACTACAGTGGCGAGATCATGTGGTCGGCCAAGTACCGCGCCTACGGTAACCTCGCGGCGCTGGACGTCAGCGAGATCGATAATCCGCTGCGCTTCCAAGGTCAGTATTTCGACGCCGAGACGGGGTTACATTACAATCGGCACCGCTACTACAATCCTGGCACTGGGCGGTTTTTGACGCCGGATCCGATCAAGCTTGCAGGCGGTTTGAATAGCTACCAGTACGTGCCTAACCCTACGGGGTGGGTGGATCCGTTGGGGTTGAATAATTGCCCTGGTGCGGAAGACGGATCTCAAGGTAAGAAGCCTGATGATTCAGAAAAAGCCGAGCATGACGAAGGACGAAAACCACCTGATCCATACAATCGACCCTATTCCGGGGCGCTGCCTGCCCAGATGCAAAATAAAATTTTGTTCGGCACACGCAGTCCAAATAGCAACAAACCAATTGGTGGACACTCGTCTGAAGTATTGAAGTCTAAAAATCACCAAATGACCGTTCTGCAGAAAAATCCTGACGGCACGATAAAAGTCGAAGATTTCAAAATGATTCTTGAGCGAAAAGACGGAACTGTCGGCATGTCAGCCAAGAAAGGTGGGAAGCACACATTAGCCCCAGAAACATGGAGCAACGATAAAATACTCTGGGTTACTGACGAAGTATCCGCAACACCAGGCGTGTTTATGCGAGAAGTGGATGGAGTTAAAACCACTTTACACACCAAAACAGTCGACGGTGTTCAGTGGCAGGTACTGAAAGACAACGGAGTCGTGACATCTTCATTTCCGGCTGGCGATTCGCCTATGTCCCCACCAATTTAAAAAGAGGTAACTTATGGATAGCAAAGCTTACGAAGAGCTCAACTACTGGCTTGGGCCAAATGAAGATTCAAATTGGAATGAGTACGTTACTGAACAGGTAGCTCATGGAGTTTTAGGAAAATTCAGCGCTATGGACTGGCAGCAGCTTAATGAAACAATACTTTCGAAAGAAGAGTACTGGCAAGAAAGAAGTGCTGCTGCTCTCGGAGAGCTACGATCGCCCGAAGCAATTGAAATTCTAAAAAAACTTCTTGAGTCCAAGTTTTCAGAGGTAGCAATCGCCGCAGCTTCCGAACTTGACTGGACGGAAGCAGTCATTGAGGAAAAATACTCTAATAAAATACAGAAAATCATAAACAACCTGTCCGACGAAGAAATTGACTCTTACCCAGAACTCATAAACTTACTAAAAAAATCTCAAGGCCAGCCTTCTTCCAAATAAACAATATAAAGTATTACTTTTCAGATAAACGAAATTACTTTACCATCTCCGAAAAAATGAGAATAAAGACCACTAACTCATTACCCAAGCATACTCCAAAAAACTTGAAAAATAATTCTTCCTTTTGACGCAAATTTTCAAGTGTATAAATTTCAAATGAGACCCAAACTACAATATAATCTTCAACCAATTCGAGTCCCAAGCGGTTGGACAGTAACAATCAACAACCTTTTTGAAGTTGAATTAACGCCAGAAACCAGCGACTGGTTCACTTGCTCAGTACTATTGGGCGGAGTGCGTCGAAGTAGCGGGCACTGCTTCGATTCTAGAGTAGAACCAGAGGGCGACCCCAACGGAGAGTTTGTAATTGATTTCCTGAAAATCGATTATGACCAAAAAGGAAAACCGGTTAAAAACTCCGAAGTTTTTCTTGGTGAATTCAGAACCAAAAGCAAAATTGAATTCATTAAAAAAATTGAATCATTCATGATCGAATCGTGAGATACAGACATTTAAAACCCAGCACTCACCAATACAGCCAAAGCAAATAAAGCAAGAGGGAAATTTATTTTTCACACTTTACAAAAGACACTGAAAATAAATTCACTCCCTTTTTTTTTAAAATGCCCTTCTGCTATCCAACCTGAATGGGTAAAGACCTGTAGATACGGCACAACAGATCTTACGACCAAAGGAAATGTGGCGCTTAAACCCCACATTTAATCGGCGGAAAGAATGTTAGAAACCAACAAAGAAATAGCACTTAATGGAGAAGATGCTCTCGAAGTCCTTGTAGATATCGAGTTCATATTAATTTCACTGCACAATATGGGCAGCTATTACTCCGGCAAACCGATCGAAGACTACCAAAAAGCCACCACTGATTTCATTGATAACGAAGGGGTCACCCAACGCCTTGCCAAAATAAGAAAAATCATAAGCAAGAATTTTGATTCGACACTACGGGACGACAATATGGATGACATTGAGCGCCACATGGAAAGGATTAAATTTTGGAAGCCCTAACTAAATTTTCAAACATATAATTCTCAACAGATTTTCTTATATAGATATAATCCGCAGCGGAGTTCACCAGACGCTCACAGCAATCCGGACAGCGATCAAAGGAGATAGATTATTTCCACAGCCCCAAAGATATTGAAAATAGATCTGTCACCTTTTTGCTACATTTCAACCTGCGGCCAACTAAAAACTCTAAAACATTACAAAAATACGACAGATTTATTTTCTCAACCAATTCAGATCGGCGTAGGAATACGCTGGCCATACCGGTTCCAGGGTCAAAAATGACAAAACAGAAATGTATCCCACGAAGTGTATGGTTTGGGCTCGACGGAACAGGTTACAACAACATTGCGCAAGAGCTAGAATCCGAAGACCCTTCACTAAGAAAATGGATTTCAGCACACGCCATTTACAAATACACATTTACCAGTGATCCATATCAGTATTACGACTTTATCCATCAATCGAAAAATTTCCGATATGCAACAGTAATATTTACAATCCCAACCGAAACACTTGAAATAAGTGACGGCGTGGACAACCGAGACATCAATCTCTTAAAAATAGAGACCATGAACTCTGAGGCGGAAATCAACGCACTTCTTGAGAAGCTTGACATCGACCCAGAACTTCTCACCACTCCATGGCGGTGTGAATACCCGCTCTAGTTGCCAAACTGCAATCAGAGGGGAGTTAATTTGTTTTCGTTGAAGGAAATAAATCCGCCCCCTTTTCAATTGATGGTAGCCAAATCGAATCAAAACAACGTGATCAGTTTGTAATCGAGATAGCAAAATGAATTTTTCAATTGACATTACAGAATCCTTTGGCGCTATCGATTTCGATAATGCAGGCGGAGTTATTTCACATATAAATATACCGCCAAACGAAAACATCCAAGACAAATACTATATCGAACTATTTAATTTTGTGCTTAACTTAATAGAAAAACCAGTAATTTACTCAATAAAAAATCAGAACCCAAACTTTCTAGAAAAGATGGACGAAGACGGCTTCCTGATCATTAAGCAAGCTATTATTACATTTGAAAAAATAAAAGGTCACGAAAAATTAATACGCCTATTGAACCAGGAAAGTGGCTACTTGACGCACGAGTCTTACGGCTCAAAACTAGAGAACAAAGATAAAATATACGACATCGGCGGAAGATCGTTTTCGACTCCTGAATTATTAATTAACCTCGCCATCATTTCACCAAAAAAAGTAACCCTCAACTTCAGCGCTTCAAACCACACCTATATACCCACATACGAAAAACTTCAGAAATCAGTAGAAATATTGAACTCACAAGCAAATCGCTCCCAACCTGAAATCCAGGGAATATTCGATACCAACTTTAGCAATTCTCATATGATAAGCGACTTTGACGCAGGCTATCGAGTTATACATAGTATAGAAAGGTAACGAACCGGTGCCATATGGAAGAGATTATTCAGGAGCTTTTGCGGAAAGTTTCAACCAAAGGTATCCTCACGAAAACCTAAATGTATGAATAGTTGCAGAACACACAACAAGAACCTTAACTGATTGATAGCATTTTATATACAATTCAAAAAACAAAAAAAACAAAAGTTTACAAATTTATTTCGCCTAAGCATAAAAAGTTACTGAAATTAAATCACTCCCTTTTTACTAAATAGATTATGACTATAGAACAGGTTTCAAAAAATCAAAAGGACATAGTCAACAGTTGCCTACTAGACTTACTGGAGTCATCATCCTTACACAATTCTAGTTTTTTGCCAAATGCATTAGAAAACCTAATCAAATCGCAAGGCTTTGGCATAGAGATGTCTGGTATATATAAGTACAGACGAGGATCCAGAAAACGTCCCTGAGTATCTGGAAGATGGAATTGCTTTTGAGTTTATGGATAGCCACGTCACATTGCCATTTAAACATGCTGTCGCCTTTATCATTTCTTGGTGCTCTGCACAAAAACAAGCGAAAGAGCTTAATCTAGATATAACACTAGAAAAACTTAAGAAGAAATTCAGTTAAAGACTAAAATAAAGAATATTGCAAAATAAGTCCCGGCAAAAGGGGACAGATTTATTTTTCCCGTCCATTTTAAAAATTAAATAAAAATATATTCACCCTCCCTTTACTGGATATTTGGAAGAGATTAGACTTTGAAAACCGTGAAGCCACTCTTCTTACGTTTATGAGATAGGCTGTAAAAATCTCTATTTTATGTTTCATCTACAGATTTTAAAATGAAACCAGGAAATGTAGCAATGAATACTGACGAAATAACAAGTCTTGGCGGAAGAATAATTTTTGACGAAATTTCCAACTTGAGCAGTTTGGAAATTTCATTGATCACTGATGATTTGAAGGAAGATCTATTCCAGGCTTCTTTTCCCTCGGGGCAGATCCTGGATATCGGATGGTATCCAGAGTTTTCTAAAAACGGCTTCTTTAAGGTATTGCTAATATCTAATAGAGACTGGGCTTCGCCTACCTATAGTAAAACCGCAAAAACCTGGAAGAGTCTTGAAAAGGCTTTGAAAAATGCTCTTAAAAGAATGCAAACACCATAAACGAAAACCCGAAGCACACTCCTCCCTAAAAATCCTGCAACCTCACCAAACCTTCTTACAAGCAATACCAGTCGCATACGGAGTGTCCCGCCATCTACTAAATGATTTCTTCATCATCTGCGGAATAGCAATCATCTCTCCACCATTTCTTCCGCCACCTCATACTTAACCACCACCCGATTCCGATACAACCTCACCCGCTCCATCAATTCCCCCACCTGCCCCTTCTCCCTCACCTCCCGCCAGATCTCATTCTCCCGATACACCCGCTCCCCTTCCCGCACAAACCGGTGCCCTTCCTGAAACACGTGATACCGATACGCCCGCACCTGATCGCACAACAACTCGCCCTCCAGCTGCGTGTCCCCCACATTCAACTTCAACTGAAAACTCCGATCCGTCGGGTTGTGCAGTACCAGGTCAACGTAGTTGTAGAAAATTGCCGCACCGGAACCGAATGGCAGCACTCGCCCCTCATCCGGGAATGGATCGAAGCTGTGGTTGGAGCGTTCAACAACGACCAGCGGTGAGTGAATCGCCATCCAGTGAATCAGGTTGCTCAGTTGGCAGATTCCGCCGCCGATACCGCTGCGTGCTTCGCCGAAGGACAGTTCCATGCCTTCGACGTAGCCGCGTTTGCGGGTTGGGCGGCCGACGAGGCGGCAGAAGGAGAAGTATTCGCCAGGGGCGATGATGAGGCCGTCGATGGCGGCGACGGCGAGTTTCAGGTTGATGACTTTGTTGTGTTGCAGGGCGAGGTCGGAGTCGCCGAGGTTGCGGATGAGTTTTGAGGTGTGTTTCAGGTAGCGGAATGGCAGGCGGTCAGCGCCGGCAACCAGGCGTGCGTAGCGATTGCTGGAGCAGTGCCAGGCGATCTGGCGGAACAGTCTTTTTTGCCACACGCGCAGCCAGTACAGGGCCGGGTGGTAGAGGGAAAGTGGTTTCATCCGTGGGGCGACGGCAGGTGCCGTTTCTTCCTTGAAGCATCTGAGGGGCGCGCAGTTTAGCCTGTGGGCCGGCTTGCGTCGTGCGCGAGATGTCGTGTCTCGAAACACCTCGCCTCACCTCCTGAACGTCAAATTAAGCTTCAACTAAGCTTGCGTCGCTAGCATCCCGGCCCGAGAGACACCTGTCGCCGATCAACCGCGGATGAGCTTCCTGAATGAACCAGTTTGATTTACCAGCCGTTACGCAGCCGAATTTCAGTCTTGTATTGGTAAATTACAAAACCCCGGACATCACCCGGATGTGCCTGGAGTTGTTGCGCGAGCATGTTCAGGCGCAGCGCATCCCGGTTTGGGTGGTGGACAATGACTCTGCCGACGCCAGTCTGGATTATTTGCGCTCGCTGGACTGGATCAATCTGCTCGAACGCTCCTCCCCCGGCAAAGAAGCGGGACATATTGCGCATGGCAAGGCGCTGGATCTGGCGCTGGGAAAAGTTGAAACCGACTATCTGTTTTTGCTGCACACCGACACTTTTGTCTACGACAAGGAAGTCTTCGCGATGATGCTGCGTGAGTGCGCAAAGTCTGCAGACATCGCTGCAGTCGGGTGTGTCGAGCAAATCAATCGCGGGATTGTCAGAGACACCTGGCGACTAACTTCGCGGTTTTGCAAACACTATATTCGCCGGGCGAAAACGGCATTGGGTTTGCGCAGTAAAGAGCCGAAACCTTATCGGGAAACTCACCTCAAAAGTTTTTGCACGTTGTGGAACGCCAGGTTGATGAAGTCTCAGGGACTGCACTTTTGCATGGATGACCGAGTTCCCGGTTATACCCTGCAGGATCGAATGGTCGCTTTGGGCTACGGCATCAAGCTGCTGTCACCGCGCAAGATTTTCCGCTATCTGGATCACATCCAGGCAGGCACCGTCGCTGCCGCCGGCACCTACGGCAAAAACCACCGTCGTACCAGAATGTACGAGGCCACTCTCAAACGTTTTGAAAAGCAAGCATCGGTTTGATCACGAACACAAAAAAGGGCGACTGCAAAGTCGCCCTTTTTTAATCTGAAATTGTATACATCCGCTCCGAGGAGGTGTTCGCCCAGTGTAATGGCCTGGCAATCCATGCACCGGTAAAGAGCCCTGACACTGGGCGAACGGGAAGGATTTTAATAGAAGTTGGCGGATATGTCGTCATATACAAAGGTAAATTTTATGTACGAAAAAGTTAATAGATATTTATCGACGAAATCCTTTCGTGAAACTTTCACTACACAGTCCAACTCATTTCAGATGATTGTTCTCATACAATAATCTGTACAAGAACAACCATCTTGTAGAGTCAATACTCAACTTTCATGCTGACTGGTCACTTTTAATACATCGGTATAAGTGACAACTACGCTCTGCCCGACTTTCAGATCTTTCAGCTTGGCTTGGATTTCAGGCTTTTTCACGTCGAGTGTTTTCGACTGACCCTGCGGGTTTTGCAGGGTCACCTGATTATTCTTCAAATCAATTTTGGTGATTTTCAGTTGCACCTGAATCTGGCGATAGGCCTCACCGCCCGGGTTTTCGCTGCCCGGCGCCTTGCGCAGCTCACCGCTGCGTTCGACAGTGCCAGGCAGACCTTTATCCACATCGGTATCGAGGTAAGCCGCCACCGAGCGTTGTACTTCGAGTTTTACCAGGTCGCCGACCTTGAGATTGGCGAGGTTTTTCGCCTTGTCGCTGAGCTGGACGTGAACCTGACGACCTTCTGCGCCTTCGAGCACGACCTGGTGGTTGGCCGCATCGACGGCCAGCACTTTGGTGGTGACCTGATCGGCCTCGATGGTGGCGGACAGCGGAATGTCCACCGCCATGGCAACGAAGCTGGTGGCGGACAGAACGGTTGCGAGGGTGATGGCCTTGGCCAGAGCGTGGAGCTTCATAAGCGGTACTTTCCCTGTAGTGAATGGCAGCAACCGGCGCCAACGCGTGTTTGGCACCGAATGTGCCACTGAGCATAGACGCTGTTCAGGGCTTGGCTGTTGTTTATGCCGGGTCCTCAGGCTTCGGGGTCATCCAGTTCATTGGCGACATTCGCGGCGGGCGAATTCTTGTGCAGGTCATCGGCCTTGGCGCGCAGGATCTGCCACTGCTCCAGATCGATCGCGCCTTGACCGAGCAGATCGTCGGCGATGCGTTGCAGGTCGAAATAGTGAGCGTCGGGGGACTGCTGCCAGTAGGTCTGATCGTCGAACAGGCGCTGCCAGGTGTTGAGGTCTGGGGGTTGCAGGTCGTCGCTCATGGCTAATCCTCCACGGGTAATAGTTTGTAGAGGCTGCGCAATGAAACGGAGTTCAACCCAATCCCTGTAGGAGCTGCCGCAGGCTGCGATCTTTTGATCCTGTTTTAAAAATCAAAGTCAAAAGATCGCAGCCTTCGGCAGCTCCTACATGAATGGCAATGCAGCAGTCAGTACCCGGTCATTTCCAGATAGCCGCGCCCGCCATGGCTGCCGCTGATCTGTACCGGGCCCTCCCAATAAGGAATGCGCAGGTTCATCCAGGCCTTGGGGTTGAGCGCGTCGAGACTGATGTCGAGGTGTTTGTCGGGAATGCTGATCGACCAGCACACTGGCATCGTGTGCCCGGCAATTTTTGCGCTGTCCTTGGGTGTGAGTCTGATCTGCTCGCCGTGCAGGGTTTCGGTACGGCCGTCGGCGCTGATCCAGGTGCCGGTCAGATACGGTGCGCCATCGGTTTGTCGGGTGCGAAACAGCATCAGCGACTCACCACTGTCCAGGTGCAGGGAAAACCAGTCCCACCCGGTCTGATTGGCCGCCAGCGGCTGACTGCTCCATTCCCGGTCCAGCCACGCCGGGCCGCTGACGGTGTAGGTCTGGCCGTCGATTTGCAGGGTGCCGCTGGCCTGAAAGAACGGCTGACTGTAGTAGTACGAGGCCTGGCCCTGTTCGGATTTGCGGCTGAAGCCGTTGTCGCCCTGCAACACCAACGGGCGGCTGGAGGTGAGGTGCAGTTGATAGCTGAAGGCTTTGTCGCGGGCACTGAGTTGCACATCCGTCAGCGGATCCTGTGCCTGACTGGCGAAGCGCCAATCATCGATCCACGCCTCGAACGGCGCTACGTTGACACCGGCCTGCCCCACTCCGCCCCGGGCATAGCGCTCGGCAGCATGGTGCGCGGTGGCCGACGTCACCGCGGCATGCCCGAGCCAGATCGTCTGGTTGGCCCAGCCCGATTGCTCTGGCGCAGGTTTTAACGCACTGCGAAACAGCGTCCATTGCACACCGAAATCGTGGCCCTGCTGATCCTTGAGATTGGCGGTGACGTACCACCACTCGATACGAAATCCGTCGTGGGCGCCGTGATCCGCCGGGAAGCTGAACACCCGCCCCGGCACCACGGGAGTGAACTGAGCGGCCTGATCGCCGAGCCCGGCAAAGCCCTTCTCTTCAGAAACAGGCTGATCGCAGCCGCCCAAAAGCAGCAGCGTGAAAAGCAACACAACCCGCTTAATCCTCATGAGCAAACGTCCTCAGCAGATCCGCCGGTTGCGTGCGGTACAACGAATACAGCGGCCACGCTGATGCCAACAAGGTCGCCAGTAACGCCAATCCCATCAATTGCACCAATTGCAGCGGGAAGATCCGCAACGGTAAACGCCAGCCGAATGCCTGCACATTGATTACCGCATCCAGACACCACGCCAGGGCGATCCCCAGCGGCAACGCCAACACCAGCGTCAGCAGCGCGAGCAACCAGGTCTGGCCGAGGTTGAGCAGCATTAACTGCCGGCGCGTCACGCCCAAGGCCCACAGCGGCGCCAGTTGCCCGAGGCGGCTCTGGCTTTGGGTCAGCAAACTGATGAACAGCGCCACACCGGCCACCGCCAAAGTGAGGCTGTTGAGCGCGGCGGTGGCGGCGAAAGTGCGTTCGAAAACCTGCACCGACCAACCTTTGAGCCGCGCCTGATCGACGATGCGGCTGTCATCGAGCTGAAAGCGCGTTTGCAGCGCAGTCAAAAACGACGGGATGTCAGGCGACGCGATGCGCAGGTTGAAACGGTTCGGCGTCAGCGTCGGCCACAGGCGCAGCAGGTGGTTGCTGTTGACCAACAAATGGCCCTTGGGATTGCCGTAATCGGCGTAGATGCCGACGATGCGCGGTGACCACGGTCCGCCCGGCGTCGGCACGCTCAGATGATCCCCCGCGCGAACCTTCAGCCGTCGCGCCAGTTGTTCGCTGAGCATCACCGCATCGTCCGTCGCCAGGTGCGCCCACGGATCGCCGGCAATCGCCTCGAGCAACGGCCAGTGTTGGCGATAGTAAGGATGGTCGATCACCCCGAACACATCCGCCGGCCAGCCCTGCAGGGTCACGGCTACTTGCCAGTTGGGCAGCACCGCGCTGACGTTCGGCTGTTGTTTGAGCCAGACGTACATCTCGCGCGATTGCGCCGGATTCACCGGGTTGAGGTACAGCTCGGCACTCAGGCGTTGTTCGAGCCAGTCGTTGAAGGTCTGGCGAAAACCGGCGGTCATGCTGCCCGCGCCGATGTTTGCCGCCAGCGCCAGCAACAGCGCCATCAGCGCCAGACTCAGTGCCGGTAACTGTTGGCGGCAATCAGCAAGAAACCACTGACCCAGCACCGAACGACTGCGCCCAAGCAATTGATTGAGCACCGCGCTGAGCACCACCGGCAATGCCAGCGCAGCACCCAGCAGCAACCCGGCCATCAACACGAAACCGCTGCTCAGGCTGTCGCCCCAGACCAACGCCAGCAGTGCAATCAGCGCCAACATCGCCGCCAGCCAACCCTGACGGCGCAACCAGCGTGCATGCTGCTGATGCCAGGCCTGTGGATCCGCCACCGCCAACAGCGGCAAACGTGCCGCACGCAACAGACTGTTGGCGCCGGCCAGCAACGCGCCGAACAGACTCAAACCAATACCGCTGAACCACCACCACGGACTCAGACGCAACTGCCCCGCCACTTCCGCGCCGTACAAACCACGCAGACTAGCGGCGACATCCGGCAGCAACACGCTCGCCAGCCAGTAACCGCTGACGACGCCGAACACCCCGCCAATCAGCGCCAGCACACCGAGTTCGACGATCAGGCTGCCGATCAGCATCCGCGCACTGACCCCGCAGGCACGCAACGTGCGCAGCAGGCCACGACGCTGCTCCAGTGCCAAACCGATAGCCGCGTGCACGATGAACAGCCCGACCACGAACGAGAGAAATCCCAATGCATCAAGATTCAGGTGGAAGCTCTCGGTCAGGCGCGCCAGATTGTTTTCCTCGGCGCTGCTTTTGAGCTGCAACCGGCCATTGAACGCGGCCGGCAACTCGGCGTGAAAATCCTTGGGCAGTAACAAGCGCGACAGTTGCCGGGGTTGCTCAAGCACGGTTTGCGCGACACCGATATCCACCAGCAACACGCCCGGCGCCATGTCTTGTTGCGCGTGCAGCGGTGGCAGGCTTTGTCCGTTGACGGCCTGCGGTGTTGCGCCTTCGGTCAGGCCCAACGCGTGCAGGGTTTCCGGGGAAATCCACGTGCTGCCCGGCGGCGAGAAGAACGCGACGATGCGCTCGATCGGCATCGCCTGCCCGGCCACGGCGGAATCCACCGGCAGCGACACCGGTTCGATGCCCATCAGTTGCAGGCGCTGATCCGGGTGATCCTTGAGTACCAGCCGCCCCTGCAGCAGCGGCGAAACCGGCCAGCCCTGGCGGCGCAGGTCAACGAACCATTGCTGGGTAAACGTCGCTCCATTGGGCGTAGCAAGGCTGGCCTGTGGTTCGCCGCCAATCATCTGGCTCGCCCGGGCGTAACTGTCGCGGGCCTGGCTGTTCAGTGCTTCGACGCCGGTCAACAGACTGGTGGCCAGCCACAAACCCGTCAGCACACTGAAGAACTGCACCGGATGCCGCCGCCAATGGCTGAGCAGCGCACGCAGGGTTTGCCAGAACACGTTCACGTCAGGCGGCCCTTGGACAACACCACCCGCTGCGCCAGTCGCGCCGCCACGCGCGGGCTGTGCGTGACCATCAGCAGCGTGGTCGGCGTGTCGTCGAGCAACTCCAGCAACAGACGCAGCACTTCATCGCTGGTGGCTTCGTCGAGGCTGCCGGTGGGTTCGTCGGCCAGCAGCAGTTTCGGTCGCGACGCCAACGCCCGGGCCAATGCAACCCGTTGCTGCTGGCCGCCCGACAGTTGTTCGGGATAACGCTTGAGCAAATCACCCAAACCCAGACGCTGCACCAGATGCGCCTGCCAGCGCGGGTCATGGCGCCCGGCCAGACGCGCCTGAAACGCCAGATTGTCCTCGATCCGCAGGCTGCCGATCAGGTTGAACTGCTGGAACACCAGACCGATTTCGGTACGGCGCCAGTCGGCCAGTTGCGCTTCGTTCATCTGCTCCAGCCGATGCTCGCCGCTGTGGATGCTGCCGCGATCCACCTTGTCGAGGCCGGCAATCAGGTGCAGTAAAGTGCTTTTGCCACTGCCGGATTCGCCCATCAGCGCCAGGCTGCCGCCGGGTTCGAGCGTCAGGTCGACGCCTTGCAGCACGGGCAATGAGCCTTGGGGAGTGAGGTAACTTTTGAAAACGCCTTGAACCTGAAGCATGCCGCCATCCGTTGGATCAGTGTGGGGCAAGGATAGCGGATAGCGGCCTCTTCAGATCAGTGGTGTTTGAACTGGCCCCATCGCTGGCAAGCCAGCTCCCACAGGGCTTGGGTTGTTCAAAAATACTGAGTACACCCTAGAACACTGTGGGAGCTGGCTTGCCAGCGATGAGGCCAGTGAACCCATCACAACGCTCAATCCCCGGTCGCCACACTAGTGGCCGCCTCCCCCGGCGTGACAATGGTTTTCAGATCAATGTGCTTCCACTCAGGCCTGGCCCCCAGCCGCGCATTGAAGCGGTAGTTGAAGGTGAAATCGTCCGCTGTCGGCAGCGTCAGCGGTTTGCCATATACCGCCTCGATGCCCGCCAGGTCGTAACCCATCAGCTGCAACAGCGTCGGGAAAATGTTGTAGTGACTGGAACGGTCCTTGTTCACCGACAATGACTGCGCCCAATCCGGGCCGTGCAGTTGATCGCCCTGAATCACCACCAGCGGCACCAGCCCTTCTTCCTCCACCGGATCGCCACCACAGTGAGTATTGAGCCCGGGGTTGCCGCGCTCATGCAGGTCCTGGCCGTGATCGGAGGTGTAGATCAGCAGCGCATTGTTCAGCCTGGCCTGAGCAAATACCCGGGCGAAGAACTCGCCCACGTTCCATAACAGCGTGTTCTTGTAGGCGTTGCGGTATAACAGCCAATCGTCCGGCTGGCCGTTGAAACCGTCACGTTTGCCGGTGTCGGCCACTTCGGTGAACTGCCCGCGCGGCAAGGTCGGACGGTAGGCCATGAAGGCGTCGGGGTACTTGTCGTGCACCGGGAAATGCGCGCCGACTTTATTGATCACCACCAGCTCCGGCTGATCGTCGTTGAGCAACTCGATCAGCTTCGCGGCGGCAGCCATGTCGCGGTCTCGCACGCTGGTCTGGTCAAACTGCACGAACTCGTCAATGTCCTTTTTCTCGGTGTCGGTCATCAGGTTCTGCAGATTGCCGGCGGTGCGCTGGGCGTCGATGTACACCGTGCGCAACCCGGCCTTTTTCGCGTACTGCCAGATCGACGGCAGCGTGCTGTTGATCCGTATGTAGTCGGCACGCGTACCGCCGTAGCGCAACGTAACGTTGGTATCGGCGCTGCAGTTGGCAATGGACGCGGCGTAGCCGTAGTTGAAAATCTCGACCCCCGGATATGCCTGCTTGAGGTTGCTGTGCACCCCGAACGGCGCATTGATGTCCAGGTAATTGCCGGAGATGCTTTCGTCGATAATCAACACGATGTCGTGATTGACCGTCGCAGCGCTGCGCGCCAGCGTCACGGGCTCACGCGGGCCGACCGTGTTGTGCAGCGCTTCATAGGTGAACAGGTTCAGATAGGCCAGCGGCGTGTACATGATCGGCAAGCCCCGCGCGCCCTCGCCCGCCCGCAGGAACAACACCGCGCTCAACAGCAGCACACCACACACCGGCGCCGCCACCCGCAATGCATTGGGCACCACCAGCGCATGCCGCGGTTTGAGCCCGATGCCGAACAGCAACAGCAGGCCGCTGAGCGCACCATGAATGATCGCGTCGCGATACTGGTAAGCGGCTTCCTGAATGAAGCCGCCGGAGTACACCAGCGAGACAAAGCTGCTGTAGCTCAGGTAATCCGCGGTGACCCGGGTATAGACATCAAAGAATACCGCCGAAGCAAATAGCGTTATTGCGAATAAGTGTCGAATCAATGCCTGACGAATATAAGCCGTTAGATATAACGCTAAAGTGAGCGCCAAAAACATCGCGCCAAAAAGAAGCACAGCAAAACCGACCCCGATAGCATTTAACCGCTCAATGTAATATTCGGAATAAAGCAGCAGATAAATAACTAAAAGCAGTTCTTTTAAATATCGAAACATGGCGATTCCGGTCGTACGAAACGGCATTGGGTCAATAGTTTGTCGGTCAAAATCTGACACTAGCACCCGGCCATCAAAGCGCAAGAAAAGCCTGACTTTTCTGTCAAGCGTCAAAAAACTGTTGACTCATTCCTGACACACTCCAGCGGCTACAAGTCTTTAATTTAAAGGCTTTCGACCGTTTATCGCTTTCTTCAGGATGTGAAAAAAGGGTCAAGGACGCGACAAATCCAGCAATAGCAAGCACTTGATGGCCAATAGCCTGAAAAAAGCCCGGTGTTATACACGTGCAACATGTCATTTTGCTGACACGCTTTTCCACACCTGCGCTATACCCCTTTTGACAGTTCCATTTTGATCTTCTTCCACCGTCTTACGAGGCACGCCAATATGGACGTGAGCGTATTTGGTACGGGCTATGTTGGCCTTATTCAAGCAGCCGCACTTGCCGATGTCGGACATCGGGTTTTATGTGTGGATATTGACCCGAACAAGATTAAACAACTGCAACAGGCCGTACCGCCTATTAGCGAACCGGGTTTATCCGCCGCGCTGGAAGAAAATATCAAGGCCGGTCGTCTGCTGTTCAGCACCCAGGCCAGCGACGCGGTGGAGCATGCCGAGTTGATCTTCATCGCCGTGGGCACCCCGGCCGATGAGGACGGTTCCGCCGACCTGACCCACGTGCTCAACGTCGCCCGGCAGATCGCCTCGCACATGGAGGCCGATCGCACCCTGATCATCAAGTCCACGGTGCCGGTCGGCACGGCGGATCAGGTCGCCGCCAAGGCCAGCGAAGAATTGCAGCGCCGCGGCCGCAGCAGCCTCAAGGTGCGGGTGGTGTCCAACCCCGAATTCCTCAAGGAAGGCAGCGCCCTCGCCGATTGCATGCGCCCGGACCGGATCATCGTCGGCACCCGTGATGACGCGGCGCGCGAACAGATGAGCGAGCTGTACGCGCCGTTCTGCCGCAACCACGAAAAACTGATGTTCATGGACAACCGCAGCGCCGAGCTGACCAAGTACGCGGCCAACGCGATGCTCGCCACGCGTATCAGCTTCATGAACGAGCTGGCCAATCTCACTGAGTTGCTGGGCGCCGACATCGAAGCGGTGCGCAAAGGCATCGGTTCCGATCCGCGCATTGGTTACCACTTCATCTACCCCGGTTGCGGCTTCGGCGGTTCGTGTTTTCCCAAGGATCTGCGCGCCCTGCTGCACACCGCCGAACACAACGGCATGCCGCTGAAACTGCTGCGCAGCGTCACTGATGTCAACGACAGCCAGCGGCACATTCTTTTCAGCAAACTCAAGGCGCAGTTTCCGCAGGGCCTGGGCGGCAAGTCGATCGCGATCTGGGGCCTGGCGTTCAAACCCAATACCGATGACATGCGCGAAGCCCCCAGCCGCTACCTGATGGACGCGCTGTGGGCCGAAGGCGCGAGCGTGCAGGCCTACGATCCGGAGGCCATGTCCGAGTGCCGGCGCCTGTACGGCTATCGCGACGATCTGCACTTGTGCGCCACCCGCGACGACACCCTGGAAGATGCCGATGCGCTGGTGATCTGCACCGAATGGAAGAACTTTCGCGTAGTGGATTTCGAGCTGCTGGCGAGCAAGTTGCGCTCCAAAGTGATTGTCGACGGTCGCAACCTCTACAACCCGGAACACGTGGCCGCCGCCGGTTTGCACTACAGCGGCATCGGCCTGCGCCACATCGCACCGGAAGGATTGCGCCCATGAAAATCCTGGTCACCGGCGCTGCCGGCTTCATTGGTGCCCATTGCGTGTTGCGGCTGATGCGCGACGGGCATGCGGTGGTCGGCCTGGATAATTTCAACGGCTACTACGACCCGCAGCTCAAACACGATCGCGTGCAATGGGTGCGTGATCAGGTCGGGCATTTCCCGCTGGCACGCATTGATCTGGCCGACGCCGCCGCGATCGAAGCGCTGTTTGTCCGCGAGCAACCGCAAGTGGTGATCCACCTCGCGGCGCAGGCCGGGGTGCGCTACTCGCTGGAAAATCCGAAAGCCTATCTGGACAGCAACCTCTGCGGCTTCCTGAACATTCTCGAAGGCTGCCGGCACCATCCGGTGGAGCACTTGATCTACGCCTCATCGAGTTCGGTCTACGGCGCCAACCAGCACACCCCGTATTCGGTGCACGACGGCGTCAATCACCCGCTGTCGCTGTACGCCGCGACCAAAAAAGCCAATGAGCTGATGGCCCACAGTTACAGCCACCTGTTCGGCATTCCCAGCACCGGCCTGCGCTTTTTCACTGTGTACGGGCCATGGGGGCGGCCCGACATGTCGCCCATCCAGTTTGCCCGGGCGATCACCGAAGGCACGCCGCTGAAACTGTTCAATTACGGCGAGCATCAGCGCGATTTCACCTACATCGATGACATCGTCGAAAGCATCGCGCGCCTCACCGACCATCCGCCGCACAACCACCCGGAGTGGGACCGCGAACACCCCGACGCCGGCAGCAGCATGGCCCCGTGGTGCCTGTTCAACATTGGCGGCCACCACCCGGTGGAGCTGAAAACCTACCTGGCGCTGATGGAAAAACACCTCGGCCAGAAAGCCATTGTCGAGCTCTTGCCCCTGCAACCGGGCGATGTGCTCAACACCTGTGCCGAGACCGATGATCTGGCCCAGGCCACCGGGTTCCAGCCCCGGATCGAGCTGGATGAAGGACTGGGGCGTTTCATCGCCTGGTATCGCGACTACTACCCCACTGCCTATCGCCCACGCGCCGCTCGCGGCTGAACATCAGCGGAGGTCCCCATGACTGGACATGAACAAGGTGTACCGATCAACCAGATGCGCCGTGACAAGCGCATGGATCCCGAGCACCGAATGCGCCTCGATTCCGCCATCCACAGGCAGGGCCGTGGCTGGTTGACCGGCCGTGACGGTGGCCGGCCATGGACGCTGTCACGCACCAACCGGGTATTGGCCTGCTTCGGTGCACTGCTGCTGCTGGTGGTGTTCTCGCCGCTGCTGCTGGGCCTGGCACTGGCCATCAAATTCACCAGCCCGGGACCGGTGATGTTCGTGCAGAAACGCACCGGTTATCGCGGCCGCACCTTCGGCATGTACAAGTTCCGCACCATGGTCTGCAACGCCGAAGAGCTGAAGGAATCGCTGCGTCACCTCAACAAGCACGGGGTCGACGCCATCGATTTCAAGATCGACAAGGACCCACGCATCACCGGTATCGGCGGTTTCCTGCGGCGCACCAGCCTCGATGAACTGCCCAACCTGTTCAACGTGGTGAGCGGTGACATGCGCCTGGTCGGCCCGCGGCCGACCTCGTTCAACGCCTACCGCTACAAGGACAATCACCTCGCGCGCCTGAGCATCTACCCCGGCATGACCGGCCTGTGGCAGATCTCCGGGCGCAGCAACATCGACTTCGACCAGCGCGTTGAGTTGGACCTCAGCTACATCGCCGAGCAAAGCCTTTTGCTTGATCTGAAGATCTTGTTGAAAACCCCCTTCAAAGTATTCAGCGGCCACGGAGCAAGCTAATGGACGGTTCAACCAACAAAAGCCTGAGCATTGCCAACCCCAGCGAATCGAACCTGATCTCGACCGTGCTGGATCTGGATCTGCGGATCCTGTTCCTGACCGCCGCCAACCCGGGCGCCGGTACCACCACCAGCGCATTGGCGCTGGCCAGCCAACTGGCGCAGATGAGCAGCGGCCAGGTGCTGCTGGTCGATGCCAGCCAGTCGGCGGGCAACCTCACGCAGCAATTGAACCTGGGCAAGGAGCGCGGTCTGCGCGACCTGCTGTTCAACCCGGACAACCCGCCGCTGTTGCAGGATTGCGTGGTGCAGGTTTCCAGCCTGCCGTTCCACGTGCTGCCCAACGGCCGGCCGATCCGCACCCTCGAACACCTGACCGCCGAGCGCCTGAGCCCGCTGCTCGACCGCTTGGGCACGCAGTATCGCTTCGTGGTGATCGACGGCGACGCGGTGTATTCCGCCGCCGACACGCTGGTGCTCGCCACTCAAGTCGATGGCGTGGTGTTTGTGGTGCGCGCCGAAGACACCCGCTGGGAAGTCGCCCAGGCCGCCGTGCAACGCCTGACCCAGGCCGGGGCAAAAGTGGTCGGCAGCGTATTCAACCGGCGCAAGTACTACATGCCCAAGTGGCTCTACAAAAACCTGTAAGCAAACGCGAGGGATGACGCCATGAACGCCAAGATACTGGTTCTGCTGATGCTGCCGCTTGCAGGCTGCTCCAGCAATTCCGAAACCCAGAACATGCCGGTGAACATTCTCACCGCCACCCCGGCCAACGCCCAGGCCACCGACATGCCGAAGATCGAGCAGACCTTGCGTCCGCAAGACGTGCTGGATGTGATCTTCCACATCAGCACCAGCGGCTCGGACGCCTACCGCGTGCAGTCGGGTGACCAGATCGGCCTGAACTTCACCGCCGCCAGCCAGCTCAATGGCAACCAGTTGGTGCTGCCCGACGGCACCATCAACCTGCCCGGCGCCAACACCTCGGTGAAAATCGCCGGCCTGACCGCCGATGAAGCGCGCGATGAAATCCAGCGTGCCTACCAGCGTAAACAGCTGTTCCAGCCCAACCGCAATCAGTTGACGGTGCAGGTCATCAGTCCGCTGACCAATGAGCAGAACCTGAAAAGCGCGCTGAATCACCCCGCTACCGGCATGAGCCGCGAGATCACCGTGGGCAACGACGGTTATGCGAGCTTTCCGGAAATCGGCGCGGTGCCGCTGCAAGGCATGACCATCAATCAACTGGAAACCTTCCTCAACCAGAAGTACGCGCAATTGCCGGGGCGGATGAGCGTCGATGTGATGCTCAAGTCCACCGCCGGCAACGAGATCTACGTGCTGGGCGAGGTCGGCCAACCGGGCTCCTACCCGATCCGCCGTCCAGTGTCGGTGCTTGAAGCGCTGACCCTGGCGCGCGGCACCAACGTCAAGGCGCGTCTGGACTCGGTGGTGATCATGCGCCGCAACGGCAATCAGGTGCAGGCCGTGCACTACGACGTGGAAAAAGCCCTGTCGGGCGATGCGTCGCAGATCGCCTACCTGCAACCGGACGACATGCTGTTCGTGCCGAAAACCAAACTGGCGAGTGCCGGCGATCTGGCCCGGCAACTGGCCGATGTGGTGCTGTTTCAGGGCGTGGGTTTCAGCTTCGGCTACCGCGTCGACAACAAAGGCAGTAACAACAACTGACTCTCAGGTGACCGATCATGAATCCAAAGGAAAACTACCTGCATGAGTTCTTCAGGATCTTCTTCGCCAACAAGCAGCTGGTGAAACGGGTCTTCCTGATCTTTGCAGTCATCGCGTTGGTACTGCCGCTGGTGCTCAAACAGAGCTTCGATATCACCGCCCAAGTGATCGTGCAGTCGAAAAAACTCTCCCAGGGTGACGCCACCACGTCACTGACGGTCGATAACGCCACCTTCATTCCGCCGTCGCTGGCGGACATGGAAACCGAAAGCAACATCCTGCGGTCCCCGGCGCTGATCCGCCAGACCATCAGCGAGTTGCGCGACAAGGGCGAGTACAACCCGCCGGTCGGTATGTTCGCCAAACTGGTGAGCGATCCGATCCGGCGTTACGTCTCTTCGCCGCTGCGTGAGTACGTGATCAATCCGCTGCGCAACATGCTCGGGCTGCAAACCGATCCGGTGCGTGACACGGTGCTCGATGGCTTGACGCAAGATGCGATCAACAGCCTGAAGATCGAGACCCTGCCCGGCTCCAACGTGATCTCGATCATCTACAGCTTCCCGGATCCGCATCAGGGCACCACGTTCGTTGCGACCCTGCTGCAGAACTACCTGGTCAGCCGTCAGGCGCTGCAATCGATCGACTTGCCGCAATCCTTCTACGAAACCAAGAAGCACCTGTATCAGGTGCGCCTCGATGGGCTGGAAGGTAATCGGCAAGCGCTGCTGGAAAGTGTTGCATCGTCCGATCCGAAGGAAGAAATCACCTTCCGCCTGAACGCGATCAATACCGAAGAGCAGGCCCTGAACCTGTATCAGGATCGCCTGTTGCAGAGCCAGCGCTGGCTCGAATACCTGAAAACCGCGCTGACCGCTGCCAGCAGCAATAAGCTCAACGACTACACCTTCCCCTTCACCTTCACCACCACCGTCGATAACGTGGCGTTCGAGGATCGGGAAATCAAACAGTTGGGCGAGCAACTGACCACTCAGGTCAGCCGCTACATGAATGACCTCGCCGTGTTCCAGCCCGGCAGCGAGCCGATGCTGCTGACCCGTGAGCAGATCGCCCGCACCCGCCAGCAGTTCCTCAAAGTGGTGAGCAACCGCATTCAGGAACGCACCAATGACTTGGCCGTGGTGCAACAGGTGATCGATCAGAAAACCGCGCGCATCGCCGAGTTCAAGAACCGCATCCACACCTTGCAACAGACCCAGAGCAAGCTGCGGCAGATGGACACGGAAATCGACGCGCTGCACACGGCGTTCTCGACTTATGCGCAACGCTTCGCCGAAAGCAGCACCGCCGGTTCGCTCAACGATGACCTGTCGAACGCCAAGGTGCTCAGCCCGCCGTTCGAGCCGACCGAGCCGGCGTTCCCCAAACCGCTGCTGATCATTCCGTTCGGGCTGTTCACCGGTCTGCTGCTGGCGATTGCCCTGGTTTATGTACGTGAGTTCTTCGATCACCGTTTCAAACATCCGGCGCAGATCTCCCACGAACTGGGCCTGCCGGTGTTGCTGGTGATCAACGACGAGAACGTGCTGCCGAGCAATCCGCACAAGAACTGGACCGTGCCAAGCTTCGTGCACTGGGTGCGCAATTGAACACGCTGTCCACCCCGAACGCCGCGCTGCCGATCATTCACTTGCTCAGCAGCGGCGGCTTCTATGGGGCCGAGCGCATGTTGCTCGATCACTGCCTGGCGACACCGGGGCAGCACCAGGTGCTGTTTCTCGATGCACCGCCCGCGTTGATCGCGCGCTTTCGCGAAGCCGGGGTGGACTGTCGTGGTTGTGCCGGGCTGGGCGAGTTGTTGCGCCACCTGCGGGCCCGGCGCAGCGAACGGCCGCTGATCAATACGCACAACTTCAAGGGGCTGTTGTTCGGCTGGGTCGGCGCGACGCTGTTGCGTTTGCCGCTGGTCATCACCCAGCACGGCTTCACCCCGCGCAGCCGCAAACAGAAGTTCTACACCTGGCTGAGTCTGCAGTTGTGCCGCACCGCGTCGGTGGATCGGGTGGTGTGCGTGGCCGAGAGCATCGCGGTATTGCATCGTCAGGCCAGCGTGCAAGCTGAAAAGCTGCAGGTGATCCCCAACGGTTTACCCGCTGCCGCCGCGCTGGTCAGCAACGTTGACCGCCAGCGCTGGCTGGCCGGTTATGTCGGGCGCTTGAGCAGCGAGAAAGGTCCGGACCTGTTTCTCGATGCGCTGATTCCGCTGTGTCACCAGCATCCGCAACTGGACGCGGTGATGCTCGGCGACGGCCCGGAACGTGAGGCGCTGCAGGCGCGGATCGACGCCGCAGGTTTGCAGCAACGAATTCGCCTGCCCGGTTACCAGACCGCCATGCAGCCGTGGTGGCAACAACTGGATGCGCTGGTGATCAGCTCGCGCACCGAAGGCACGCCGATGATTCTGCTCGAAGCGATGCAGAGCGGCGTGCCGGTGGTGGCGTTTGCGGTCGGCGGCATTCCCGATGTACTCGAGCACCGGCACAACGGCTTGCTGGCGACACCCGCCGCCAGCGCCGACCTCGCCCGCCAGCTCGATAACCTGCTGAACGAGCCGAACCTGGCTCGGCAATTGTGTGACAACGCAAAGCGTACGCAACAGGATCGCTACGACCTCAAGGCCCTGGCCGAACGCTGGTCGCAGCTGTACATCCGCACGGCACGGGAGGCACGCGCATGATTTTCCCGCTCTCGATCGTCACGCTGCTCGGTCTGGTGTGCATCGGTCTGCTCGCCAGCCCTTATCCATTTCTCGCACCGGGTGCAGTCATTGGTCTGGTGGGGTTCACGGTGTTGTACCGCAAGCCGACCTGGGGCCTGCTGGGCATTGCCGCGCTGGTGCCGTTTGAAGGTTTCTTCAAGGACAGTGCGCTGTCCGGAAGCAAACTGATCGGCGCCTCGCTGGCGGTGATCCTGATGCTGCAACTGGCCCTGCATCAGATTCCCGGCGAGCGCCTGCGCAGCAATATCTGGCGGTTTCTGCTGTGGTTCCTCGTCCTGTATTTCCTCAGTTTGCTCAACACCGATGACCTCGGTATGTCACTGGGGCATCTGCGTGAACTGAGCGTCGGGCTGATCCTGTTTGTCATTACCCTGTTGATCGGCCGTGAACTGAATCTTGACCTGTTCGCCCGGCTGGTGACCCTGAGCGTCAGTGCCACCTGCGCCATGGCGATGTTCTCGACCAAATTCCAGGATCAAGGCCGCGCCGCCGGGCTGCTGGAGGACCCCAACGCCTTCGCCCTGCTGATCGCCTTCGCCATTCCGCTGGGCCTGCTGCTGGTGATTCGGGGGCCGAATCTGCTCCACCGGTTGTTCTGGGGCGCTTGCTGCCTGCTGCTGCTCGGTGGCATGACCAAGACCGAATCGCGCTCCGGGCTGGTGGTGGTGGCCTTGAGTCTGCTGATCGGCTGCTGGCACTACCGCGCGCAACTGACGCGGATTCGCCCTCGGCACCTGGGCTTCGCCATGCTCGGTGCAGCCATCGTGATTCCGCTGGCGATCTACGCGATGCCCGCCGGCTACGCCGCGCGCATTCAGTCGCTGAGTATTCTCAGTGCCGGCTCCAAGGCCCAGGATGAATCCCTCGGCCGCCGCGCTTCGTACATCGTGGTCGGCGGGCAGATGATCCGCGAGAACCCGCTGCTCGGTTCAGGCCCCGGCACCTTCCCGTTGCACTACGCGACCACCGGCTACGCCAAGGCGTTTTCCGCCAACCGCAAGATCGGTGACCTGTACCGCCGTGCGCACAACACCTACCTGGAAATCTTCAGTGAACTGGGGATTCCTGCCGGCCTGCTGTTCGTCGGCATGCTCGGCCTCGGCCTGTACAACCTGATTCGCGCACGCGCCGCGTGGATGCGGCGGCGCGATTGGCAACAGGCGGACCTGATGACCCACCTCGGCGTGAGCTTCCTGTCGCTGACCCTGTTCCTGATGTTCCTCAGCGCACCGAACCAGAAATACCTGTGGATCATGCTCGCGCTGACCAGCGTCCTGCGCCTCAAGGCCGAGCAGGCGCCACTGACCGAGGCAAGGACATGAGCCGGATCAGCATCATCATCCCGATGTTCAACGAGGCCCGGCACATTGGCCGCACGCTGCTGGCCGCGCAAAAAGCCGCACATGCAGCCGATGTCGAGTGCGAGTTGATCGTGGTCGACAACGGTTCGAGCGACGACGGCCCGCACATCGCCCGCCAGTTCGGTGCACAGGTGCTGGTGCTGCCGGGCCTGCTGATCGGTGCGCTGCGCAATCGCGGTGCGCTGCTGGCAAGCGGCGAGTGGATCGCGTTCATTGATGCCGACGTCGAGATGCCCGAAGACTGGCTCAAGCCCTTGTTCGAGCTGCAAGCCGAGGGTCAGGCCGATGTGTTCGGTCTGGACCTGCACACCCCCGCTGCCGCGCCGTGGTACGCCGCTGCCTGGCAACGGCGCACGCTGCGCCCGTCCAGCCAGAGCTCGCACCCGGTGGACTGGCTACCCAGCTCCAACCTGCTGATGCGCCGGCGCTGGTTCGACAAGGTCGGCGGTTTCGACGAACACCTGCGCACTGGCGAGGACAAGGAATTCACCCTGCGCCTGCGCGACAACGGCGCCGTATTGCTCTCGATCAACAACAACGTCGCCCTGCACTGGGGCTACGAAATGAACTGGCGCGAGTGGATGGGCAAGGAAATGTGGCGCCAGGGCAGTCATCTGCAACTGCTGCGCACCCACGGGTTCAGCCTGCGCCTGCTGCGTTTTCCGTTGCTGTCGATTGCGGTGTGGATCCTCGATTTCCTGGCGATTTCAGCGTTGCTCGACGGCTTCCCGCATCACGCCGCGACCATGGTCGCGTTGACCCTTCTGCCGGGGCTGGTGCTGAGCGTGCGGCAGAGTATCAAACACCGCGACATCGGCCTGACCCTGCAACTGTGGGGCCTGCACTGGGTGCGTCTGCACCTGGCGGGCGCCGCGTTCATTCTCAGTCTGTGTCATTGGAATGCCAGGAGGCCTGCCCGTGGCTGAATTCATTTTCTGGCTGTGCCTGCTGCTGCCGGTATACGCCTACCTTGGCTACCCGCTGCTGCTGACGGTGCTGGCGCCGCTGTTCCCGGCCTGGCGCCACAGCCCGGCGCCGCCGCTGAACATCAGCATCGTGATCGCCGCGCACAACGAGGCGCGGCACATCGAGCACAAATTGCGCACGCTGCTGGCGCAGGACTATCAGCCGGCCACGCTGCAGATCATTCTCGCCAGCGACGGCTCGACCGACGACACCGTGGCCTGTGCGCACAAGGTGATCGATTCGCGCATCACCGTGCTCGATCTGCCGCGCCAGGGCAAAGCGGCAACGCTGAATGCCGGGGCGGCACTGGCGACCGGCGATATCCTGGTGTTCACCGATGCCGATAACCAATGGTCGCGGGAAACCCTCGGCTACCTGCTCGCACCGCTCAGCGACCCCAACGTCGGTGCCTGCGCCGGGCACATGGTGATTCCGGTGACCGGCGGCGGCCTCAGCGTCGGCGACAGTCTGTACCGGCATTACGAGGGCTGGCTGCGCCGGGTGGAGAATCGCACCGGTTGCATGGTCTCGGCCGACGGCGCCCTGCTCGCCCTGCGCCGCGAGCTGTTCCAGAGCGTACCGGCGGAGGTCAATGACGACTTCTTTCTCAGCACCTGCGCGCCGGTCGCCTTCAAGCGCATTGTCTATGTGCCCGAGGCGCAGGTGATCGACCACGGTGTCGATGAAGCGGACAAACAGTTCCGCCGCCGTCAACGCGTCACCGTCGGTGGCCTGCAAAGCCTCGCCCAGCGCCGTGAACTGCTCAACCCGCTCAAACATGGCTTGTATTCGATTGCGCTGATCAGCCACAAGCTGATCCGGCGCCTGGCACCGATCCTCCTGCTGCCATTGCTGCTGAGCAATTTCTGGCTGTGGGAGGACCACGGATTCTATCGACTGGCCCTGATCGCCCAACTGTTCGGTTACGCCGTGGCGATTGCCGGACTGCTGGATTCACAACACCGGTTACCCAAACCGTTTCGCCTTGCGGCATTTCTGCTGGTCACGCTGGCAGGCATGAGCATCGGCCTGTGGCAGTTCCTGCGCGGCCAGCGTTACGCCCAGTGGAATCCTGAACAAAACCGTTGAAAGGAGCGAAGCCATGGCGATCAAACAATTAATAAAACGCACCAGTGGCTGGCTTTACCTCAATTCCCCGGTGGGACGCAATCAGCTGCACGGCGCCGGGGTGATCCTGATGTTGCACCGGGTGCTGGCCAACGACCGCGCCGCCGACCTGCCGCACCGCAATGAGCTGTGTGTCGGACCGAAAGCCTTCGAGCACCTGCTGGTGTGGCTGCGCCGACACTTCGATTGCGTGCCGCTGATGGACATCCTTGCGCCCACCTCACTGCGCAGCGACCGTCCACGGGTGGCACTGACGTTCGACGACGGCTGGCGCGACAACGCGGTCAATGCGTTCCCGCTGCTGCAAAAACATCAGGTGCCGGCGAGCATCTTTCTCTCCACCGATTTCATCGGCAGCCGCCAGCGCTTCTGGTGGGAAAGCCTTGGCGAGACCCTGTGGGGCAGCCATGGCGAAAAGGCGCGCATGCACTTGATCGAATACCTGCACATGATCCACCACCCACTGCCGGTACTGGTCGATGACATCGATGTCGACCGCCGCAGCCTGTCGCTGCTGCATTACCTGCAAAGCCTCAAAGACCTTGAACCGGCGATGCTTGAACGCTTGACCGACGAATGTCCGCCCGAAGCGCAGCCGCAAGCACTGGACTGGCATCAGGTACGGGCGCTGGAAGCCTCGGGGCTGGTGCGTTTCGGCCCGCACGGCGCCAGCCACGCGATCCTCACGGAACTGGACGATGTGCGCCTGAGCGAAGAAATCCGCCGCAGCCGCGACGCCTTGAACAACGGCTGCAACCGGCCACTGCCGGTGTATTGCTACCCCAACGGCAACAACGACGAGCGAGTAAGAAAACAGATTGCCGCGCACGATTACCCGTTCGCGCTGGGCACCGGCACCGGCATCTATCGCGGCGAAGGCGATCCACTGAACCTGCCACGTTTCGGCGTCAGCCAACGCACCGCGCGTAATCCCGAGCTGCTGTCGTGGCGCATCTTTCGTGGAAACCGGCCATGAGCCGCAGCCATTACCTCAAGCATCTGGCGCTGAGCATGGGCACCAAACTGGCGATGATCGCCTTGCGTTTGCTGCGCAATGTGTTGCTGGCGCGGATCCTCGGCCCCAGTGAGCGAGGGCTGTTTGCGCTGCTCAGCACCTTGCCCGATCTGATCAGCGCTGCCACCAGTGGCGGGTTGAATTCAGCCGTCGGTTATCAGGCCGCCAAGCAACGGCCGATGGGGTTGCTGCTGAGTCAGGTGCTGGTGTTTGGTTGCTTGCTCGCCGGCCTGTTGACCTTGTTGGTGGTAGCCCTGGTGCGTGAGTTCGGCAGTGAACTGGATGTCACCGTGCAGCTCGGTCTGCTGGCCTGGCTGTTACTGCTGGCGGTACCGCTGACCGTGCTGAAGAGCGGTCTGCTGACCCTGCACAACGCCTCCGGTGGCGTGGTCGCGTTCAACGCCTTGCGCCTGACCGAATCACTGGCGCCGCTGCTGCTGTTTCTCGCGCTGTTCTGGATGTGGAAAAGCGCGGCGCTGGAAGCGGCGCTGATCAGTTGGCTGGCCGGGATCAGCCTGGTGGTGCTGGCCGGTTGGGTCTGGCTCAAACGCGCGCAACCGCTGCACCTGCAATGGGATCGCGCCAGCCAGAACGAACTGCTGCGCTACAGCGCGCGCAGCCATCCGGACCTGCTGTTCCAGCAAGTGATTCTGCGCTCGGATTACCTGTTCATCGGCGCCCTGCTCGGCAGCACCGCGCTGGGGCATTATGCGATGGCCAGCGCCGCAGCCGAACTGCTGCTGATCGTCCCGGAAGCAGTGACCACACCGCTGATGAAACGCCTGTTGCAACAAGACGAAGGCATGGACAAGGTCACCCCGCTGGCCCTGCGCCTGACCGCCACGGTGATGCTCGGCGCGTGCCTGAGCATGGCCGTGATCGGCAACTGGCTGATCGTCACCCTGTTCGGCATCGCTTACCAACCGGCGTATCCGGCGCTGCTCGCCTTGCTGCCGGGGCTGCTCGGGCTGTGCTACGCGAGCATCCTGCGTCTGGACCTGCTGGGGAAAAACCGCCCCGGTACGGTGTCGCTGCTGATGGGCCTCGGCGCCCTGCTCAACCTGGCGCTGAACCTGGTGTTGATTCCGGCCTACGGCATCGTCGGTGCAGCGGCGGCATCGTCGATTGCCTACCTGGCCGTGACCGTGGCGATGCTGGTGTTGTACTGCCGTTTAAGCGGCGTGGCGTTTTGGCAAACCCTGATCATCCTGCCCAGCGACGTCGCGCCGATGTGGCAGATGCTGCACCGGAAGGCCGTATGAAAGGCCTGCTTCTGCTGCTCGGTCTCGGCCTGTCGCTGGACGCCTTTGCCGCGTCGATGCGCTGGGGCGAGATCCGCGACGGCAGCCTGTATCTGCAAGCCGATCGCCCGGACACCGTGACCGTGCGCTGGACCCCGGCGTGGCAGGCCGAGGCCAACGAAGAGCATCTGTACCTGCTCGACGGCCAGGGCAAACTGCAGGGCGAACGCTTGATCAAGGCCAGCGAAACCCGTGGCAGCCAGAGCTGGCCGCTGCTGCCGGGCGCTGCCAGTTATCGTCTGGAAATTCCTGGCTACAGCTTCCGCAATTATCGGGTCGAACACGATGAGCACACCGTGGCGCTGTTCGAGCCGGCCAAGGTGCATTTCAGCGCGCAGACACAGAACGGCGACGAGCTGTATTTCAAGGTGGCGCCAGGGGAACACGCGGTGCTGGCCGGCAAGTTTCATGGCGGGGTCAACGCGCTGCAGGCGCAACGGGTGGGCGATGATCAGCCACTGACGCTGGCGCTCAAACCCTATCGCGCCTATTGGCAGTTCGATCAACTGGCGTTGCCGGTCAGCGAACGCGAACAGGTCTGGCGCCTGCGTCTGCAAGGCAGCGGCAAAGCGGCGTTCTGGCTCGACGGCACGGCCAATCGGTTTGCGCAGACTGCGCAGCAACTCAAACCTGTGCGCGAAGAGACCGGCCAGATTCACCTGACCCTGCACGACAAAATCCTCGGACGCACGCCGGATCTGGGCATCGCCCTGCCCTACGTGATGCCGCCCACCAGTAGCCATGCGGTGCTGGATGCGTTGAAAGCGACCGCCGCCAGTTACTACAGTTTTGTCGATGTCACGGCGAAGAATCCGCACTTCGAAGACGCGTTCCGCAAGGTTTATCAGGAGCGCTTCGGCATCCGTCAGGACATCACCCTGCTCGCCGGCAGCCAGCGTCAGGCCGATCTGCGCGCCGACGTGCAAAGCAATGGCGGGCTCGACGCGTGGCTGGCCGGCACCCGCGCCTTGGGCGGCACGGGCACGCACTACATCGGTTTTGCCGATGAGCCGAACCTCAACTATTCGAGCTTCGAGCAATACCGGGCGATTTTCGCCAGCATGGCCAGGCAAGTGCGCAGCGATCCGGCAAATGCCAGGGCCGGTGTGCGCATCGCCATGCCGGCCAGTTCGCGGCTGGTCAACGGGCCGTTCGCCGATAACGCGGCAGACAAGCGTGGCATCGACTGGGCGCGGCGCTTGCTCGGTGAGTCCGCCGAGCAGATCGACGCACTGGCCTGGCACGAATGGATGATCCGCGACCTGCTCGCCACCCGGGTCTACCGCGACAGCGTGCGCCGCGCCGCCGAACTGGTTGGCCTCGACGCCCACGGCCAACCGCGCAAGGCCTTGCTGCTGGATCAGACCAACCTCTCCAGCGGCTCCAGCCTCAGCCCCTACGATCAAGAAACCCGGTACGCCGCGCTGTGGTGGACGTCGGTGGTGATCAACGCTTCGCAGGACGGTTTGCTGAGCATGCTCAACTGGTTTCAGGCCGCCGATGAGCCGGAATACCCCAAAGGCATGATCCGGGTCCTGGGCGCTGAGGGTTTCGAGCTGAAACCGGTGGGGCTGGCCCAGCAGTTCATCGCGCAGCACTGGCTGCATCAGGTGCTGTGGCTGGAGAACGACGGCTTCGAAGTCGATGTGCTGGCGATGGCCGGCGACGACCAGCGTGGCCTGCTCGGTGTGAACAAGGGCACGCGTTTGCAGCGGGTCGACCTGAGTGGCGCCAAGTGCCCACTCAACAACGGTGCGTTGCGTTACTTCGGCGCAGACAACCGCAGCCGCGACGCACCATTTGCCTGCCGCGAAGGACGCGTCAGCTTCGACTTGCCAGGGCAAACCCTGTTCGCGTTGAGCTGGAGCGCGTCATGAACCCGAATTTCAGACAATGCATGGCGAAAATAAATGTGTGGCGAGGGAGCTTGCTCCCGCTGGNCCCCAATACTTGCGACCCTATTGGCGACTGCTGCGCAGCCGAGCGGGAGCAAGCTCCCTCGCCACAGTCGTTCGCCCTGCGATATCGCCGGAGTACAGAACATGGGTACCGTCAGCAAACTCAGTCAGCACATCAAACAAAAAGGCCTGCGCGCCACCCTCGCCAAGGCGTGGAAGCACTACGTATTTTTCCATCAGGAACTGCTGTGGATGGAGCGCGATCTGGTCAGTCCAGTGCCACCGCACAGCCTCAAACCGTACCCGCCGCTGCGGGTGGTAAAAATCACCGCCGACAACGCCAGCGCCTTTGCCCGCTACTTCGGCGACCGCGTCGGGACCATGGCCGAGCTGGCCAACGAAGGGCACACCGGGCACATGCACCTGGACGATCAGGGCGATGCCGTGGCGTTCATCTGGGGCAGCGCACGGGACTACTTCGACCGGCATTACTACGGCTGCCTGTTCCCGGTAAAACCAGGGGAATTCTTCGAGTTCGGCGGCGAGCTGACCCGCGCCTACTGGGGCAGCGAACTGTCGGTAGACCTGCAGCTGGAACTGTGGAAAGCCATGGCGGCCCAGGGCTGCGACAAGGTGGTGGACGTCTGCGAATTCCACAACATCCCGGCGCTGAAACTGCATTTGCGCATGGGGTACACCGAGCAAGGCCGGATCATGAACGTCTACACCCTGTTCGGTCGCTGGCGCTTCTACCGCGAAACCCGCTACAGCGGCTCGCGGCTGGATGCGCTGCGCAAACCGTCCCGTCCACCTGTCACAGCCACGGCGGCCTGAATCTATGGTGACGCGATTCGAATGGTGCACTTCGTTGTGCGCTGCCGATTTCCCGGCGGTCGCCTATGAGGCGCTGCGCCTGCGGGTGACGGATCACACGCCGTTCAACCAACTGGGCTGGTTGTGCGCGGCGGAGCAGACACTGAGCGCGGGCGAGAGCCTGCACATCCTGCTCGGTTGGGAAGCGGACGAATTGCGCCTGTGCCTGCCACTGGTGGCGGGCCGCGAGCGCTTTGCCGGCATGCCGTTTCGCGTGTTGCATCACTTGGGCCATCCACTGGCGGACCGACTGGCGCTGCTGTCGTTGCTCGAGGGCGATGACATGCGCGAAGCCCTGCGCCTGATCCGCCGACACCTGCCGCACGCGCTGCTGCAACTCAACGAGTTATCCGAGCCTGCGGGTGAAGAAAGCGCTCTCACCCCATGGATGGCCCACAGTTCCACGGGCGAACGCCGTCTCAGTTGCCGGGTGCCGGTGCATCTGATCAGCGAGGCGGATCACCAGGAGGTCTCCGGTGACCCGCGCTACAAGCTGCGCCGGGCGCGCAAACGGATTGCCGCGTGTGGCGCCCTGGTGCGGCGCATTACCCCCGACGCGCTGAGCATGGGTCCACTGTTGCGGGCGATCAGCGAAGTCGAAGCGGTGAGCTGGAAAGGTGACGAAGGCGTGGGGATCTTCGCCAGCGAGCGCAGTCGGCAATGGATCGAACGCGCCTTCACCGCCCTCGCCGGCCAGGGCCTGGTGCGGGTGGTGACGCTGGAACTCAACGGGCGTTGCATCAGCTATCGCCTCGGCTTGCTGGAACAGGGTCGACTCTACGATTACAACCTCGCGTTCCTGCCGCAATACGCCGATCTGGGCAGCGGTCGGGTGTTGCTGGAGGAATGGATTCGCTGGGGGCTGGATGAGCACTGGCGCTGGATCGATGCCTCGCGGGTCAGCCTGGAAAACTCCAGCCACCAGTTACACGAGCGCATGACCGGCCAACTGGAACACTGGCGCTGGAGTTTCTATTCCTGGCGCCCCAGCGGGATATTGCTGGGGCTGGGGTTGCGCCTCTGGCATCGCTTGAAACCGACGGTGCAGCAATGGCGCGCGCGACGTGCAGCCAGACCGGCACCCACACCTGTCGTCATCACCACGGAGGGCGATCATGCCTCGCCAAGTCATAGTCAACGCTGACGATTTCGGTTTGAGCCCGAACGAAAACGCGACGATCTTCGCCGCGTTTCAGGCCGGGGTCATCAGCTCGGCCACGGCCATGGCCAACATGCCGGCATTTGAGGCGGCCTGTGTGATGGCCCGGCATGCGTCGCTGCAAGGTCGGGTCGGGTTGCACTTCAATCTGACTTACGGTCGACCGCTGAGTGCTTCGATTCTGCGCAGCCGAACCTTTTGCGACGGGCATGGCGTGTTCGATCTGAGCCTGCCACGCCATAGCCTGTGGCTGAGTCGCGAAGATCGCGACGCAGTACGAGAAGAGTTGCAGGCGCAGTGGCAGCGTTGTGTCGAGCATGGCGTACGGCCAAGCCACATCGACTCGCACCAACACGTGCACAACATCTGGCCGATTGGTGAAATCGTCGCGCGGTTTGCCGCTCAGCAAGGCGTGCCGATTCGCCTGGCGCGCAATCTGGGGCAGAACCTCAGTCTGCCAAAACGCGTGTTCAAAGGTTTGCTCAATTGGCGCTTGCAGAGTCTGGCCGGAGCCACGGCGGACTATGTGTGCACGCCGGTGGACCTGCGCAACGCCCCCGCACCGAGCGACGGCGTGCTGGAAATCGTCGCCCACCCCAATCAGCTCGACAGCGATTTCGGCGATGCCTATCTCAACCCTGGAGAATCCCTGAGCCGCGTGCTGGAGCAGCGGCTGACGGGGGTACCGCGGGTGTCCTATGCCGATCTGAACAAGGATTTTTTACGGGGTGCCGCGGCACTCGATTGATTCATTCTCACAACAGCAACATCCACCACACCGGGCCTCGGCCACGGAGGGCAACATGAGTGTTATCGAAAAGCTGCGCGAACGCATCCGTCAAAAAGGCCTCGGCCGTCTCTTCGCCACCCTGTGGAAACGCTACGTGTTCTTCCACTGGGAGCTGCTGTGGATGGAGCGCGACCTGGTCTCCCCGGTGCCGCCGCACAAGCTGCGCCCCTACGAAGGCTTGCGCAAAGACGATATCACCCCGCTGAACACCGGGGCGTTCGCCAAACACTTCGGCGACCGCGTCGACACCATGGCCGAACTCGCCGCCGAGGGTCACACCGGACACATGTACCTCGATGCCGACGGCCACGCGGTGGCCTTCATCTGGGGCAGCATTCGCGACTACCACGACCGCCACTATTACGGCTGCTGGTTTCCGGTGAAACCTGGCGAGTTCTTCGAATTCGGCGGCGAAATGGCCCGGCCGTATTTCGGCACCAGCCTGTCGGTGGACGTACAAGTCGCCCTCTGGGAAGCCATGGCGGCTCAAGGCTGCGACAAAGTCGTCGACGTCTGCGAAACCCACAACATCCCGGCGCTGAAGCTGCACATCCGCATGGGCTACCACGAACAGGGCCGCGTCACCCACGTCTACGGCCTGTTCGGCCGCTGGCGCTTCTACCGCGAAAGCCGCTATGACGGCTCACGCCTGGAACCCCTGCGCAAACCTGGGCGGCCAGTGGTGAGTGCGGCGGCGCAGGCGTGATTCAATCGTAAAAGCGATGGCGGCCATTTGGCCGCCATCGCGAGCAGGCTCGCTCCCACATTGGATTTGTGTACGACACCATCTTCGAGCCATCGCCTATGTGGCACAGGCTTGCTCAAACATTCAGAAGGGTCAAACGGGCGAAGTTGGTTCTGATTCTTTCAGCCAGACTTGAGATCTTGCCGACGCCTTCGCTGGCAAGCCAGCTCCCACAGGTGTTCAGGTGTCCTCGCTATTTTCGTGCGAACCAAAAAACTGTGGGAGTCTGGCTTGCCAGCGATGAGGCCGGTTGGAGCGATGGAAAGCTTCAGGCCTTGCTGGCGACCAGGGTGAAGCACAGCGGCATCTGCGCTGGCCGATTCAGGTACTGGTCATACACCTCTTCGCGGTTCGAATGTGCATATTCCCTGAAATGCGCGATGTTCAGGCCGGCGGCGATGGCACCGCTGAAGATCGCGCCGAGGGTGTGCACGAACCAGTAGGACTTGGCAGCCTGCTGCTCGACCTTGCCGACGTAGACAATCGGTTCTTCCTGCACGAATGGCTCGGCGCGGAAGTAGGAGCTGGCGAGGCGGTGCGGGTCTTCGCCTTCAGGATCAACCATTTCCAGAAACGGATGGGTTTCATAGATCACCAGTTTGCCGCCCGGTTTCAGGGTTAACGCCACGTGGCGAAAGAACTCGCCGATGTCGGGCATCCAGTTCAGCACGCCGATGGTGATCAGCGCCACGTCGAAGCGGCTGTGCAGCGCAGCCGGCAAGTGATGGATATCGCTTTCGATGAATTCAGCGTTGTACGGCGAGCGCTGGTTCAATTCGCGAGCCTGTTCGAGAAACGCCTCCGATTGATCGACGCCGACCACACTGCGCGCACCGAGGGCAAACAGCGACAGGCTTTCGCGACCGTTGTTGCAACCGAGTTGAATCAACTCTTTACCGTCCACGCCGACCTGTTCCAGCAGACCGCGCAAGGTGTCGTCGAGGCAGGAAAAATCTGCCTGCGAAACGTCGTTCAACAGCGCTTGCCATTCCGCCGATTCACGGTGATGGCGAGCGGAATCGTTCCACGCCTGTCGATTGCTGTCGATGGCGGTTTTATTGTTGGGCACTTCCATGGCGCACTCCGGACGATGCTCGTGATTGAGCGGCCCCGAGTCTAGAACAGCCCGATCAATACGGTTGTTGCGACTTTGTAAGCCACACCGCCGATCCACTGTGGGAGCTGGCTTGCCAGCGATTGTGGCGGTTCAGCCAAATCATCATCGACTGAAACACCGCTATTGCGAGCAGGCTCACTCCTACAGTTCGGAACGCTTACATCTGATTCAGGCGCTCGCGCAAAAACTCGACCAACGCCTGCACCGGGCGCGACGCTTGGCGATGCTGCGGGTAGACCGCCGACAGGGTCAGCGGTTCGGGCCTGTAGTCGTCGAGCACCGGTACCAGACGCCCGTCCTTCAGCGCCGCGCCGACGATGAACGTCGGCAGATAGGTAATCCCCATTCCTTGCACGGCCGCATCGCGCAGCAACTCGCCGTTGTTCACCCGCATGCGCCCGGTGACGTTGACCAGCAGCGGCTTGCCCTGCCCCGCGTTGAAGCGCCATTGCACCGAACGACCATGGCCGTACGGCAGGCAGTCGTGGCTGTGCAGGTCTTCGGGGTTGAGCGGTGTGCCACGTTCGGCCAGATACGCCGGGCTGGCGCAGTACACCCGTTCGATGGCGGCGATACGCCGGGCGATCAGCGTCGAGTCTTCCAGCACACCGATACGCAACGCCAGGTCATAACCTTCGCCGAGCAGGTCCACCGGGCGATCACTCAAATCCACTTCCACGGTGACATCGCGATAGCGCTGCAAAAACAGCGGCAACAGACAACCCAGATGCGCCACGGCAAATGACAGCGGCGCACTGACGCGAATCGTCCCGCGCGGCTCGGCGGTTTGCCCAGCAATGCCCTGTTCGACCTGTTCCACTTCGCCCAGCAGGCGCAGCGCCGATTCGTAGTAGCTCTGACCCAGTGGCGTGACGTCGAGGCGTCGGGTGGAACGGTTCAACAACCGCACACCGAGGCGCTCTTCGAGCTGCATCAAACGGCGGCTGACGAACTGCTTGGACAGGCCCAACTGATCGGCCGCAGCAGTGAAACTGCCGGAGTCCATGACCTGGCAAAAAATACGCATGTCTTCGAACGGGTTCATTGTCACTCTCTGGTAGACAGTCAAACGCTTTATAGCCGCTTTTTCACATTTCGACAGCTCATTAATCTGTGTTCACGGTGTTGAAACCAACCCCAAACCTGTAAGAGCTGCCGAAGGCTGCGATCTTTTAAAGATCAAAAGATCGCAGCCTTCGGCAGCTCCTACAGAGAACACGACCAATCAAAAAATGGAATTGAGCATGAACATCAAAAAAACCCTGACCGCCTCCCTCCTCGCCCTCTCCATCGGCAACGCATTCGCCGCCGGCAGCCCGGGTGTCGAACACAACACCCAGGCCTTTCTCGAAGCCCTCGCCGCCGGCGGTGGCAAACCATTGGAACAGTTGAGCCCGAAGGATGCCCGTGCGGTGCTGACCGGTGCCCAGGCGTCGGTGAAGGTTGACCTCTCCGGGGTTGAAGTCAGCGACAAGGCGATCAAGGTCGATGGCCAGACCATCAACCTGAAAGTGGTGCGGCCGGCCAAGGTCAAAGGCGAATTGCCGGTGTTCATGTTCTTCCACGGTGGTGGTTGGGTGTTGGGCGATTACCCGACTCACCAACGCCTGATTCGCGATCTGGTGGTCGGCTCTGGAGCGGTCGCGGTGTACGTCGATTACACGCCGTCGCCGGAAGCTCAGTACCCGACAGCGATCAACCAGGCCTATGCGGCGACAAAATGGGTCGCGGAAAACGGCAAGCAGATCGGGGTCGACGGCAAGCGTCTGGCGGTGGCCGGTAACAGCGTCGGCGGCAACATGGCGGCGGTCGTGGCGTTGATGGCCAAGGAACAGAAAACCCCGGCCCTGCGCTTCCAGTTGCTGATGTGGCCGGTGACCAACGCCGGGTTCGATAACGGCTCGTACCAGCAATTTGCCGAGGGCCACTTCCTGACCAAGGGCATGATGCAGTGGTTCTGGGACAACTACACCACCAACCCGGCCGAACGCGCACAGATCCACGCCTCGCCGCTCAACGCCAGCGCCGAACAGCTCAAGGGCCTGCCCGCCGCGCTGGTACAGACCGCCGAGTTCGACGTATTGCGTGACGAAGGCGAAGGCTACGCACGGCATCTGGATGCGGCCGGCGTGCCGGTGACCTCGGTGCGCTACAACGGGATGATTCATGACTTTGGTTTGCTCAACCCACTGAGCCAGATTCCCGAAGTGAAAGCGGCCGTGCGCCAGGCCGCAGCTGAGCTGAAGACGCATCTGAACTGAGGCCCCCTCCCTCGCCACACCCAACGGTGTGGCGAGTTTTTTGATTGCAAGAACCCTTGTGGTGAGGGGATTCATCCCCGATGGGTTGCGAAGCGACCCCACTGCCAACCAGAAAGGCAGGGGACTGCTGCGCAGTCCATCGGGGATGAATCCCCTCACAACTAAAGCCTCTTCAACACCGACGTTCATGCAGTTCCGGAGATCGCCATGTCCATCCTCCTCACCCACCTGCTGTCCTGGAGCGCCGCGCTGTTGCTGCTCGACGCCCTGCTCTGGCACCTCGCCCCGTTCAAGCACCGCGCGCCGCGGGTCGGTGTGCGGCTGGTGCTGTTTCTGGCATTCAGCGCGCTGGCCATCAATGCCGGCGTCAGCCCGTTGCAGGCTCCACTGTTTGCCGATGACCCGGTGACGCAGCTCGGGGCGACGGCGCTGGGCATTCTCTGGTGGCTGTACGCCGCGCGGGTGCTGACCGAAGTGATCGGCCTGATTCTGATGCGACGCATCGGCCACAGCGGTCGGCTGTTGCAGGACGTGATTGGCGCGCTGGTGTTTCTGGCGGCGATCGTCGCGGCCGCCGGGTATGTGCTGGAGCTGCCGGTCAAAGGCTTGCTGGCGACGTCCGGGGTGGTGGCGATCGTCGTCGGTCTGGCGTTGCAAAGCACCTTGAGCGACGTGTTCTCGGGGATCGTGCTCAACACCACCAAGCCGTATCAGGTCGACGATTTCGTGGTGATCGACGGTGTCGAGGGCAAGGTCATCGACATCGACTGGCGCGCCACGCATTTGTTGACCAGCAGCGGCACCCTGGCGGTCGTACCGAACTCGGTGGCGGCCAAGGCGAAAATCGTCAATCTCAGTCGCCCGACCAACCTGCACGGGGTCTCGATCAGCATCAAGGTGCCGAATCACATTCGCCCGCGGCGGGTGCTCGACGCCCTCGACCGCACCCTGCAAGGCAGCAGCAGTCTGCTGCTCAATCCGCCGCCCAAAGCCGTGTTGAAAGAGGCCGGTGAGGAGATGTCCGAGTATGTCGCCAGCGGTTTCATCAGTGAACTGGGCAAGAAAGGCGAAGTGCGCAATCAACTGTTCGACCTCGCCCACCGGCATCTCGAAGCTGCAGGTATTTCCCGCCATCCCGATGGCGTGATCGAGCCCTCGACCCGCGCCCGGGCGTTGCTCGATGAAGTGAAAGTTTTCCGCTCGTTGAGCCATGAGGAACGTGATCGCCTCGCCGAATCGATGGTCGCACAACAATACGCGGCCGGTCAGGTGGTGCTGGGTCTGGATGAAGTGCCCGACAGTCTGTTTGTCATCGCCACCGGCGTGGTCAGTGCCACCGTGCCCGACGGCGACGGCCAGACCGAGGCCGGACGCATGGGGCCAAGCGAGGTCATGGGCGAACAGAGCATCCTCGCCGATACGCCGTCGCAAGCGACGTTCACCGCACTGACGTCGAGCATCATCTACCGCCTCGACAAAGCCCTGACCCGTCAGTGCATGGAGCAGCGCAGCGAAGTCGGCCAGGCGTTGAACAAATTGCAGGCCGTGCGACAGCAGAACAGCCGTCTGGCGTTGATGGCCAAACCGGTGGCGGTGCGCAAAGGTGGTTTTTTGGGATGGCTGCAGAAACGTTAAAAGCAAAAGATCGCAGCCTGCGGCAGCTCCTACATTGGAANCCTCTGTAGGAGCTGCCGCAGGCTGCGATCTTTTGATCTTCTTACTTGGCAGTGAACTTGGTGTAGCTGTTGATCAGGTTGCGGTAGTTCGGCAGGCGTTCGGACAGCAGATGCGCCAGGCCTTCCATGTCGTTGCGCCAGTCACCTTGCAGCTCGCACGCCACCGAGAACCAGTTCAGCAGATGTGCACCGGCAGCCGACATCCGCGCCCACGCCGCTTGTTGCACGGTGGTGTTGAAAGTGCCGGACGAGTCGGTGACCACAAACACTTCAAAACCTTCGGCGATGGCCGACAGGGTCGGGAACGCCACGCAGACGTCGGTCACCACACCGGCGATGATCAGTTGCTTGCGGCCGGTGGCTTTGATTGCCTTGACGAAGTCTTCGTTGTCCCAGGCGTTGATCTGGCCAGGACGTTGAATGAACGGCGCATCCGGGAACTGCTCGCGCAGCTCAGGCACGATCGGGCCGTTCGGGCCGGCGTCGAAACTGGTGGTGAGGATGGTTGGCAGCTTGAAGAACTTGGCGATGTCGCCCAGTGCCAGCACGTTGTTTTTGAATTCGTTTGGCGAGAAATCCTGTACCAGCGAAATCAGACCGGTCTGGTGGTCGACCAGCAGCACGACCGCATCATCTTTGTTCAGACGCTTGTAGGGAACGCTCATGGGAAACTCCTCGGTGGATGGTTGTTGCATGAGGCGCCGACCGGATGGCCGGCGCTTTTTTGTAGTGATCAGAACGCGAAACAGGAACAGCCGAACGCGCCCCAGAAACCGGCGAAGTCACTGACCGGTGCATTCGACAGTCGGGCTTTTTCATGGCTGTGCGCGTGCACCGCGCAGGCACCGACGCACTGATGCACCTGCGCCTGCAAAGGCGAATTCGGGCGCCAGTGGCCCGGCACCTTGACCACCGGCGACCAATCCGGCAGCACGGGGATCGAGCGTGGGCCGAGGTCTTCGAAATCGCCGGCGGCGTAAACGATCTTGCCGCCGACCACGGTCAGCACCGACTCGATCCACTTGATCGCTTCTTCCTCGACGTGGAAGAAGTCCGCGCTCAGTGCCGCCAGATCCGCCAGTTGCCCGACCTTGATCTGGCCCTTCTTGCCCTGCTCGGACGAGAACCAGGCGCTGCCGTGGGTGAACAATTCCAACGCAGTGGTGCGCGGCAACCCTTCTTCGTACAAGGCCAGACCGCCGACGGTGCGGCCGCTGACCATCCAGTACAGCGAGGTCCACGGGTTGTAGCTGGAAACCCGCGTGGCATCGGTGCCGGCGCCGACCGGTAAGCCTTCGGCGAGCATGCGTTTGATCGGCGGCGTGGCTTCGGCGGCTTTCGCGCCGTAACGGTCAACGAAGTATTCGCCCTGGAACGCCATGCGATCCTGAATCGCGATGCCGCCGCCCAGCGCCCTCACCCGCTCAATGTTCTGCGGGGTGATGGTTTCGGCATGGTCGAAGAACCACGGCAGACCGTTGAACGGAATGTCGCGATTGACCTTCTCGAACACGTCGAGCATGCGGCTGATCGATTCGTTGTAGGTGGCGTGCAAGCGGAATGGCCAGCGCTGCTCGACCAAGTGGCGCACCACCGGCTCCAGCTCCTGTTCCATGCTCTGTGGCAGGTCCGGGCGCGGCTCCAGAAAGTCTTCGAAATCCGCCGCTGAGAACACCAGCATCTCGCCAGCGCCGTTGTGGCGCAGGAAGTCATCGCCCTGATGCAACTTGACGCTGCCGGTCCAGTTCTGGAAATCGGTCAGCTCTTCTTTCGGTTTCTGGGTGAACAGGTTGTAGGCGATACGCACGGTCAACTGATCATCTTTGGCCAGTTGCTCGATCACCTGATAGTCGTCGGGGTAGTTCTGGAAACCACCGCCGGCATCGATCGCGCTGGTCAGGCCGAGGCGATTGAGTTCGCGCATGAACTGCCGGGTCGAGTTGACCTGATAGTCCAGCGGCAGCTTCGGCCCCTTGGCCAGCGTCGAGTACAGAATCATCGCATTGGGTTTTGCCACCAGCATGCCGGTCGGATTGCCGTTGGCATCGCGCACGATCTCGCCGCCCGGCGGGTTCGGCGTGTCGCGGGTGTAACCGGCAACCCGCAGTGCGGCACGGTTGAGCAAGGCGCGGTCGTACAGGTGCAGAACGAACACCGGCGTATCCGGCGCGGCCTGGTTGAGTTCTTCGAGGGTCGGCATGCGCTTTTCGGCGAACTGGAATTCGTTCCAGCCACCGACCACGCGCACCCATTGCGGGGTCGGCGTGCGGTCCGCCTGCTCCTTGAGCATGCGCAGTGCATCAGCCAGCGACGGCACGCCTTCCCAGCGCAGTTCGAGGTTGTAGTTGAGGCCGCCACGGATCAGGTGCAAGTGCGAGTCGTTGAGGCCGGGGATCACGCAGCGCCCATGCAGGTCGATCACTTGCGTGGCCGAACCACGCAGGGCCATGGCCTGGGTGTCGTTGCCGACGACGACAAAGCGTCCGTCCTTGATCGCCACAGCACTGGCGAGGGGTTTTTCGCGGTCTACCGTATGAAATTGGCCATTGAACAGAATCAGATCGGCGTTCATCGCAGTTCCTTCGAGATAAGTGAAACGAAGTCCGTATCCGCCCCTTCAGCGCGGCGGATGGGCGTTGGATTCCAGGTGCTCATGGGGCTGAGTGGCCGCCAGCCACGGCGCGAACAAGCGAGTGGCGGCCGGCATGCAGACGTACACCACCGACAGCACGATGGTCAGGGTGATCAGGAACGTGGCGACCACATAGTTGGACAGGAATGCATTGAGTTGCAGCAGCGGTCCCCAGATCAGCGGCACCAGCAAGGTGTGCGGCAGGATCACGAACAGCGTCACGACGGCCTGCTTCCAGCGTGGAGGTGGCGTGGCAGCGTCGACCAGTGGCGTGAACCAGAATTCGTTGGCCGCATTGACCTCGGTCTGGTCGCCGTCGGCGAGCATCGGCGCGGCTTCTTCGATCAGCGCCTGACGCTGTGGGGAGTCGAGCCAGCGCTGCATCGCCTCGGTCGAGCAATAACGCAGCACGCAGGTGAACAGCGCGAGGCCACCCTGTTTACTGCGCATTACGTCCACACCCAGGTGCCCTTCTTCACGCCCCGCCACGCTGACGATATTGCGCAGCCAGGCTTCGTAGGGCTGTTCGAAGCCGGCCTTGACCCGGTGCTTGACGATCAGCGTCACGGTTTCTTCGGTTCCCGGTTTTCTCAGGGACGGGGTATCAGGCATAGCGAAGCACTCCGGGCAAACGAGCATTGAGCGCCAGCCGTCCGGGCCCGGCGATCAGCACAGTGGTGAAGAGGATCAACAGCAACCAGCCGAACTGCCCTTCGGCCACACTCCATTGCGGATGCACGAACAGCAGCGCTACCAGCAGCACAAACAGAATAGGCAAGCACGCCAGTCTCACCAGTAACCCGGCGACGATCAGCAGCGGACAGAGGACTTCGGCGAAGATCGCCAGGATCAGCGTGAGGTGAGCACCGAGATGGAACGGGTCTTCGATGAGTTGCAATTGCGCGGCGAAGTCCAGCAGCTTGGGCAAGCCGTGGACGAACAGTAGAAACAACCCGCCGGTCACCCGCAGAAACAGCAGGCCGAGGTTTTGCGCCCGATCATTGCGTTGTACAGCGTTCATGGGCCCACCCTTGATCAATCATTGCCGGTAATGGTGCAACGATTGATCCAGGGGAAATTGGATGGGTGTGCTCTCTTTGCCTTGGAGCGGTCGGGCTACAGTGGTGCTTCAGCCTTCAACTGCAGATTATCCAGCGCCCGGTTCGCCGCCAACGCACCGAGCATGATCCATTGCGCGATCCACAGAAAAACGAGCCTTCATCGCTGACACTTGTAAATAGAACATTCATGTGTCACTTCAATAGCCCCCAAAGGAAGTGTCCATTCCCGCTGCTGGCTCTCCAGGTGCAATCTGATCATCGGGGTTATAACTGAACACGTTAGTATCTGATGCCTCCATATCGACTTTTACTATCGGCAAAAATCGACCTGTCGTCTGGAAGTAATCGTGTTGACCAAACTGAGCCTGCAACAAGCCCTTGCTGGTGTAGTGGCCCTTGAGGCTGTAGTAAAAAGCTTCAAGCGGAATCTGTAAGGGTATGTCCTGAGGCCATGTTTGAATCATGACCTCATTCCATCCATCGCCATTCGGCACGCTGGGGCGAACATCGATGTTAAGTTGAAACTGTTCAGGATCAATATTGAAAGCACAACTTGTGCGCGGCTGTGCGGCATAGAGAGCAGCCCAACTCTCTACACTAGTGACACCCCGTTCGTCGCACATCTGCCCCCGAACTCGACAGGTGTCTTCTACTGGACGGGCTGTAGCTCCGTCAAAGGGATAGGCACACATTACTCTGAGAGGAGTTGCCGCCGGTGCGAAGCTTTCACGAACAATAAAACCCTGTTGATATACCGGCTTTTTCAAGTTTGCGTCCTTGCGCAAATAGGTAAATGAAACCCCATTATTGATGACAGAACCCGGACTGGGATTCCACATATGGTAGCTTGTGGAGGCTTTGGTTCCCCTTATCAATACACCATTGCAATGAAATGCCGTTTTACCGCCTGAACAAGTTTTACTGGTATTCATGTATCTCGCATTGAGCTGAGCAGCCACTTGATAACCGACATACAACTGATCTTGTTGATTGAAGCCAAATACTTTATCGGGTGCCAAGTCGAGAGCCAAACGTAATATGGGCAACCAATCGCCGGTGGCCTTGAAGTAGTCACGTTGATCTTTTTGAGCTCCCGCTAATGCTCCTTCATGTGTCACGTCATAAAAAAGCCCCAGAATCGGCATTTGCAAGGGTGCGCTGGCCTCCCAGTTGCGAATCTGTACTTGGGTGGGACGGGCTGACCACGCGGCATTGATCCCCTGATGAGCTATCAAACTTGCCTCAAATGTTTGTGGTTCTTGACTGCTGAATGAACATTGAGCTGCCGGCTGCCAGTCATGTTGTCGAAAATGTTCGATCCAACTCGCCGAATCATTGACCCCCAGGCTGGCACAGGAGCTTGGATCGGTCATTGCCGCGGCAGTCGGCACTTTCCATCCGCAACCAAATTCGGGATGCGCCGCTTGCAGAGGTAACTTGAATGGATAAGCACAAAGCAGTTCCAGGTCCTTGCCTTGGCCGATAGCCGTGAATCCATCGCTGAACAAAACTCCATGTGTTGCATCGAGTGTTCGTGTACTGAGATCGGAGCGCAAGTAAACAAAGCTTTCCGCCCCCAGTTGGGACGACACCGCATCATGCTTCCAGAACTCTCCCTCTGACGGGCTTCCACGCGCCAGTAAACCGCTACAGAAAAAGGCCGGTTTATCCCCCGGACACACTCGAGTGTTGTATTGAAAACTGCGATTGAGCAACTGTGCAACTTCCGGCCCCGTGACTCCCTGAGCGTTCGCGGTCAGTAGCGTAAGAATCAGGAATGCAAGACATCCGAAGACCTTCGATTGCCTTGCCAATAGAAAGAAGTGAAAAGGTGAGCAGACAGTGTTTCCCGATATTTGAAAACTCATGACGAAAACTCCTGCCAACAAAAGAGGCGACGGAGCATTTAGACTCGAGATGAGCGGGGTTGGCTACTGTCAGAAATTACAGGTTTTGTCCTGTTCCGACAAAAGGCTCGATCGAATAATTACCTTCGATGTATCGCGTGCAAAAAGTTCGCTCGGCGAAAGCCGAAAGGCCTTGTGGCTTATCGCACGCAACCACAATACCTTTGAACACCGCGCTAAACCGCCGGCATATCCAGCGACACCGACATGAACTGGCTGATCCGCGACCGCAGCCAGCGCTCCGCCGGGTCGTTGTCATGCACCCCGCTCCACGCCATCGACAGTTGCGCCGCATCACCGCAGGAGTGCACTGTTGATTCGACGGGGATACCTCACAAGCCGCTGGAATGATTGTCCGGCAACGCACAACATCGTGCCCGATCAGAATCACTGGCCAGGCACGTGCAGCAAACATTCCATCACTCTATTCAGGCTTCAACATGCCGGATATCCGCCCAGGCTGCGGCTTGTAATACTGATTGTTCACATTCCCCCCCCAAAGCACATAGCTACCATCCCTACGCCGTGCTGCAAACGATGGGTCATTGTGAGGGGGGGTTGGAGGAGGCACCTGATAAAACGGGTAACGCTTGATCGAATAAAGTTCAACAACATCTCTGCTCAGGTATCCAGCCAGCTCCGGGGGGATCGGCGGAATCTCGCCCGCGTCCTCCATGGCCAGAGTCGCCCCCCAGACAATGACCGCGCCGTAAACGCCGCCTTGGGTGGCAACCACACCGTATGCACCATTTGTGCTGTACACGCCTGTGATTTTGCTGGCCATCAATGCCTGCCTCACCCCGGAACCAAATGCCCCGCCGTGCGTATTCATGCCCCAGGGTATGACCGCTTGGGTCCGACCATCAGCATATTGGCTCACCAGAAAAAAGCTCAGGTCATTTGCGTAAATTCTGACCTCGCCTGGAATCGTGATTGCACGGCTACCCACATGACTGCAGGCATAGCCGGGATGGGGATTCATCTCCTTGATCACCGCTTCGATCTCCCTGCGAGTGGAATCGGTTATTGAGGCTCCACCGTAGCGTTGCGCCCCCCAGGACTCCGCCTCGCCACGTTCAGTAACCATACAGAAAGCCCAGCGTGATGCCTTGCACAGCATTACTCCGCCCCGCGCTGCGATCAACGATGCCGTCGCAGACATCAACCCTCCCTCCCCATCCACCCCCCAACTGACGGCCTTATGTCTATCGTGAGTAATCGCACAAAATGCTGTCGTAGACGCTATAACCGAACTCACGCCACCGTCGTCAATTATCGCCTCATACTTACTCGATGGAATCGCCCCTCCGTCAGCAGCTTTTCCCCACGTCGCGATGCTGCCGTCGCGGCCGATCGCACAAAAAGAAGCGGCAGCGGCAATAATTCGATCAACAAACATACCATTGAGGAGTACTTGAGCCTGGGCACTTATTGAACCTCCATTAGTTTGATTCCCCCACGCGTAAACCTTTCCGCCTTGGGTTCGCACCGCAAACGCATTTTCCGTAGCATGAATGGCGACAGGTTCATCAAAACGCAGAGCTCCCTGGATTTGCTCGGGAATAACATCACCGGAGTTTCTCAAACCAATAGCACCGATTCTATTGGCATCACCTGTAGCATTTTTATAAATGAAAGCAAAGCAGACACGGTTACTGTATACCGATTTGATATCCGTCAATTTGACTGAGTGATTGGCGGGAATGTTGGCACCCCAGACCAACAACTGATTGCTTTCCCCATTATCAACTAACGCTGCAAAATCTTTTTCAGTCGTGAACATTCGGGCCGCTGGATTGTTTTTCAAAAAGTTAACGATGTCAGGTGGTACCGGCAGGCCCCATCCCGTTTGACCTTCAAAATAAATATCCTGGGTGTCCGGGTCTATCAGGCCAAACGCGCCTCCCGTCGATACAAACACTCGATCCTGGGGTTCCGCACCATAAAAGGAAAAATTACCCCACTGTTTCAAAAAACTGTTCTCATTTTCTTCTGTACTGATCCCTTGAAATCCGGAGGTCACTTCTTTGGCGGCAGAGCTCACTTCTTCGCCCACCTCTCCTGTTGCGGAGACTGGGGTAACGCCAAATATGATGGTCCGATCGGTGTAGGCGTTCTTGATTTTCAAGTCGATAGCTACCCCCTCCGGCGCCTCGATTGGCATGCCATTGAGATACCACTGGTAGCGAGAGCTGCCTTCTGGATTTTCATCAGCATTTTGGTAGCGATAGCTGCCACGCAAGTAACCACCCATTACCGGATCCCCGATGATGATGACGTCACGTGCAATAGGTTCGGCTTTAGTGCTCATCTCGAAATCCTCTAGATTGATCAACCGCTTTCCTGCGGAATATCAGCTGTTTCTTTCGGGTTCGAACTCTTCCTGTTTGACGTGAGCTCCCCACGTCACGAATTTGTTGTTCGACTTGCGGGCGGCAAAAGCAGCCGGGACAGTAGCTGTCGAGGGGGCAGGCATCGCCTGGATGGTATAAATTTCGACTACGCCACTGCTTAATGCACTACGTAGTCCAGTCGGTATCAGTCCACCGTCCTGCGACGACCGCCCCCATGCAATGACAACGCCTTCGGTTGTGCCTTGGTCTACGATCGCCGCGAAAGCGCCATTGGTGTTGTAAATCTTGCGAATCCTGCTGGCCATCAGCGTTTGCTTGGTATCACTTGGCATCGTGCCGCCCACCGCTGCCAGCCCCCATGAAGTCACGTTTTTAGTGCGGCCATCGGCATGTCGACTGATCAGCAGGAAGCTTGCATCGTTGCGCAACAACTCAATCGTCTCTCCATCCTCCAATGCAAGATTGGAAGAGACTCTGCTTTGAGCGTCATTAGCAAACCTGGCGCCACTGAACATTGCCTTGATCTCAGATTCGACTCCATCTTGTTCAAGCGATGCCTGGGCATTCAATGGCAAGTCGAACGATTCGCCATCAGCACTTTGAGCGGGAATTGTGCCGCCCCCGTAACCGACTGATCCCGAGGCAGCGGCTTGCCCGGTTTCATTGATAAAACAGAAGGCCCATGGAGTGGCAGCACACAGCACCAGATTGCCACGAGCAGCAAGAGTGGCAGCCTGCTCTGACAACACTCCACCGTAAGCCGCCAATCCAAACGTCACTGCTTTCCGGCGCCCCTGAGTGATAACAATAAAAGCACTGTCGTTGGCAATGACATTGAGTGCCCCACCATCGTCATAGATTTTTTCCAGAGTTGCAGCGGAAATGACGCCGTTTAATCCCCATGCGATGATGTCTCCGGAGGCTGTCAATGCACAAAAAGCCGTACGTGAAGCAACGATTCGATTAACTTTCATACTATTGAGTAGTGTCTGTACCTCGGCTGGAATTTCACCTCCGTTTATCTTGTTGCCCCAGGTGTAAACGCGCCCGCCCACTGTTCGCACCGCGAAAGCATCTATCGTTGCATATATGGCCATTGGGCGATCAAACATTAGTTTGTTCTGTATCTCAACAGGAACTACTCCACCTTTTGCAGCGGGTCCCACCGCACCAATCGTATTCTCTCCGGGTTGTCGATTCTTGTAGATAAATGCCAATGAGGAACCGTTGTTGTAAACCGACTGGATATCTTGAAGGTCAGGAAGCGATACGGGCATATCGGTTCCCCATACGAGCAATTGATTATGATCCTTATCAACAGGGACCAGCGCCCCAAAGCTTTTCTCGGTAGTAAACATCGTTATGGCGGGATTGTTTTGTAGGTATGTTGCCAACTCCGGCGGAATAACGCCCCCAAAGCTTTGCGTACCCATGACGGATACATTCTGCGTCACTCTATTCTTTAGGGCGAACGCGCCAGCGGTCGAAGTAAAGACCCCATCCTTGGGGCCATTTGCATGGAAAGCGAACTGCCCGCGTTGTTTCAAGAAGCTGCCTTCACTTTCTTCGTCCGATATATTCTGAAATCCATCCCGAATAACTTTTATGGGATCAGAATTGTACTCGACACCCGTCTCCCCGGTTGCGGCGACAGGCTTAACCGAAAAAACAAGATCCTTTTCCGCATGTTCGGCCTTCAATGTCAGATCAATGGAAGTTGCGATAACGCTTCCACTGACACCACCGCTATACCAGCGAAATATCGACTCCCCCTCTGGATTTTCATCAGCGTTCTCATAAATGTAACTTCCGCCGAGTGTTCCACCTACCAAGGGCTCACCCATAATTGAAACTTGTTTTACCGTGGGAATTGCATTCACATTACGTTTCATCGCGATAACTCCTTATAGAGTTCCCGTTTACAGGGAACGTAAGCGCAGGTGTGCTTACTCGGTATACGACACCAACCCGGATAGTTCGGAGAGATCAGGAGCGCCAGGCCCCACTGCAAGTAACTTGCTGTCGGTACTCAGTAGCACCACTTGGGGACCGGTAGCATAGGCACAGGCAATTGGAGCCAGACTGGGGGAGGACGTATTCACTCCCCACATAACTGCGAGACCGGTGCTCAGCACCGCAGTGAAAGAACCGTAAGAAGAAGATACTGAAAGAGTGGGCGGCAAACCCGTGGGCACTGTCCCTCCTTCTGCAGGTTCTCCCCAGGCGGACAATTCCCCACCTCTTCCAAGTGCACAAAACGCCGTTGTCGAACCCACCACATGGCTTACTGTCTGCAGGTTTGTTGGCGCTTTACCACCAAATCGCTCATTGCCCCAGGCAATGACAGAACCGTCAAACTTCTGCGCAGCAAAAGCACCGCTGGTGGAAGTGATATGTTCGACCTCTACGAGAGCATTCGCCTCGGTTTCCGGGATAACTCCACCATGATCAGGCGACCCCCATGCAAATACAGTGTGATCTTCTTTCAGCGCACAAAATGCTTGGTCACTTGCACAGAATTGAATGGCGCCGTTCGCTTGCGTTATCCATTGACCATCAGGCCAGGTGTTCCCCCAGCTATACACACGACCGTCGCGCAGCAACACGGTGAAATCTGCCGTGTTACCCAAGACTTTGACTGCTGGGAAAAGTAGAGGAACGGCAGCAGTTGGTATCACTCCACCAAACTTCGGATTCCCCCATGCGACAAGTTGACCGTCGTCTGTCATAGCAACGAAAGCGCCATCAGTAGCCGCAATCGTTTTTACGTTTCGCAGTTGAGCTTGTATCTCGGGTGTAATTACTCCCCCGTCGGGGGCACTCCCCCAGGCATGAACGGTTTTGTCAACCTTCAATGCCGCAAATGCACGCCCACCCGATATAACGCAACGAACACCCGACAACCCCGAAGGTGGAAGCATCTCATCGTTGTCGCCCCACCCAAAAACACTTCCATCATCCTTCACCACACTGCCACTGTGCCGACCGTCGAGATTGAATATCCCAGCCATATTGACTGGTCGAAGAACAGTTCGAGCAATAACTTCGTTATCACGCTGAATTATTACGGTTAATGGCTTTTCGGGGTTCGTATCGAAAAAGTAATCACCCACGAAGCCATCGGCAGTACTGTCGTATGTCCATATAATTCTGTCTGAAAGACTTGTTTCTGCACCGACTGACAACGACGCAACTAATCGACTCACATTTGAGTGATAGCGAGGAGCAAGTTGTGACCGCTTACCAACTATATTGATCTGAAAGGTGATTGGTTTACCGACCAAAAAAACTTTCACATCGGAATAACTGGTCGTTCGCCCATCTGCCCATTTGATGGAATAGGACGCCTCGACCGTTCCCCCTTCATTGTCCTTGATCAGGCTGGCGCTGATGGGGAACGGCACCGGTTGACCGGCGGTAAACGAGGACAGCTTGACCGAGTCTTCATAACGACCGGCTTTCGAGCCCAGCCACACACAGAACACCTCGTCATCCTTGACGGTGTTCAGGTATTCCACGATCAACATGGTACCGGCTGTTTCCGCTGGCAATACACCGTCCACCACGCCGTCAACCTTCGGCTCTGGCAGCTCTTTCCTCGGTTCGCCGACGTTCAGGATTTCGGCGTGAATCGACTCGCGGATGGCGTGGGTGGCGTTGACGCGGTTCATCGTTCCCAACACCGCGTCGTCGCTCAGCAACTGGTAATACAGTTCCAGCTTGCCGCCTTCGATCTGTTTCAGATGAGGGCCGGGGACGTTGATCAGCAACGGCACGCCGGCCGTGATATCGCCATTGGTAATCGGGCGCAGCGGCAGGTCGGGCAAATAGGTGCTCAGGTCAGGCCGGGTACCCAGCCAGAACAGTTTGATCGCCTGTCTCGCCGTAAAGGACTTGTCGAATGGAATTTGGATCCGGGCCTGTACAAGCTCCGGATCGAGGGCGCCCTGTGCCGCGTCGAGGGCGACCGGGGCCTGCAACCGTTTGACCTCGCCAATGACATTGATGAACTGGGTCCTGGACAGCAGGTCGGTGGAGCCGTCGGCCTTTTTCAGGCGAAAGGACAAGCTGATCTGGGTCTTGGCCAGTTGCCGCAACGCGGCATTGGGAATTCTGATTTCGGGGATGCTGGGCACGCTGCCCAGCGGCTGGCCAGTGATTTCGATGTTGATCGGTGCCCCTTCAACCGGTGTGCCCTTGAGCCGAACGATGGGGATGTCACCGACCATGAATTTATTGTTGTCCACGGCAAGAATCTGCGCCGTGCCATCGGTACCGCCCAGTAGGTCGGCGTCCAGCACGTTGTTCACCGCTTCCTTGCAGATCGGCGCGTCGAGCCGGTCAGCGTCGACCGCCACCACGATGCGCTGCGCGTAACTCCAGTCTTCGGAGCGGTTGTCGGCAACATCGTAGACTTCATAGGCCACCGCGAGGCCGGCAGTGTCAGAGTCACCGACGGCGCGGATGGTTGCTTCTGTGATGTGCAGGACAAGCGGTACTGTGCCGTCGGCCTCATCCTGAGTCAGCGGTCCGAAGAGTACAAACTCTCCCCCCCACGTCACCTGAATCCAGTCGCCGGCCGCTGCGTTGGGATAGGGCTCTGGCCCGCCTTCGGAAGGGCCGATGGTGATTTTCACGCCGGCGGCAACGTTGTTCTTGTCGATGCCGCCCTCGAGAATCTCCCTGGGGATGGTCATTTTCAGGTTCGGGTGGCCCGGGCCTTCATCGGTGTCATGGCCACCGGGGCGAGTGAGCTTGACTAGCGTCTGCATGACTTCGGACGGTTCGGCTGCTCCGCCCAGTCGGGTGACGACGTAGGACAGGGTGGTCGAGCCGTTACTGAAACGGGCGGCGGGCACAAACATCGACAGCGTCGTGTCGACCTCATGCTCGTCGACGGTTTTGTTGAACACCGTCTGGCCGCCCAAAGAAATCACCAAATGGTCGCCCCGGCTCATGACCCCCCACGGCCCGGCACGGCACAGCAGGCCCTGTTTGGGGAAGTTGTCCCGCACCGCTGCGATGTTGAGCCCCCAGACATCCGGCGCTTGCGACACGGGGCCGGTACGACCGGGGACGTCGAGTTCCTTGAGCACCAGCGGTGATGAGTCAGCGGGGTTGTTGACAGTCATGGCGCGAGCTCCGATCGAGTGGCAGGACGACGGAGGCATTGAACGGCGCTGTATGCGGTGTTGGCTACTGTCAGAAATTACAGGTGCGTGCTGGTTTAAGACGAACGGTCAAACAGCCCCCTAGGACGCCGATAAAAAACGGCCCCGCTGGCCACTTTCCTTGTAACCGAGCAATTAGGACGCAGGAATATCCAGCGGCGCCGCCATGAACTGACTGATCCGCGACCGCAGCCAGCGCTCCGCCGGGTCGTTGTCATGCACCCCGCTCCACGCCATCGACAGTTGCGCCGCATCAATCGGAAATGGCGGATCCTCAGCCCGCAACGCACAGCCTTCGACCAGCGCACACGCGGCATAGTCCGGCACGGTGGCAATCATTTCAGTGCCGGCGAGCAAGGCGCGCAAACCGCTGAACTGCGGCACGCCGAGCACCACTCGGCGGCGCCGGCCGACCTTGGCCAGGTCCACGTCAATGTTGCCGCTCAGATCCCCCGAGAACGACACCATTGCGTGCGGGCGCTCGCAGTATTCGTCGAGGGTCAGCGGGCCCGGGCGATCATCACCACGCAGGACCTTGCAGGGAATGTCGCGCAGTTTCTTGCGCTTGGCGTTGGCCGGCAGATCGGTGGTGTAGCTCACGCCGACGGAGATTTCCCCGGAAGCCAGCAACGCCGGCATCAGCAGGTAGTTGGCGCGGCGCACGACCACGACGATACCCGGTGCCTCCTGCTGAAGGTTGCGCAGCAGCGGTGGAAACAGCCCGAATTCGGCGTCGTCCGACAGGCCGATGCGGAACACGTCGCAGCTGCTGGCCGGGTCGAACTCCTTGGCCCGGCTGACCGCGCCGGAGATCACATCCATCGCCGGTTGCAGCTCCTGCAGAATCGCCAGCGCTCGCGCCGTCGGCTCCATGCTGCGGCCGTTGCGCAACAGCAGCGGATCATCGAACAGGTCACGCAAACGCCCCAGCGCGGCACTGACCGCCGGCTGGCCCATGAACAGTTTTTCGGCGACGCGGGTCAGGTTCTTTTCGAACATCAGCGCTTCGAAAATCACCAGCAGGTTCATGTCGACACGGCGCAGATCGTTACGGTTCATGGGCTGCAATTCCTTCTAAGACCGTTCGCAAGTGCTGAGCACTTTACCCGATCAACGGTGGTTTGCATCCGTGTCAGGCCTGCGAATTAACAACGATTAACTCGTCAGCCGGCATGTCCCTTCTTAACAATGAAGGCCTCTGCGCAGCGTTGTTTTTCACCTCCACGACACGGACACCGGCCATGGCTCATCTACAGCAATCCGTCGCCCTCGCCCCTGCCAGCGAAACGCCCCGGCCGCTTATCGGCGGCCTCAGCCCGCAACGGGAGCGGCAGGTCAAACAACTGATCCTCGAACGCCTCGGAGAAAGCCTGGAAGTGGCCGAGCTGGCACGCGCCTGCTCATTGTCGCGCAGCCATTTCTCCCGGGCGTTCAAGGCCAGCACCGGCCTCGCGCCGCAGGACTGGATTCGCGAACAGCGTATTGCCCGCGCCAAGCTGCTGATCCGCCACACCGACCTGAGCCTGACGCAGATCAGCCTGGATTGCGGATTCTGTGATCAGGCACATTTCTGTCACATGTTCACCCGCAGCGAAGGGATCAATCCGTTTGCCTGGCGCTGTCAGGTCATGCGTGAAGACAAAGACACCCGGACACGGCATCTGAGCTTTTGAGCGTTGCGCAGGAGCCCGGCGTTGCACTGATGGCCAAACCTGAGGAATATGCTGCGATACCTTGTAGCCGACGATCTGCGTCTTCACGCAGCGTCCATCTGCCAGGATCGCCGCATCACCGCAGGAGTGCGCTGTTGAGTCTTTCCCCGAATCAGGCCATCGGCTTCGGCCCCTATCGGATTTACACCGGGCAACGATTGGTCATGGAAGGTGACCAGCCGTTGCGGCTGGGACGGCGCGCCATGGATATTCTGCTGATGCTGCTGGCGCATGCCGGGGAAGTGGTGAGCAAGCAGCAACTGCTCGCCGGCGTATGGGCGGACACCGTCGTCGAGGACATCAATCTGCGGGTGCACATGGCCGCCCTGCGCAAGGCACTGGGCGACGGTCAGGCCGGTCAGCGCTACATCGTGACCGTGGCCCAGCGCGGCTACAGTTTCGTAGCCCCACTGACGGTGCACGCCAACGGACAACGGCTACTGGAGGCGGCGCCCGGGCGCCATAACCTGCCGCTGCGCCGTACCCGGATGATCGGGCGCCAGTCACTGGTGGACAGCTTGATGCAGCAACTGCCGCGACAGCGCTGCATCACCCTCATCGGCCCCGGCGGGATCGGCAAGACCACCGTCGCCCTGCGCGTCGCCGAGCAGTTGCTCGGACGCTATCGCGATGGCATCCGCCTGCTGGATCTGGCGCCGCTCAACGACCCGGCGCTGATCGCCTCGCAACTGGCGACCCTGCTCGATCTGGCAGTACACGACGGCGCGCCATTGGCGAGTGTGATCAACGATTTGCGCGAACGGCAGATGCTGCTGGTGATCGATAACTGCGAGCACCTCATCGATGCCGTGGCGCTGCTCGTCGAGAGCCTTTTGCGCGGTGCGCCGCAGGTCCATATTCTGGCCACCAGCCGCGAAAGTCTGCGCGCTGAGGGCGAGTTCGTGCAGCGTCTGGAATCCCTCGATTGCCCGCCTGCGACGAGCCGTCTCGATCGCGAGCAGGCGATGACTTTCGCCGCCCTGCAACTGTTCGTCGAACGAGCGATGGGCGCCCATGAACGCTTTGAACTGAGCGACGCCGATTTACCCCTGGCGATGGAAATCTGCCGGCGTCTGGACGGTATTCCACTGGCTCTGGAACTGGCGGCAGCGCAGGTCGAAACTCTGGGCCTGAGCGGCCTGCTGGAACAATGGCAGGATCATTTGCACCCGCTGGCGGCGGGCAACCACCAGCGCCATGCGCGGCATCAAACGCTGCACGCCACGCTGGACTGGAGTTTCAATCTGCTCACCCCTTGCGAGCAGACTTGCCTGCGCCGCCTCGGGGTGTTTCGCGGCTGCTTCAGCCTGGCCTCGGCTGCGGCGGTGATCGTCGGTCAACACATCGATCCCACGCAGGTGCTCGCATCGGTCACGCAACTGGTGGGTAAATCGCTGCTGAACGTGGAAGTCGGTGATGAAGAAGTGTTTTATCGCCTGCTCGACACCACCCGCCATTACGCCCTGGAAAAACTCGAACTCAGCGGCGAACGCGAAATCCTGCGCGAACGCCACGCCGAACGCTATCTGACGCTGATGGAGCAAGCGCAGACCGAGTGGGAACACACTCCGACCACACAATGGATCGAGCGCTATGCCCGAGGCCTGGAAGACCTGCGCGCTGCACTCGACTGGAGTTTGCACGGCAACGGCTCGCACCCTCTCGGCATCCGTTTGACCGCGACGTCGGCCGCGTTGTGGCAGGAGCTGTCATTGCTCAAGGAATATGGCGCGCATGTCCGTCAGGCGTTGACCCTGCTCGAAAGCGCGGCCCAACCCTGTCCGCGCCTGCACACAGCCTTGCAACTGGCACTCGGCAGCGCTTGTTATCACACTTGCGGCGGTTCGCCGGAAACCATTGAAGCGTTCACTCAGGCTAACGCACTGGCGCAGCAGCACCACGACGTCGCCGCGCAATTGCGCGCCATTTCCGGCCACCTGGCGGTCAATCTCAGCTGCGGGCATTACCAGGCGGCATTGCAGCAAAGCGAACAGTTCGACCGCCTCGGTGGCCACGACGACCCGCTGCTGTCATTGAGCATTCACCGCTTGCGCGTCCTGGCGCTGCACTTTGCCGGCGACCAGCCGCGCGCGCGGATCAACGCCGAGCAAGTGATTCAGCGTATGGCCCACAGTGGTTGTCGCAACCGCTTCACCCACGGCTTTGGCGTGCAGTACGACCAGAGCGTGGCTTCGTTGACCATTCTCGCCCGGGTGTTGTGGCTGCAGGGGTTTCCCGAACAGGCGTGGCGCACCGCCCGGCAGGCGTTGGATATCGCCGTGCAGATCAATCACGGTACGTCGATCTGCTACACCCTGGCATTGGCCAGCTGCCTGATTGCGCATTACAACGGCGACGCCAGGACTGCGCGCGAATTGTTGCAACTGTTGCTGGAGCAGGCGCAAAAGCACTCGGTGCTGCTGTTCTATCGCTGGGGACGGCACTATGCGCAGGTGATCGATGAACGCCTGGCCCCACCCGACGCGCCGGCGGATAACGGGCTGATAAAGGAGCTGATGGTCACGCTCGATGCTCGCCATATCGATGACGCGTTGCTGGAGCGGGCACACAGTGGCGCGGCTGGCTGGAGCACGGCGGAGGTGTTGCGGGCCGAGGCTGAGCGGTTATTGGCGGATGAGGCGGATTGTCCGCAGGGACGCCTTGGCGAACAGGCAGAACACCTCCTGCAAAACGCCCTCGCCATCGCCCGCGCCCAGGGCGCGCTGGCCTGGGAACTGCGCAGCGCCACAACATTGGCCCAACTGTGGCAGCGCCAATCACGCCACCGCGAAGCACTGGCGCTGCTGACCCCGATCCATCAACGCTTCACCGAAGGCTATGCCACGCCGGACCTGCGCAAAGTGCGCTTACTGCTCGACGCGTTGCATGAACAGTTGCACACCCGCAGCTGATCGATTTGGCCTGCGGTACAGCGCACGATGGTACGCGATAGCACTCGGTTCTACGCTGGCTTCGGGCTGTTCACGGACGTAACAGCGAAGAAGATTGAGCATTCGATAACGCACCACGTCTGCACTGCGCTCCACCGTCAGCCATGACTTGGCAGCCAGGCGTTCGATCACCGATTGCAGATGCCCACCGTCGATGACCCGCAGCGCAGCCTCTTCGGTGAAGGCCATCTTGAATACCGACAGGCGCTGCAAGACCCGACGTTCGCAGGGCCGCAGATCCTGATAACTCCAGTCCAGCGCTGCGCTCATGGATTGATGCCGTGGCTTCGCGGTGCGACGACCATGCCTGAGCAGGTGCAGGCCGTTGTCCAGTTGCGCTTGCAGCCCTACCAGCGCCAGCGCATCGATCTGCGCGGCCGCCAGTTCAATGGCCAATGGCAAACCGTCGAGACGACGACAGAGACTGCACACGGTTTGCAGATCCTGCTCGCGCAGGCTGAAATCGTGCTGCCGGGCACGCGCGCGACTGACCAGCAATTGCACCGCCGAATAGCCCATGAGCTCATCGATACTGGCCGGTGTCGAGGCCTTGGGAAAGGTCAATGGCGCAATCGGTTGCAGGGTTTCCAGATTGGCCTGCAACGGTTCGCGACTGGTGACCAGCAACGCCAGCCGCGGCGCCGCCAGTTGCAGTCGCTCCACCAATGCCCGGCATGAGTCACGACACCGCTCGCTGTTATCCAGCAGCAGCAAGGCATGACGCGACGCTAACGTATCGAACGAAAGGTCAAGGCTGCGCAACAGGTGTTCAAGCAGTGACGGCGCATCACCGAGCATGGACAGGTCGATGTACCAGACGCCGTCGCGGTAATGCTGCAACAGCAATTCGGCCACCCGCAGCGCCACCGTGGATTTGCCGATGCCGGCCGGGCCTGTCAGTGTCATCAAGCGGCACAGGGGCATTTGCCGGACCAGACGGCCCACCAGCGAATCGCGGCCGATGACCGGAGTCAGGCGAGCGGGCAGATTCTGTTGCGGCGCGTGCAAGGTGTCGAACACGACCTGCGCGACGCTGTCGCCGTGCACCGGCGCGATAAAGCTGTAACCACATTGCGGCACGTTGACGATGTAGCGCTGGCCCTTCTCGCCATCACCCAGCGCCCGGCGCAACGCGGCGATGTGCACCCGCAGGTTGATCTCTTCGACCACACTGTCCGGCCACACGCGGGCGATCAACTGCTCCTTGCGTACCACGCGACCGGCGTGTTCGACCAGCACCTGCAAAATATCGAGGGCGCGGCCGCCCATGCGCAATGGTCGATCCCCGTCGAGGATCAGCCGTTGGCGCAGATGAAAGGCGTATGGCCCGAAATACAACACCGATGCAGCGGGTAAGTCTTTGTGGCTGTTCATGCCGTTTTCCGGCGCCAGCGCACGCGGGCAGCATGCCCTCGGCGCTCAGCGCGTCTCCCTTCCAAGCGTTACCGTTTATCTTGGCAGGCGCAGGTGACGGTACAACCTCCATACAGGGCGCAACACGGACATCCGGATGCACCGGACGGACACAACCGCTCTAGCTGAACTGTTCGCGGTATTGCGCCGGGGTCAGGCCGAGCTTTTCCGCAAACAGAAAACGCATATGGCGCACACTGCCGAAACCACTTTTGTAGGCCACTGTCTTCAACGGCAGCTCAGTGGTTTCCAGCAGATTACGCGCGCAATCGATCCGGGCGTTTTGCAAAAACTCCATCGGCGTCATGTTCACATCCCGCGCAAACAGCCGCGCAAAATGCCGGGTACTCATGTTCGCCAGCCCCGCCATGCGCTCAACGGTAAAGGCTTCGTCGAGATGCTCCAGCACATGGTTCTGCACCCGGGTGATCGCGGTTTCCTGTGGCGCCACTGCGGCCATCAACGGACTGAACTGTGCTTGCCCGCCCTGACGTTTCATCACCACCAGCAGCACCTTGGCCACGTCCTGAGCGAGCTTTTTCCCGTGATCCCGGGCGACCACGGCCAATGCCAGATCGATGCCGGCGGTCACGCCTCCCGAGGTAATCAGATTGCGGTCTTCGGTGTAAATCTGGTCGGTTTCCACCTGCGCCTTGGGGAACGCCTTGATCAGACGTTCGGTGTAGTTCCAGTGAGTGGTCACGCGATAACCGTCGAGCAGACCGGCATGCCCGAGCACAAACGCCCCGGTACAGATCGAACCGTAGCAACCGGACTGCCCCACCGAGCGTTGCAACCAGGCAAGCAGCGCCGGATGTTTTTCGTTGTAGGCACCCGGTCCACCCGGCACCAGCAGCAAGTCGAAGGCCTGGGCCGGGTCGTCAATATGGCGGTCGGTCTGCACCTGCACACCATTGGACGCCCGCAGCATCCCGTGCTCGGTGCCCAAGGTGATCAGTTGGTAATGATCTTCAGGTTTCAAGTAGCGATTGGCGACCGAAAACACCTCCATGGGGCCGGCCATGTCGAGCAGGAGAAAGTCGGGGAACAGCACCATTGCCACGGTTTTCATGGGTGAACATCACTGAAATCAAGGGAAGGAACAGACCCGCATTATGGCCAAGTGCGTGACATCCAGCGAAAAGAATGCGTGATCGACTCCACAAAACTGTCAACCTGAACAGGACAGTATTTCAATTTCGATCTACTTATTGCCTCATCCGATTAACAGTAACCTTCTCCTCACTCGGACGAATCAACGTCCTGCAAGGAGAATTCATCATGCTGACCCTTCGCAAAGCTTCCGACCGCGGCCTCGCCAATCATGGCTGGTTGAAGTCCTTCCACACCTTTTCCTTCGCCAGCTACCGCGACCCGCGCGAACAGGGTTTTTCCGACCTGCTGGTGATCAACGATGACCGCGTGGCGGCCGGCAAGGGTTTCGGCCAGCACCCGCACCGCGACATGGAGATCTTTTCCTACGTGCTTGAAGGTGCGCTGGAGCATAAGGACACCTTGGGCACCGGCTCGGTGATCCGCCCCGGTGACGTGCAACTGATGAGCGCCGGCAGTGGCGTGGCCCACAGCGAATTCAACCATTCGGCCACCCGGCCAGTGCACTTTCTGCAGATCTGGATCGTGCCGGAAGTGGCCGGTGCAAAGCCGCGCTACCAGCAGGAGCACTTCAGCGCGCAGAAAAAACGCGGTCGCCTGCAACTGATCATCTCGCCGGACGGTAGCGATGGTTCGCTGACAGTGCGCCAGGATGCGCGGGTTTACGCCGGGTTGTTCGATGGCAAGGAAAGCGCGACGCTGGAACTGCCCGCCAACCGTTACGCCTACGTGCATGTCGCTCGCGGCAGTGTTGAACTAAATGGCCATTTGCTGCAGGAGGGTGACGGCGTGCGGGTTCGCGAGGAACAGGCGTTGACCCTGAGCAATGGCGTGGATGCCGAAGTACTGGTGTTTGACTTGCGTCCGCAAGAGCTGCCACAAATGCCATGACGCAGGAGTTTCCAATGGCAATAAAACGGCCTTCGATTGAAGGCCGTTTTTTATTTTGGCAACACCGATGATGGCTGCTCGGCAGGCTTGGCTGCACCGACATCCTTACCCGCCTGAACCGCCGCCAACGTTGTTTGTACCGCTACATACAGGTTGGCCTGGCTGGCGAAATAACCACCCACGACAATGCTGACCACGCCAAACAAATGCACAGCCGTTGCCATCCAGACATTGGCATTCACGGTACCCGCCTTTTTGAGCGCCTCTCTGGATTCGATGGCAATGCCTTGAATCATTGAGTCGTAGCGTTTATCCCGTTCGAACTGGATGCGCTCATTTGCCTTGTCTCGCTCTGCCTGAGAGCTAAGGAACTCTCGAATATCTGCGTGCACTCGCTCTACGCGAGCATCCATTCTTGCCTCGATGGTCTCGATCCTCGCGTTGAATTCTTCACGGCTGATAGCGTTCATGGCTTGTGCGTTACGACCTCTGCTCAACGTGTCAGTGCTTTGATATTGCTCGAATTCCCTGGCTTTCAATCCGATCCCTTCCCTGGGTTACCGATACCTGTTCTGGCGCATCCCTCACACCGATTTCCTGGCGCTGCAAGTTGCATCAACAGTAGGGCTGACGCTCCAAGCCCACAAGCCGGCTGGTTCTGCTTTGAATGTAGGGCGTTTCGTCAGTCTATGTAGCTTGTCCAAAGCGCTTTGAGCCGTTACTCATTCTCCAGTGCAAACGCCTCGACAATCTGCTCAATCACCGCCCTGACACGTGCGGTGTGACGTAAGTCCGCATGGGTCACCAGCCAGACCTCATACGGTTGCGGGCGATTGCGTTCCGGCCAGAGCCTGACCAGGCCATCGCGCTCGCCCATGTAGACCGGAATCTCTCCTACGCCCAGACCAGCCGCAATCGAGCGGCGGACCAACAGACTGGAGCTCAGGCTGGCGACGATACGCCCGCGCTGCAGCGGCTCGCACACCAGTGTCATGTCCTTGTGCGTCTGCAAATACGGTTGGTAGACCACCAGGTCATGGCCTTCGAACGCCGTCCCCTGCGGCGGGATACCATGGGCGTCGATATACGCCTGTGATGCGAACAATCCCACGGGCCAGCGCGCAATCCGCCGCGCGATCAGATCGGGATTGTCGGGCCGGGTATTGCGCACAGCGATGTCCGCCTCGCGCTTGGCCAGGCTGAGAATCTGCGTGGAGGCGTCGAGTTGCACACGCACGTCCGGGTGCTGCGCGTGCAGGCGGCTAATGGCCGGGATCAGGAAGTCGATGGCCAGTGAATCGGTGGTGCTGACGCGTACGGTGCCGGTCAGACGATCATCCAGGCCCTGAATCTGCCGCTCAAGCGCCAGCGCCGACTGCTCCATTTTTTCCACGCTTTTGAGCGCGGCTTCGCCGACTGCGGTCAGTGCGTAGCCGTCGGACGTGCGCAGGAACAAGGTCGCGCTCAGGGATTTTTCCAGCGCCGTGATCCGTCGCCCGACAGTCGCCTGATCCACCCCCAGAACCCGCGCTGCACCGCGTAAGGTCGACTCTCTGCATACCGCGAGAAATACCCGCGCATCATCCCAGTTCATGTTGTCCCGCCCGATGCGAATTTGCATCACTATAAAGCCAAATCGCTGCATTACCGCAGCAAAGATAGCCGATATCCTGAGCGCCATAGACCTCCCTCAGGATTGCTGTCATGCGTACATCGACCTCCGCGTTACCGATTTTCTCGGGGCTATGCGCCAGCCTGGTCGGCATTGGTCTGGCGCGTTTTGCCTATACACCGCTTATTCCCTCGCTGATTCAGGCGCAGTGGTTTTCTGCCAACGACGTGGTGTACCTCGGCGCAGCCAATCTGGTCGGCTATCTGATCGGCGCCCTGCTCGGCCGGCCGCTAACGCGGCAACTGGGCAATAAAAACGCCCTGCGACTGATGATGCTGCTGGTCACCGCGGCGTTTTTTGCCTGTGCATTTCCATTGTCGGTGAGCTGGTTCTTTGGCTGGCGGTTGCTGTCGGGGATTACCGGCGGTGCAATTATGGTGCTGGTGGCGGCGACTGTACTGCCCCATGTGCCGGCATCCCGCAAAGGACTGGCCAGCGGTGCGATTTTTCTCGGTATCGGCCTGGGGATCGCAGCCTCCGGCACCCTCGTCCCGCCCTTGTTGAATATGGGCCTGCACGCCACCTGGTTGGGTCTGGGCGGATTGTCGCTGTTGCTGACCGCAATAAGCTGGTTTGGCTGGCCTGCTGATCTCCCGCACCCGACCGCCACTCACGCAGGCGCGACGGTTGAGCCAACCCCCTCCTCCGTCTATTTGCTGTTCGGCCAATACGCATTCATGGCCGCAGGTCTGGTGCCGGCCATGGTGTTTCTGGTGGATTACGTCGCTCGTGGGCTCGGTGCCGGGGCGCAGATTGGTGCACTGGTTTGGGTGATGTATGGCCTGGGGGCAATTGTCGGCCCGGTAAGTTACGGCTTTCTCGCGGATCGGCTTGGCGCGCGGATGGGCATTCGGCTGGTATTGGCGGTGCAGGCGATTGCGCTGGGACTGCTGGCGGTTTCCCACTCTTTCATGGCGTTGGCCGTGCTGGCAGTGATCGTCGGTTCATTCCCGCCCGGCATCGTGCCGCTGGCCCTGGCTCGCGTGCATGAACTGGTGCCTGATCACCATCGCCAGCAAATCGCCTGGAGCCGCGCCACCGTTTCGTTTGCCACGTTTCAGGCGCTGGCCGGATTCGCCTATTCGGCACTGTTCAATGCCACGGGCGGTCATCACGCAATACTCTTCGTGATCGCCGCGGGGGCGATTGCCGTGGCGATCTTGTTGGAGCATGCCCTGAAATGGCTGCCCTCAGCGACTGAACCACGCGCCTGTGAAAATTGAAGGGAATCATTGCCTGCGGGCTGTGCTCCCATCTTCAGAACCTCAAGCAACAGGAATCGACATGACTTTGCCCAGCGAAATGACCCGTATCGAAATCACTCAACCTGGTGGCCCCGAAGTCTTGCAAGCCAAGCATGTGCCCCTGCCCGTCGCCGCAGCCGGCGAAGTGCTGATTCGCGTGCATGCCGCCGGGATCAACCGCCCCGACGCCCTGCAACGGGCAGGCAAGTACCCGATGAAGCCGGGCATGAATCCGATTCCCGGTCTGGAAGTGGCCGGTGAAGTGGTGGCGCTCGGGGCGGGTGTCCTTCAGTTTGCCGTGGGGGACAAGGTTTGCGCGCTGACCAACGGCGGCGGTTACGCTGAATACTGCAACGTCCCGGCCGGACAAACCCTGCCGATCCCCGATGGCCTGGATTGGTTGCAGGCCGCCGCTATCCCGGAAACCTTCTTTACCGTGTGGGCCAACCTGTTCGGCCTCGGCGACGTTCAGCGCGGTCAGCGCGTGCTGATTCACGGCGGCACCAGCGGCATCGGCACCACCGCGCTGATGCTCTGCCGCGAGTTCGGCATCGAAGCCTTCGCCACCGCCGGCAGTGCCGATAAATGCGCGGCAATCAGCAAACTGAGTGGGCAGCCGATCAATTATCGCGAGCAGGATTTCGCCACGGTCATCGCAGAAAAAACTGCAGGCCAGGGGGTGAACGCGATTCTCGACATCATGGGCGCCTCGTACCTCAACGCAAATGTCAGCGCGCTGGCGATGGATGGCCGGCTGGTGATGCTGGGCTTTCTTGGTGGCGGCAAGGCCAACGACGTCGACCTGTTGGCGATCATGGCCAAGCGTGCGGTGATCACTGGCTCGTTGCTGCGAGCGCGCACCGCAGAGGAAAAAGCCGACATTGCCGAGCAACTGCGCGAACACGTGTGGCCGGCGCTGGCCGCCGGGCGCTGCCTGCCGATCATCGACAAGGTTTATTCGCTGAACGATGCGGCCCAGGCGCATGCGCGCATGGAGGGTGGCGACCACATCGGCAAAATCGTTCTGCGGGTGAATTGAGCCGCAGCATTTTGTAATCGTTAAGGGCGCACGGTGGTCGAAAAAGTCACGCGCAGACCGAGCCTTCTGGTAAAAAGCCTTCTTTGTCTACGCCGTGGTGAACCGTTTAATGTTCCTGTCCTTCATGACCCGTTTGCGTCGCCGCCGTCTGGCGTTCGCCTGCATGGCTGCGCTGATCATTGGCGTGCCGACGAGTTGTGCGGTGCTCGAACACACCGAGCGCAAACTGCTGTTTCGCATCGAACCGGGCACGGCCGGCTGGTATCACGGCCTGCCGGGCAGCGTACAGGAGCTCGACCTGCAGCCCAGGAGTTTCAGGGCCGGGGAGAATATTCATGCCTGGTGGTGGCCGGCGGAAAAAGCCAATGCACCGGCCATTCTCTATCTGCATGGCGTGCGCTGGAACCTCACCGGGCAGTTGTTCCGCATCGAACAATTGCGCGCGGCCGGCTACTCGGTACTGGCCATCGACTATCGTGGTTTCGGCCAGAGCAAGGGCGATCTGCCTTCGGAAAGCAGCGTGTACGAAGATGCCCGTGTGGCGTGGGAACGTTTCAAACTGCTGCAGCCAGACCCGAATAAACGCCTGATTTACGGTCACTCGCTAGGCGGTGCCGTGGCCATTGATCTGGCGGCAGAGCTCGGCCAGGACGCCACGCGGGACCATACACCGCTACCGGTCAAGGGGCTGGTGATCGAGTCGACTTTCACCTCGCTCGCCGACGTGGCCGCCGCTGTGGCCAATACCTCGCTGCCGGTGCGCTGGCTGCTGTCGCAGAAATTCGACTCCATCGACAAGATCGCCGAGATTCATATGCCACTGTTGGTGGTGCACGGCATGGCCGACGCGTTCGTGCCGCCACGCTTCAGCGAACAACTGTTCAACGCCGCCCGACAACCGAAACGACTGCTGCTGGTGCCAGGCGCGACCCACAACAACAGCATGGCGCTGGGCGGACAGAATTATCGCAAGGCGATCGATGCGCTGATGCAGTCCAGACCCGCGCCGCGCGTGGCCGGGCCGGCAGTGGCCCGCAACGCGCAAGATTCCTAGCGATAGCCGCGAGCCTGCAGATCGAACAGCTTGGCGTAGCGTCCATTGGCGGCAATCAGGCTGTCGTGACCGCCCTGCTCCAGTATCCGTCCGGCCTCCAGCACAATGATCTGATCGGCGTTGCGCACACTGGAAAAACGATGGGAAATCAGCAGGGTCATGCGACCTTCGGTGTGCTGGCTGAAATGCTCGAACACTGCCGCTTCCGCTGCCGGATCCAGGGCCGAGGTCGGCTCGTCGAGAATCAGGATATCCGCATCGCGGCGCATGTAGGCCCGGGACAAGGCAATCTTCTGCCATTGCCCACCGGACAACTCCTGACCGCCAGCAAACCAGCGGCCCAACTGTGTGGCGTAGCCGCGGTCGAGCCCATCAATGAACGGCGCAGCCATTCCTTCGGTAGCCGCAGCCTGCCAGCGCGATTCATCATTGAACGCCGAGGTATCCCCCACGCCGATGTTTTCGCCCACGGTGAACTGATAGCGGATGTAGTCCTGAAAAATCACGCCGATGCGCCGGCGCAAAGTGGTCTCTTCCCAGTCCTGCAAGTCACTGCCATCAAGCAGGATGCGCCCTTGATCCGGCCGATACAGGCGGGTCAGCAGTTTGATCAGGGTGGTCTTGCCTGAACCGTTCTCTCCCACCAGCGCCACGCTCCTGCCCGGCACCAGGTGCAGGTCGATGCCTTCCAGTGCCGCGCGATTGGCGCCCGGATAACGAAAACCAACGTTTTCAAAGCGCAGGCCATCACCCGGGTGCGCGCCGACGGTGAGATGACCGGAATCGGCCAGCACCGGTTCAGCCAGGTATTCGTAAAGGTTCGACAGGTACAAACCGTCTTCGTACAAACCGCTGATTGCGCTCAGACTGCTACTGACCGCGCTTTGCCCCTGCTTGAACAACACCAGGTACATGGTCATTTGGCCGAGACTGATATTGCCGTGCACGGCATCGATCACCACCCACGCATAAGCCAGGTAGAACGCTCCGGTGCCGAGCAAGCCGAGACCAAACCCCCAGCCATCGCGACGCAAGGTCAGGCGCCGATCCTCGGCATAGAGCTTGGCGAACGTGTCCCGATAACGCTGCAGCAGCAACGGCGCAAAGCCGAACAACTTGACCTCTTTGATATAGGCCTCGTGGGACAACAAGGTTTCGATGTAATTTTGCTGCCGACTTTCCGGGGCCCGGCGGGTAAACAAGCGGAAAGCATCGCCGGAAAAATGTGCCTCGGCAAAGAACACCGGCAACGCGCCGATCACCAGCAACAGCAGTGCCCACGGCGAAAAGTGCACCAGCAGCACACCAAAGCTGATCAGCATGATCAGGTTCTGGATCAGTCCCAGCGACTTCATCACCAACGCCAGCGGTCGAGTCGAGGCTTCACGGCGTACGCGCACCAGCTTGTCATAGAACTCGGAGTTCTCGAACTGCACCAGCGACAGGGTCTGGGCCTTTTCCAGAATCAGCGTGTTGACCTTCTGCCCCAACTGCACCCGTAGTAGCGACTGCTGGACCGACAATGCCCGTTGCGTGCCGGACAATAACGCCAATACCCCCGCTTCCAACAGGACATAACGCAACACCGGCCACAGCGGGGCATCGCCCTGCTGCGCGTGCAACTGCATCGCGGTCACCACCGCATCGACAATACGCTGCCCCAGCCACGCGGCCAGCGCCGGCAGCACACCGGCAATCAGGGTCGCCAGCACCAGCCCCAGAAACAACCCGCGTGATGTCGCCCAAACCAATAGCAAAGCGCGCCGGGCCTGATCGAACAGGTTGTTGAAGCGGGAAATCAAAGGCATGGCAAATCAAGCTCGACAGGTCGTACAGGGTGTCATGGTACTCCGCAGGGTTTATCCGTGCTGAAGCGCGGTGTTTTCAGAAGAAAAACATCTGGAAAAACTCCGGACGTTACGACGCCCAATGCTCTGCTATGTTTTTAACCGCCTTTCGCGGAACCTGGCGAAAATCGCCTCTCTCCGCGCCTACTGCCAGGAGCGCAACCATGCGAATCAATCCCTATCTGATCTTCAACGGCAACTGCCGCGAAGCCTTCACTTTTTACGAACAAGCCTTGCAGGGCAAACTCGAAGCGATGATGACTTTCGGCGAAACACCCGCCGCCGAACACGTACCGAAAGAGCACCACAACCTGGTCATCCACACCTGCCTGAAAGTCGGCGACCAGATGATCATGGCCTCCGACACCACGCCCGACCGCCCAACCGGCGGCATGAGCGGTTGCTCGATCTCCCTCAACGTCGACAGCATCGCCGAAGCCGAGCGAGTGTTTGATGCGCTGGCCAAGGACGGGCGCGTCGACATGCCGCTCGAGGCGACGTTCTGGGCCGCCCGTTTCGGCATGCTGGTCGATCGCTTTGGGGTCTCCTGGATGGTCAATTGCGAGAGCGACAAGTGACGCTGACGTATCGTCAGGCATGAAAAGCCCAACCGTTTCAGGTTGGGCTTTGGGGTTTATCGCTGGGCCAGCTCATGCCGCACGCATTGTTCGTAATAGGTCTGCTTGACTGCCGCCGGCTTGAGCTTCGAAGTGCTGTTGTAGGTCTGCTCGGTAATGCCCATCGCCGTCATGCGCATCCACGGTTGCTGGAACTTGCGCACCTGCAACTGCTTGCGCGCGCCATACAACGAGATCCCCGAGAGCTTCGACTGTTGCGCCCCGGCAGCGATGTCCGAGCCCCAGGTACAGGCAAAACGATGACTCTTGCTCAACTCCCTCGCTTCAATGGCCGAAGCAAAGGCAGCCAGGGAAAGCGTTGCAACGGTTATGACAATCGTCCGCATATAGCCAACCTAACCTTTTGAAAAAAGGCGAGTTTGCCGGGGAAGCTCAGACCTGGGGGCCAGCAAATTGCCGCATGCGCGCAAAGCCAGCCGTTCGTCCAATGAGCAGCACCTTGGCGCGCCTGGTGCCTCCAATGCGGTACACCCCTCACCCAAGGCCGGAAAAATGGACAACAAGATTGCAACCCTGATGCTTGCAAGCCTGATGCTGGCTGGCTCTGCCTTGACATTGGCAACCGAGAAAGCAGGATCGGCCGCACCGCCCACGGCCATCCCAGGCGTCAATCAATCCAGCAACACATCTGAATCAAACGAAGAAAAAGCCAACAAGAAAGGTGAAGAAGCCTCAGGTTCGAACTCGGGCGCAGAATCGAATGAAACCGAGAAAGACGCGGCAACTTCCAGCGACTCGGAAGATATTCAGCGCAAGCCCAAGCAGTAACCACTGGATTGACCGACAACGAACGCCGATCATGCTGGGCATCGCCAATCCCCTGCAGATGAATGAAAGTATGCCCAGCAAAGAAGCGCAAACCCAGGCACCCGCGACCGCCGCTGACATCGAACGCTCGATCCAGGCCCTGAACAAAATGGCGGAACGTTTATGGGGCGATGGCCGAGAGGCAGAGGCAAAGGCGCTTCTGGATGCACTGGATGCATTGAACCGGGCCCTGGACCGAATCAGGATTGGTGAGAGCCGTAGGGTTCTGCACTGAGGCGTGGCTTTTTGGCTGCGCACAGCATAGTCGTCCCGCAAAACTCACGCGCATGAAAAAGGCCAATGTCATCAACATTGGCCTAAGTCATTGAAATATATGGTCGGGACGGAGTGATTCGAACACTCGACCCCTAGCACCCCATGCTGGGGAGTGAAGAATCGCAACCTATTGATATTAAAGGAATATAGCCCGTAACTACGATTGCAAAACATCAATTTTTTTGTGCTTATGCAAACGAAAACACGCGGCCTCCAAGGGAGGTTTTGCGCACCCATCACCGGCGTCCTGCCGACCGAACACCAATCCAAAATCCTACAGCTCGTCGCCTCACCCTCGCCCACCCGGCACGCCTCGATTACTGTATATCTAAACAGTATCAAGTAAGGCGCACCCGTGGATCCCCTCTATATAGAAGACACCGACGACTGGCTCGGCTGCCCGACGCCGCTCGAAACCTGCCGGCAGCAGCTCGCGCTCTATGAAAATGAGTTTGAGGAATTGAACCTGCAGCTGCGCCAGGCCAGGGAACAGATATTTAAGCTAGTTGAGATGAACACTGAAATCGGAAACGACCGCGACACATTCCGGAAGCAATTGCTGGCAGCCCAGGCCAATGTGAATCGCCTTCAGTCTCAAACTACCGTGCTTTCGAGCCAGCTTCGCGTGCTCAATGACATCAAGTATCAGAACACGCACCTATTCCAGGAGAATCAGCGCCTACTAAGGGAGGCGCAGGAGCGCGAGAGCTGATCGCCTTCACGCAAGCCGTCCGTCATGCGATATCGGTAGCTGTTTTTTGTTCTGCTGCGCGGATTCTCTGTCTTTTAACCAGATATCGACCGAAGCGATGAGTAGGCCCCTCAACAGCGCGATAGAACAATTCGGCGATCACTAGCGCCGCCGGTATCGCAATCAGCGCAATCGTGCTGTGTGGCAGATATTGAAACAGCGAATACTCTGCCACCAGCAAAATCGGAACGTGCACCAGGTAGAGACTGTAGGAAACACGACCAAGCCACTGAACCGGAGCAGTTGTCAGGAACTGGCGCGGCAAACCTGCAGAAACCGACGCGACAATAATCAGCGCCGCGCCTACACCTTTCATCAGCTCAGCCTGAGCTGCCCAGTTGGTGAACCAAATCCACAGACCTACGATTATCATAAGCACCGACACATCACCACCGCCCAGTGATGACAGGCGGATCAACACATCTCGGTAGTAGGCTAGGACAGCGCCCATCAGGAAAAAGGCCGCGTAATAAAAGGTGAGGTGCGGACGGCCGAGCATAGCGGCTTCTGATGGATTGGCTGCGGCAACAGCTTGACTGACAGCCAGCGCCACCCATAAGCCAGCAGCAACAGCGACAACACCAGCCATTCTCCAGCGTATTACCGGGAAAACCAGTAGCGGAAACAGAAGGGAAACTCGCATCTCCCAAACCAGTGACCACGTCGGGTTGTTGATCCAGGTGCTGAAGTCATTCCCCAGCATAAGCAGCATGCTCGGGATATCCAGCCAATAATAGTTGTTGGCCCAGGCGTAGAGGTTTACCCACTCGCTGGCGCCAGGAATCTTTGCGCCGCCGATCGTAACAGCCAAGATCAGCGAAATAATCATCGCTGCGAGGTATGGCAGATATATCCGGCAAAATCGGGAAATCAGATAGCTGCCATACGAAAGCTGTCGACCATTTGTCCACGGCAATGTCAGCACAAACCCACTGAGAACGAAGAATAGGATTACCGCATTATCACCACCCCACAGAAGGCGAATAGGCGAGTCGGCAATCAGCGTTTCTATTTGGCTTCGCTGCCCATCATGCGGGCCGTAGTGAAGCGCCCAGAAAAAAGGCTGCATAAGCATGGCGTGGGCGAAAACCACCACCAGGGCGGCGATCCCTCGCAAACCATCAAGCGATTCATATCGGCTTTCTTGTATCTGATTCAACATCTTTTCGCGCCCATCATGTCTATTCCCTTAAAAAGTTTGGCGCTTATACCATGCTCATAATTTTCAACCTACTGAGAAATCGCTGAAAATGACCGCTCGCATGTCAATCCGCGGGCGTGGCTTTGGTCAGCATATCCTGCCAAATCGCCCGCTCTTTCATCAGCGCGCTTGAGCACGTCGGCAAGCACCAAGACGGCACGGGAAGCTGCTGCGCTTGAGGCGGCAGTGCAGGAATTAACGCCGTCCTGACTGGCTGCGAGTCGAGCGGCAAGCTTGTCGGCTTCGAGCTGCACCCCGTTACGAGAAGCACGCTCAGCAGCAGCGTCAGCAGTGAGTTGATCAATCGTGCGTTGCCCATCTTGTACCGCCTTGTCGATTGCGTGTTGATAGGACTGCTCGCGCACCCTTGCGGCAGACTCGTTTGCGGCCCGGGCTGCCTCGTCGCGGGTGTCACGCTCAGCCCACTGAGCCTGCCACTTGTCGTCGGTGACACTCACGCCATGGTGATAAGCGCCGAACAGCAAACCAACGAAAAGCAGCACTGCCCCAACATAAGGAAGGATTCGCAGCCAGATGCTCATTCCAGCACCTGCAATGCTTTCTCATAGAAAGCTTGACGCTCAGCGGCACCATTCGGAGTTCGACCGCGCCGGCCGGTGTTGATAATGCTGCCGATATTCGCGTTGTCGCCGGCGTCGGCCAACGTGTTCAGACCGTGCGTGGCCCACCACCAGGCTGCCGACATCGCCGCATGCTGCGGCAGCTCCAGCAGCTCCGGATGGTTGATCAGGTCCAGGCCCAATGCCTCGCCGCAGGCTGCATAGTTCGCCCGGCCGGTGATTTGGATCAGTCCCCGGCCGCAGAACTTCCTGCCATCACCCGCCACGATGTTGCCCAGGTCCTTGCGGCCCTCGTACCCGCGCTGAGCATCGGTAGGCCCCCAGATCTCACGAACCCACCGCAACTGACCGGACTCGTGACCGGTCTGCGCGATGAACGCGGCGCCGCGCTTGCTTCCGATGATTTGGTACCGCTGCATTGCCGTATTTAGAACTGGCACAAAAAAGCCGGCTCTTTGGCCGGCTCTCGGAAGAATCAGCATTAATTGTTTTTCGGTGATTGGCATATGCCCTCCGATCATTTTTCTTATGTACAAATCAACCGACATCTGAAGAAAGAACCGGCACACCGTCCGCGCCTTGAATAATCCGGTATCCAATAGCCTGACCAGACATCAGCCCATCGTGTTCTTCTTCAGAAATTTTCACTCCACCATTGTCATCAAGTGAAAAAAAGAATCTTTCATCAACGTCATTCCACAGCGCAAACATCTTAAACCCCCTTCGCTATATAATTGCAAACCGTACTTGAAAGATTGCAGTGCCCGTTAAACCCAGACCCTGACCCTGAGTCAAACCAGGCAGAAACGGATGTTGTGGATGCACTATTTGGCGTAATCACAAGCGAATGAAGTGTCGTAAATGCATATGGAAATGTAACAGACGTCGGCCCCCCCGCGGTCGAGCTTGAAGTGAATGTACCCCGACACTCAATCAGCCCTCCTGGGAGCCGCTGAAACCCGCTTGGACTGCTCGAAGACGAAAAGACACTCGAATATGCGAGTTGCCTTGTGCCGCCAAACGCGATCCATCCGATTGCTGGATTGGCGACAAGATACAAACTATCCCCTTCGCCAATGGTGAAGGTTGTAACAGAGGTGCTTTTAACTAAAATATTGTCAGTACCAGCACGATTAATAGTTACAGTGCCAGGATTGCTGGACCAAAGATAAAGAACCGCACCAGTTGTCAGAGTGGACACTGACGGCAAAGTAATAGTGTAATTACTAGTACCTGCCAGCCAAATATTTTGGCCCGCATAGCCAGCATTCAAAACCGTAGAACTACTTAGAACCTGACTATATGCAAAATTTCCTAGAGCTCTCTGCACAAACTCTGTTGTCGCCGCATTCTTGCCGTTGTCGAATTGTGGCGGCGTCGTCAGATTTGTTTGCCGAATTGTTCGGATCGCCTGGAGCAGCTGGCTCAGATCAGCCTCTGCCGCTGCCAAGCCACCTGCCGCAATCACATTCAAAATTTCGGTCGTGACCGCGTTACCCCATGCGGCAGGAATCAACGAGCCCGCGGCGCCAGTTGCAAGGTTTTCATCAACAAACTTGCCTCCGACCAAACCGACGTTCGGTACGCTTTTCGGATAGTCCATCTATTAGCTCTCCCCATACTTGATAAATTCCAATGTGTGCGCAGGCGCCGCCCGGTGAATCACACACTCCAAAGCACCACTTGAGTTTGATCCGAAGCGACTGCCCCAGAAGCTTGCGCCGAACCGTCGCCCGAGCTTTAGCCGAGGCCCCGTATTGAGAATCCACATAAACTGAGCGCTCCATGTCCCAAAGTTCGCTGCCCCAAAACGAGACTGGCCGAAACGTGGTGCTCGGCGCTCCGTGATTGTTGGGTTGGAGTACCCCAGCCCCACGGCGATCTCAATGAAGAAGGCCCTGCTCTGCCCGCCTACCTCCACGAGTCTGCGGCGAACCGCGAGTCTGCGATCCTCGAAAGCCGGATTCAGGCCAAGGCAGGCATCCGGGAGTCCCATCACAGCCTCCCAGTCAGGGACCAGCTCACTTACGCCGCCCGGATCTACCTCATTCAAGAGATCTACAGCCCGCGCATCGAGGCGCGCAAACTCGGCCGATACGCCCGTCAGCACCGCGTCGATTTCTGGAACTCTTTCGGGATCCCATGCAGGACCAGCAGGAAGTAGCCCTCTGAGTTGTTGGTAATACTCATCCGCCGTTCGCGCTATACCCACGTGATACCCCCAAATGTAAGTAGCTCACCGGCCACAGCGGTGACATCGGCGGTCGGAGTTAGAAGGCTGTGGTCGAACTCACCAGGTGCCCCACTGATCGCTTCTCGGATGTGCGTCAACAAAAGGGTATCGCCAAGCCCTGCTTCCCGGTCATGCAAGTCAATCAACGCAGCCTGGATGGCCGCCCTGACCGTTGACGTATCTGGCACGACATGGATTGTGTAAGGAACCAGCTTCTTGGTGGGTGCCAGCACGTGCAGTTCTGCCGTTACAGGTCGAAGCGGCTCGATGTACGCGAGGACTTCGGCCAGTTGGGTAGGGTTCGGAATGGGTACGGGATCGTTATCTCGCATTACGAATAATCCAACGGTCCCGGGCCCCACATAGTTACGACGGCACCAAGCCCGCGTGATGCCGGGAACCTCAAGCGCCCATGTTTCATAGTCATCGGCATTCCCACCATGCGGGATCACTCGATAAGAGCGGATCACACGTGAACGCAGTGACTCCACACTTTCTTGGGCAACGCCACCTGACAGCCCCGGGGCAATGACGACGAACGCATTGGTTACGCCCGCCACCGGTTGCACCAAAGTCAATGCCAGTCCAGCGTCTGCGTTCCCTAATTGCCCAGCAACCACTGCTTCAATGGTTGCAGCGTTCACGCCGGCGACTGCTGTGACACTGGACGTCACTCGATACATGCGACCGTCACCGGCCTGCAACACCACATCGACATCAAGTACAGCGCCGGCAGCAGCGCTGAAAGATACCTGCCCCTTTGCAGGCTGAGCCGTCTTCCTTGGCTGGTTCAAACGAAGTGCAGCGATCCGCTCCAGCGTTTCTTCGTCGGCCTTATCCGGCAAGATCTGATCAACAATCCAGTTGAGGTATCCGTACAGCCCATAGGCAGTGCCACTCAACGTTCGTGCCAGCACCTGCGCATCGGAACGCCGCAGCGCTTCGTTGGCCAGATCGCTTTGCGTGCGGCTGATGAGCACCGGCAGTGAAGGTGTTTCAAACGGCATAGATCACCTGCCAGGAAGAGATGGGTTTGATTTCGACGCGGTCGCCGCCGGGAACCGTGAGGATGACCGTCAGGTTCAGCCGGCTGATGTCGGCTTTCTGACTGGTGATCTCGATCGCTATCGCGTGCCCGTCGTCCAGAAGCCAGCGCAGGGCTTCGTTCGCGTAGAACTCCGCATCGCGCTGCGTGGCGTCAGTCAGCTTGACCCGCCGTAACAGCCACAGGCGCGAACCAATACGATCGTCGGCGATGTCCGGATAACTGTCGCCCCACCAGCCGAAAAGTTCTTCATCGTCCACGTGGTCATCGGTCAGCGCGCGTCGCCAGGTAAACAGACTGATCAGCACCGCGCGGGTCAGTGCTGATTCACGATCATCAGATAAGATCATCAGGCCCCCGCTGCGGGAGGCCCGCTATTGCCGCTGCCCGCCTGGACATTGGTATGGACGTGCTCGATCTGGCTGATGCCGCCGGCGACTTGGTCACCAGTGGAGACGATCTGCCCGGTCTGGTTGATGACCGGCGTATCAAAATTTACCGCGGTCGTTGCCTTGATGTTTAACGTGGCGGTTTCGATATCGATGATCCGGCCGCGCTTGAAGTGGATCTTGTCGCCTTCATCCGTGTAGATGGCCACCTCGCCCGGCTTCAGCTCCTTGATCCGGTACCGGCGATCTGACGCAACCACGACCACCGCATGAGACCGATCACCGCCGAGGAACATTGTCACAACCTCGGCGCCCGACAACGGATTACTAGTCAGGCCGTATGGCTCGAAGTGCTCCACGTTGTCCTTCAGCTCGCCGGCTGTCAGCCTCACCTGCAGCGTCTGCATCATCTTCCCGGCCGCCGCCAGCACAACCGTGCCGCGCGCCATCATGCTTTTCAGGCTCATTTTTTCGGCTCGTAGTCTGCGGGGATGAGGTATTCGAAGTTGTCGGCCTTGCCGCCCTTCTTCAACTTGCGGTCTTTGTGCGGGTCGTGAGGTTCTGGCTCGAAGCCGTCCGGCGGACCGACCTCCAACTTGGTGATCTGCCCGCTGTCGGTGAGCGTGTAAGTCACGCGGGCGATGAGCATGATGCGATCGAAGCCCACTATTGGATCAATGACCCGCACCAGCGAGTTGTGCTTCCACAGCGCGCCGTTTGATTGCCGCCAGCCCTGCACGGTGTAATTTGTGGTGAGGGCTTTACCCATGCGCGTGCCGCGCTCCCAGTTCGCCCGGGCCTGCGCCAGCTCGTTGGTCATCTGGCCGGATTCCTGAATGATCATGACCCGCTTGCGACCAACGCGCGGATCCGCCACCAACGCCGACACTTCGGCCGCCTGCTCGCCGAACTCGTCGTCGGTACCGCTCTTCTGGCCGAGCACCTGGTATTCGGAAAACACGGCCGAGAAGTCCAGCGCGGCATCACCCGTCAGGATGTTGTTGCCGACTTCCAGAGCATCGAACGCCCGAACCTCACTGCCGGGCTTGGCCAGGACGGCCATGCCCTTGGCGTCGTCGGTGGAGAAGACGCGGAACAGTGTCAGCAGGCGGTCGATGGACTCGAACACCGTTTCGCCGGGCTCGATGGTGTGGTCTGACAGCTTTGCCCCTTCCGGGATCTCGCTGCGGACCCGCACACCGTAAGGCGCCGCCAGCGCCTTGACGATCGAGAGGACGCTTTGGTTGTTCCACTGCCCCGGCTTATTGATCGCCGCACAGTCCACCAGATCGGCGGTGAGGGAGCGGCCGCTGACGCTGGTGGTGATTTGCTGATGGTCGTAGCTGATCGGTGTGGCGAACACCCAGCCAGTCAGCACGAGGTCGTCGCCGATCCTTACCTGGCATTTGGCGCCTTGCTTGATCGGCAAAGGCAATGGCTGGCCTGGCCACTTCCATGTGATGTTCAGGGTGAACGAGCGCGCCTGATCCTCAAGCCCTGCCGTGATTTCTACCGATTTCCAGCCGAAGTAATCCAGACCGTCAACCGTGAGGCTGACAGCATTGACGTCTTCCATGGGCTACCTCTGGGCGATTTTGATCGGGCGGGCTGGGACGAACCCGGGGTGTCGCAGGCGGTTGCGCTGGACCACTTCGGATTCACGAGTGGCATCGCCGAAGCGACGGTAGGCCAGAACCAACGCCGACAGCGTTTCAGGCGGCGTGATTTCCACCAGGCGCACGCCCGACTCCGCGACGGCGGTCAGGTGTTTAACGATCGTCTGTCGCAAGGTGTTGAGCACTATGTAGTGCTCGGGATCGGCCTTCAACGACGCCTGAAAGATTGCCTCGTTGAGGTTGTCGCGCAGTTCGATCACGTCGTCAGCCACCGGTACCTCTGGCCGCACGATCGGCTGCACGGCCTGCTGCTCGACCGAAGACACCGTGGCCGACGAAACCGGCTGAGATGCCACCGGCATTTCACTGATGATCAGGGCGACCTGAACCAGCAAAGCGTCCTGCACCAGGTTGGCAGTGGCTTGTGATGCCGCCGCCGCATCGACACCTCCCGAATCGCTGACGGTATTGATGCTGGCTACGGCCTCAGTTTGCTGCGTGGCGGTGGCCACTGAGTTCCGGTAGCTCGACCCGGAGTCATCACCCAGGTAATCGTCGACCGAAAACTCGCTGAAGTAGCTGGAGAACAGCGACGACAGTGAATCTGGCGCGTTCATCAACGACTGCACAAAACCGGTCAGGTTAGTGAAGGCACCGATGATGGTTGAGAACTGCTGCTGAATGACTGTGTACACGCTCGACAGGCTGTTGCGCAGGCGGGCCAACCCCAGACGGGCCTGATCCACCTTTGCCATCGCCGACTTGTACCGAGCCAGCGCGGAATCCAGCAGGCTGTCGGAGGCCTTCACCACCTGCTGCTGGGTATTGACCTTCGCTGTCGGAAACTTCAGCGGGATGTCCGGGTAAAACGTCACCGCGAATGCCGCCATGCCGCCTTGCTTGAAGTCGTGCGTCAGTTCGGCTTCACCGGCCTTGACCTGCATGCGCCCGAGCCAGGGATGCATCAGCTCACCAGCACCAGGGGTCTGCACGGCTTCCATGAATTTATCGCGGCGCTCGAAGCAGTCATCACCGATGATCCAGCAGACCAGCCGGTGAACCTGCGCCTGTTTGCCCATTTGCTCGGCATAGGGCTCGTCGCGCTGGGGAAACTCGTGCAACTGCACTTTCATTCCGACCGGCACCGAAGCCTGAGGGATCAAGAAACTGATCCCCCGGAACGACGCCGGCAGCATTTGATCACGCCATGTCTGATCCATTTATGGCCTCATCACACCCACGGTGCGGGTGCCTACATTGGGCTTGATGTTCAGCCCCGGCTGATTGGTTTGTGGCTTGTCGACCTGAAGTCCCGGTGGTGGATTCTCAAAACGCATCACCAGCTCGCCCTGCAGCTTTGGCTGACTGGCTGCCATGGCGTTCTGAACCAGTGCATCGCCTTGCGGTGACCAGCGCTCGCCCTCGGGTCGTGGCCGAAGCAATGTGCCGTCGCCGTTGCCTGCCCGCACCGGTGCCACCTGCATGGTCAGGTTGTTGACGGCATTGGTCGCGCTGTTCACTGCGCCATCCACGCCGGCATCTCCAACCATGCCGAAGGCGCCCATGATCGATTTCACCCACCCGCTGATCTTGTCCCAGGCATCCTTGAACCATTGCAGCGCTGGCTCCCAGTTCGCAATCAGGGCGCCGGCGGCCATGGCGATCAGGCTGGCGATCAGGACGAATGGGTTGGCTTTCGCCACAAGGTTGAATATCCGAGTTGCCACCGTGGCTGCGATAACCGCCCCGCGCACAACCGCAAGGGTGACGCTGAAGATCTTTCCGGCGACGTTTGCCGCCAACATCGCAACGCGCATCGCGAGGAAACCAGCGGCGGCGCCCATCAGGCTTTTGGCGAGAACAGGATTGGTTTGAGTGAACTTGTCCCAGGCCATCTGTGCGCGCTGGGCAACAGCCTTAATCAGGTTCCAGAGCGCCGAGAAAAACGGCGAAACTTTCTGCCAGTTGGCAATGAGTAAGCCGGCGGCCAACGCAAGTCCGCGAATGAGCAAGCCTACTGGAGACATTCTCGTCGCGGCGTCGAACAGCTTCATGGCTACTATGGCGCCCATGACCCCCAGTTTTAGAACACCGAAGGCCAGCCCTGCGCCGAGAACACCCTTGACCAACCCAGGGTTCGCAGCGGCGAACTGGCCGACCTGACTTACGATCGGACCCAACAGAGCCATAATGTCGTTGAGTGGTGGCAGCAGCACGTTGCCGATCTCAATGCCCAATCGGGTAACCCGGCTGCGCAGCAACTGCATCGCATTCGCCGTCGTCTTCGAGCGCTCGGTGTATTCCTTGGTCATGGACCCTGCGAAATCGCCGCTCACGCCAACATCCCCGAAGCTCTTTCTCAGGAGATCGAGGTTGGTGAGAAGCGGAGCGATTGCAGCAATCGATTCAGACCCGAATAACTGCGTCAACAGGCCAGCCTGTTTATCCGGTGCGACTTTCGACACACGCTCCAGGACATCGAGCATGGTTCCCTGGGCATCTTTCTGCATGCCCAAAGACACCTTCTTGACATCAAGCCTGAGCGACTTGAACGCCTGCGTTTGCTCTTTGGTAGCTGCCTTGCCTTTGGTGAGAGCAAGCATAAAGTTCTTCAAGCCGGTGGCCGCGACCTCGCTGGGCACACCGACGCCGGCGAGCGTGGCGCCCATAGCGGCAATTTGACCTGAGGCTAGACCGGCGATTTTTCCGAGCGGGCCGATACGGGTCACGATGTCGGCTATCTGCGCCGCAGAGGAAGGGCCGGTGTTGCTCAGATAGTTGATCTTGTCGGCCAACGCCACAACCTCAGGCTGGGTCAGCTTAAACGAGGTTCGCCACTTCGCCATCATGTCGCCTGACTGCTCGGCCGTTTGGTCGAAAGCGATCCCCATCTTCACCGCATCTTCAGCGAACTGCTTCAACTCACCTCGCGCAAAACCGGCCTGCCCCCCTGCCGCCACGATGGCGGCAATGCCGGTCGCTGCCATCGGCATTTTCTCAGACAGGTCGAGTACATCCTTGCTCATCTGCTGGAACTGTTCCGGCGTGTCGAAGTTGACCACCTTTTTCACATCAGCCATTGATGATTCGAAGTCAATCGCGGCCTTGGCACCAGCAATGAACGGGGCAGCAAACGCACCGCCCTGCAACACATCTTGAAAACTGATCTTGCCGAGCCCAGAGCTTTCCAACTGTTTGCGAAAGCCCGCAACATTTTTCCGGATGCCGCCCAGCATCGGCGACAGCTTGTCGACGCCGGTGATCAACGCCTTTAGCTGGAATTTATCCGCCATCACTGCACCTGCTGGAGTTTATTGATTCGTTGCGCGTGCTCCATGGATTCGCGGAGCACGTCGAGCGGGCGAGCCAACATCAGTTCCGGATCCGTTTTCCAGAACCACGCCAGGTCATAAGCAACGGCGATCAGGTCGTGGATGGAGTCGACGCCGCACTCATGAAAAAACTGGCCACCGCCCAGCTCAGCGAGTTCAGGTCAGCCAGGTCCAGCTGGTTGACCGACGACGGCGGGATGCCGGCGCAGACGGCGATGTATTTCGCGGCCACATCCATGTCCAGGCTGACTTCTTCGTTTTTGTCGATCTTGTACGGCAGCGCCTTGATGGCCCGCACTTCCTGCACCGTCGGACGGCGCATGGTCAGTTCGGTCAGCGGCTCGCCGTGAGCCTCGATCGCCACCTGCAACTTCACCAGATTATTCATTGCCAGCTCCCTTTAACGCCATCGAATTGCAATTCAAGTGTGCCGTCGTCGCCCTTGAAGGAAGGCTCATCGACGAGGAACGCCCCCGACAGCACGTAGACACGACCGTTGTTGAATTCACAGGTCACCGTCATATCGCGGCCGTTGGCCAGCTTTTTGATCGGAAAACCCTGCGGCATCAGCGCGGTCATCTTCAGGTAAGGCGCGAGCTCTTCTTCCTTGAAGAAGCCGGGATAGATCGTCTCGCGTTTCACTTCCATCAACGGGGCTTCCGCGCCACCCGTGATGGTCAGCTGCTCACCGTCTACTTTGACGTACGCGGTGCCGGCTACTTTTTCGCCCATGGTCTTTGTCTCCAGAATGAAAAAGCCCGCACTGGGCGGGCTGGTTGTTCAGTTGAGCGTTACGCCGCTTCGTCGTACTGGAGGCGGAACTGGTTGAGCAGCGCGAAGATGCGCAGGCCGTTGATGTAGTCAGGCGGGAACAGCACGTTGACACGGCTCGGATCGTTGAGATCGCGCTCAACCACCAGATGCTCGGCGAACAGATCAGCGTTTTCGACATGACCTTCCAGCTCGAGCTTGGCGTACTGGGCGATCAGCTCGCCGCGGATGGTCGCCGGGGTCACGATAGGCTGACCGGCGCCGAAGCGGGTGCCGTCGCTGGCCAACTTGTGTCGGCCGTACTTGCTGGTGATCACGCTCTGCATGCGCCGGACAATGAACGCCGACTGGTGCATGGTTTCGCTGTCCAGGTACGAGTTGTCGGCCTGGCCGTAAGCGTTCTTCTGGTAGGTGGTGATCGAGCGCTGGATGCGCACGTAACCGCCTTCGTAGTACGCGGTGGCAATGCCGTAGTTCAACAGTGACTGGCGTTCGGTCAGGGTGAAGCGGTCGCTGGCCGGTGCTGGATCGACGCCTGGCATGCTACCGCTTTGAGTTGGACGGCTGGCATCGGCAGAGATAAACACCGCCGTGCGTGCCGCGAGCGATGCCGCCACCACCCAAACCGGTTGAGGCACCCCGGGCTCGACGCCCTGAATGGTCATGTGTTGATCGTTGCGCACCTGCCCGGCAGCAACCAGCGTGCCGATGGTGCCGCGCTTGGCGGTGTACACATGGCCGAACAACTGCTTGGCCCAGCTCCAGCGACCGGTGTTGTCGTCCATCGCGTCTTTCCAGGCATTCAGCGTGGTCGTGTCCGACCATGGCTGGCACAGGAACTCGAAGGGCTCATCACCCAGCGCGGCGATCGCATCGACCACATCCGGCGCGCCGGCGCCCGCGGTCATCGCAGTGGTGACCACGGTCAAGCCTGCAGGCGTGGATTCACCGTTGGACTTGCCCAGGCGGTTCATCAGAATGCTGATGTCGTTGCCGCTTTCGCCGGTCCATTTACAGGTCAGCGTAACCACGCCAACCGCGGCCGCCGCAGTGACGGGCAGGTCTGGCGTGGCGTTGATCTTCACAGCCAGCGCAGCGGCAGCAATCGTCGGGGTTGCAGCAGATGCAACCACCGACTGGACGCGCACGCCGCCGATGTACAGATTCAGCAGGCCGGCCTCGGTAGCGGCACCGGTAATGGTGACGGTTGCAGAAGCTGTTTCGCCGGTTTCGTTCTGCAGCGGCAGGCACCAGACTTCGCCGATCGGATCGACCTTGCGCCAGGTCTCGTACATTGCGGCGAGCATCGAGCCCTGGCCGGCGATGCTCTTGGCGATCGCGAGGCTGGACACTAGCACCAACTTGCCGATGCTTTCGCTCTCGGCATCGTCATTGACTTGGGCCACGATGAGGCGGCGCATCGCGCTCGACGCGCTGTTTGCCGCCGAACTATCCATCTCCGCATAGAACAGCGGCACACGGATATCGGCGGGGATGTTGCTGAATCCGATGGCCATTATTTGCCTTCCTCGATCAGCGCCGTTTTGCCGGCTTTGGTGGATGGGGCTTCGACAGTTTTGGTTCTGACGTCACCGTCAGCCAGGCGGCGACGCCACCAGGCGTTATCGGGGACTTCCCGGCCTTCAACGGGCAACAGGTCGCCAGCCTCCGGATCGGGCACAGAGCGGCCAGTGGCCGGCACCACAGTGATGCGCTTGGTCATGGTGTTACGTCTCCAGTGAATTGGACTTCAATGCGCCCGTCCGGGCCGGGGCGTGTCAGGTTAGGGTCTGCTGGATCGATGCAGTCCATGTTGATGGTCGCGCCGGTGAACCCGGGCAAGCCGTCGAGCTCCCACTCCTGCCATGTCTCTGGTGGTTGGTCGGAGCGATTGCGGCCTAGCTGGAATTCGGAGAAGAAGGTGAACTGGTAAACCACCCGCGCCCGGCTGATATGCAGCAAGGCGCCCTTTCCGTATTCGATTTGCGTGTACTCAGACCCTGGCATCCATCCAACAAGAGCACGCCAGAGCTCAGCGCGGATGTCGTGCAGCAGATCGTTGTCGGCTTGGCCGCGCTCATCCGACGTTTTCAGCACGATCACCACATTGAACTGGTCAGTGATGTCCTGAATGACCATGTTCTGCGCCTTGCTGGGGGTGGCCGCGTCCGCCGTGGCAATCACATAAGCGGCCGGCAATTCGAGCTGAGCACTGTCGACGACAGCATCCCAGTCGATGCCACCCGAAATTCGTCCGGCAAAGGTCGGGCACGTCAGCCGCAGATGGGCAACGATAGGGTTCAATTTCATGCGGGTGTCCGGGGCAGATATCAGCCCAGCGCGCTTGCGAATGCGGCCGAGAGGATCGATTGAACTTGCGAAGCCGAGTCCTGCAGAGCGTCGGCCATGTAGTTGTCGCGTGGCTTGATGCGCCATTCTCCGGCGGCACGCTCGGCTATCAGATTTGCGCGCTCGCCCTTACGGCGTCGGCGGCCTGGCCCAAGCTTTCCAGGACGACGCCCTTTTTTTACTCCGTAGTGCAGATACACGGGGTAAAAGTCCTTCATCGCCGAGGTTTTGGTAGGGGAGATTCGAACCAAAAATCCGGCCCGGGAAACCTTGAAGTTGATCGACTCAACCGTTCGCCCTGTACGACTGGTTGGATAGCCGTCCTGACCGCCGCCCAATGCGAGGTTCATCTGAGCACGGCCTGCTACCAGCAGTCCGACCTTCCGCATCCCGGCTCGGATCTTTCGCTTGTCAAAAGCATCCCGTGCGAAGTTTTCAAAACCCTCAACGTGAAGGTAGCCATCGATCGAGGCTGAGTTAGTCATAGATGCCTCCACCTGAATTGATGAGGCCGAGCTCTTCGACTTCCAGCACAACGAATCGGCCACGGCCGTTCATGTCAAAGCCACGTTTCACCCGATACAGAGTTTGCTGATGGACTACTTCGTAGGCCGTCGTTATGCCAGTTCGAAAGCGTAGGAATATCCGGTGGGTAATCTTGTTGTCGGTCTGGGCGCTGTCTGTGTAGACGGCCGAACCGACAGGCTCAATCTTTGCCCAGCGCGGGTTGAGCTCCGAGAACAGCGCCTCCAAGCCCATGTCGGCAGAGGGGGCATCATCTCGGCGACGCAGCGTGATGTGCTTGTTGAGCTCGCCAGCGCCAGGTTCGCGATATGCCATTCAAACCCCCATCTGGATTCTGTCGGGCTGCAGTAGCGATCGTGATCCGTGTGGAAGCTCGATCACCGAGGACGTGTTGATCCCTGTCACGGAGTCCTCTCGGCTCATCCATAGATGGCCGAGCGTAAGCAGGCAGGCCGCAACAATTGACTTGTTTATGACCATGCCCCGCGCTACCGCCGTGCAGTCTCGCAACGCCTCAGAAAACACGAACTTTGCATCGGCAAGCGCAGCGCAGCGGTCATCCCAGTTTTCTACTGCTTCAGCAGCCGTGACGGCCAAGTCGTACGCCGTGCGTGCAGCAAGGCGCGCAGCCGGGACGCCTGCGATCGCAGCATTCAAAGCCGCAGTGTCGACATAAAACCGGCGCTGCAAGAACTTTTGGGCGGCGCTTTCAGCACTATCAAGCTTCGACTGAACGTCTTCGACATCCTCGGACTCCGCCCGAAGGTGTTTCATTGCTAGCTCGATGCTGATCACGCTCATGATTACTCGGCCTTTTTCTTGGTGCTCGTCTTGGGCGCGGACTTGTTATCTGGGTCCGGGGCTTTTTTGTTTTCGGCGTTTTCGGCTTCTTTCACTTCGTAGTCCTCGACGATTCCGAGCCGGTGCAACTCAGCCGCTCGAAACTCATCAGCCGTGATCTCGGATCCCCGTTTTGCATAAACATGCCCGTTGAGGAAACCTTTTTTGGTTTTCAGTTGAATCTCTGGCATGGCACATCGTGCCCGGTTGCCCGGGCACGTTCCTGATCAGTGAAAGGAATGAACCGCGTTTACGGAGTTGGGTCTTCGAACTCGCCGTGCACGAACGACTCGGGACGGTAAACAGCCAGCGCCAAGCGTTCTTCGGCGCGAATGGTCACCATGTTGGTGCGGAAGTTGTCGCCGTCTTCGGTCGAAACCTCGACAGCTGCGTCTTCACGGTCGAAGACCTGGGCGGCAATGTTCATCGCACCCACCAGGAACTCACCCTCGGGAACAGCGTTGCTGTCCACCACCGGCAATTTCCAGAGACGCTGTACACCACCTTCCTGCACGTTTACCCAGATGTAGGAGCCGGTGCTGTCCTTGGTCAGCTCGATATCAGCCCAGTCCACCGGGTTCAGAGCAATCGCCGAGGCGCGGTATTCAGCAACGCGAACTTGGAGGATTGCACGGCGCAGGGTGTCGATCTTGGTATCGCCGGATTTGCGCAGCGACTCATTGAACGCAGTGGCTTGCGGGATCAGGCCCAGCAGATTCTGACCGGTACCATCGCCCGCCAGGATTTGCTCTTCCTCCTTGTACTTCAGACCATAGATCGCCCGTCCGTTGATGTAGCTCTGCAGGAGCGGGATGTCCGACAACACCTGCTTCGACGCTCGAAACCAGTGGGCAATGGTCTTCACAGTGGTGGTGACCAGGCCGAACGACAAGTCAGACTGCGCCTTAGCTGCGCCTTCACCAGCCTGCGGGGCGGCCATGTTCTGGAAGCCAGTCTCCTGCACGAACTCAACCGCGTTCGATCCGGTGCGACCGGGCATGATCAGGTCGCGAATAGTGAACTGACGCTCTGGGTCAGTGATGATCCCAGGAACTCGGGTTGGCTGAATGCCAACGCCAACGCCACCAGTACCGGTTGTAGCGCTGGTGATATTCGTGACCGCCTTGAGGTTCAAGCGGGCGATGCCACGACCCTTGGCGGTCAGGGACTGGAAGTCGTCCGAATCGGAAAGTTGCTCGCCTACAGACTTGCCATCATGCGGGTCATTCGCAGAGAAACGACGGGCCATCTTCTGCTCAATGTCCTGAAGACGATCTTGCAAGCCCAACCCATCCTTGACCAGGCCATCGAGGATGGTCTTGGTTTCTGTCAAAATGGTGCCGTGCTCTTTGATTTCAGCGGCGGCCTTGCTGGCAAATGCCTTGATTTCTTGATCACGTTCATCGAGCAGATCATTGACTGCTTTGAGTTGAATTTTGTCGTCGGCGTGCTCTTTACGTTGCATTTGACGGTTTTCGGCGCGAGCCTGATTGCTCATTGCGTTATGCATGGTGGATCCTCAAAACGATGGAAGAGTCAGGGCCGGACGCGATTTAAGCGCCTCGACGATTTCGATGGCTGCCAGGTCGCCCTCGGACTCACTCCGGAGCAAATGCTGCAGTCCGCGATTGGCAATCACCGCAGACTGAGTTTTCGAGAAGCCTGCCTCGCGCAGGAGCAGCTCAAATTCGGGCATCGAAGGCAGGCCGCCATGTGCAAGCTTCGACTTGATAGTGTCGGTACGCGCCTCGTCGTTCGCCGGCACAGTGACGATGGAGATTTCCACCAGGTCGAGTTTGGTCAGCGTTCGAATACGCGTCTTTTCATCGAACTTGGAATCGCGAACGTAGTACCCGATCGACAAACCGGTGATGGAGCGCGACTGCATCCCACGCAAAGCGATGCGGGCATATGGTGCGTCTGCCAGCCAGAGGTCACCGGAACCGAACAAGCCGCGGTCATCTTCTTTCAGGCTCTCGATATCCCAGCTGCCGATCGGCTCGCCGGTACGGTGCTGCCACAAAACCGGGAAGGTCCGGCTTTTAGCCTTGGCATCCGCGATAGATTCGAGGAAAGCCCCAGGCGCCACAACCTCGTTGTAGCTGTCGACGACGCCGAACACTGATCCGTAGCCAGAAAAAAGGCCGTCGTCGCCGACAGCCTTCACGTCATAGTCGAATGAGCGGTACTTCACCGCCACCGATTGGTCTTTTCGGTTCATTCAGAATTACCTTTTGGCTTGTCGTTGAGCCAATCAATGAGGGCCGATCTCGCTTGCTGTGCATCGCCCGCGCCTTCGCCAAGCTTGTCGATCGGCAGCATGTTCGACTGCACGGTGAGTTTTGCGGCGTTGCCACCATGGGGAGCCAAGTTCTCTTTTATGCGGCAGTCGTCGCGGGTGTAGATACCGTTCTGCGTCATCGAACTGTAGAAAGCTGCGCGGGCTGCGCTGTCGGCGCGAAGCAGGCCTTCCGGATTGAACTTCGCGTAGAAACGACGGCGCTCATCCGGCCGAAGCAAGCGGCGGTTAATGCTTTGCTCAATGCGTTTCATCCATGGCAATAGTGTGAAGCTGAGGAAGCCGAGCATTTGCTGCTCCATGCCCGTACCCCAACTGGTGCTGTTCGAGGTGTGCCCTACCATCCATGGTGGAACGCGGAACCATCGGCAGATTTCCTCAACATTGAACGCACGCGTCTGCAGCATCTGAGCATCCTCAGGAGTCATCGACACCTGCTGATACTTCATACCCGCCTCCAGCACCATTGTCTTACCTGTGTTGACCGCGCCCGCGAATTTCGCCGCCATGTCCTCACGAATATCTTCGCGCTGCGCCTTGTTCAGAATCTGGTCGGTAGAAAGAACGCCGCCCAACTTCATGCCGTTGGCAAACATCTTGCTGGCCGACTCGTCCGCCGCCATAGCCGCGCCGAATACGTTACGGCCCATCGAGAGCGGGCTCAGCCCGCAAAGAGGGTCGGTGCCAAAACCGCGCGTGTGCATCATTTGCTCATCGAGCAAAGTATGGGATTGCCCGTTGCTGTCGATAAATCGATATTCGATCGAACCATCGCTCAGGCGGCGCGGCGGCGAGACCGACTGAGGCAGCAAGAATTCAAGGGATGAAACATCCCGTCCGACCCGGGTAGGTTCATTGAAACTGTTGCCGGCCAAGAGCAAGCTGGCCACGACACACTCCCAGAATTCGACCGGTGTCTGGTCAGCATTGGGCTGAACGCTAATCACCCGATGAACTGGATGCCCGCCCGCCACTACCGGAACTCCCTTTTGATCCTCGTAAAGAGCAATCGGTAGTGTTGCCAAGGTTTCCGCGATCAATCGAACACAAGCCCAGACAGTGGAAAGCTGCAGGGCCGTTTGCTGGCTGACCGTTTTGCCGGATGCTGAGTCAGTGCCGTAATAACCGTTCCAGAACGAAGCATCCCCCAGCCCTATACGACGCCCCACCCACCCAGCCAGCGAAGACTTCATCAGTCCAGGTTCGGCTGACTTGTGCAGCGCCTGGCGCAAAACTGCCTTGAGGGATCTATCCACCGGTCAACCCCTTACGAATGAATCCTGCCGCGAGCAGAAAGGAAACGCCGCCAGCCACCAAAGCCCAACCAAGGCCAGCAAGAACAAACACCCCAGCGGCGATTAGGCAGAACGCGACAACGGCCACGGCAATAAATAGAATCAGGCCTGTATCCATGGTCAGTTATCCAACAATGATTGGTTTCGAAAAGAAGTCGCTGATGTTGCCGCTGTTATCACCGGCCAAAACAATGACTCGGCCGATCGCCATGATTAGCGCGATCGCGCCGTCAATCTTGTTGTCATCGCCCTGCTTGATGGGCCGAACCACATCGTTGTTGCCTGGCAGGTTTTTGCCAATGACGTTACTGACACACCACGTCATGATCGGGTTGCCATCGTGATGGAACCTGCCCGACTCAATAGCCGCTTCCAGCTCCTTCATGGGATCCGACATGTTCGTGTAGTTCTGCGTGATGGTGATCGGGCTGAAGCCTTCGTCATCAAGGTCGTGCATCAGACCGGAAGCACCAAAAGGATCAATCGGACACTCGCGGATAGGCGCCTGATGGTTGGCCTCTTTGGTGTCCTCAAGGATCTCCCGATAATCAATCTCGGCGCCTTCCGTGACATCAAGGTGCTGAGAGTTGATCCAGGCCTGAAAGCGTTCCGACATGCGCTTATTGTCGCTGTTGAACGCAGTGTCTTCTGGCACCCAGAACTTCGGCGCAACGCTGTAGTAATGCGTCTTCCCGTCAATCAAGCGCCAGAACAATCGGGCGCGTGAGTTCATATCCAGTTTGCGGGCAAGGTCGAAGCCGGCAATCCACTCTTGGCCCTCGAACTGCTCGAGCGTGAGCGTCGTGTCCTCGCACGCTTTCCAGCTTTCCATGTTGTAGAAGCCGGCCTTGGCGCTCACCCAGAGATTAAGATGCTTCGTTTTGAATGTGTTGGTGAACCTTGCTGAGCGAATCGCCCGCGCCTGCTGACTTTCCAGATACTCCTGGAACACGGACACCCCATGATTGGGATTGGCCTTGGCCAGCATCTTCGGATCAGTCCAGTCATCGCCCTCATCCAGCGTCCATATCCAGCCGAACAGCTCTTCGTCTGGCACCGTGCCTTCGAGCATCTCAATCACTTGCCGACGCTTGTCGTAGCACGGACCTTCGATATCCGCACCGGCCGTGGTGATGATAAACATCAGCGGCTGCCTGCGGGCGCCCATGCCGGTGAGCATGGTGTCGTACTGAGCGGAGGTCGGGTGTTCGTGGTATTCGTCGACAATGGCGCAGCTCGGTGAGGCGCCGTCGCCAGGGTTACCGATCAGCGGCTCAAACCGGCTGAAGTCGGAAGGGATGTTCATGTTCGAGGCATTGACCTCGATGCCGGCGGCCTGGATGAGCATCGGTGACTTGCTGACCATCAGTTTGGCAGGCCGGAAAACCTCCCATGCTTGCTTCTCAGTGGTAGCGCCGGCGTAGACCTCGGCGCCGAACTCACCGTCGGCAACGAACATGCTGATGCCCACGCCGCCCGCTACCACAGACTTGCCGTTCTTGCGGGGTACTTCCCAGTAGCTTTCACGGAAACGGCGGTGACCGCCCTTCTTTTTTACCCACCCGAAGGTGACGGCAAGGCCGAACAACTGCCAGGGCTCAAGGGTGATGAGCTGACGTTTGAACGCCCATTCGCCCTTTGTGTGGGGAAGCAGCTGGATCAGCTTGAGCTTTTTCTCAGCCTTGGCGGCATCGAACTTGTAGCGAAAACCGCGCTTGCGACTGGCAGCCAGGTCATCGAAGTGCCGCTGGATCGCTTGGTGAACATACCGGCACGCTGGCACTTTCCCACGCAGAACCGAGCGCCCCCAAGCCGTCGCCCTATCGACGTTCGGCGTAGGGGACTTGGCCATTTAGGATCTCAGTAGTTGGGCAAATTCATTGGTTTGTTTTTCCTTGTTCCCGCCGATCAGGCGCGAGCGGCTGGACGGATCAAGGCCGAGCATCGACCCGAAGGTAACCATCTGGCGCATCGCCTCGTTGGCCGCGGTCAGTGCCGGATTTTTCATCGGGCTGCCCTGGGCGGAACTGACAACGATGCCGAACTGCTGGACGGAATCTTCAGCCATGCGCCACTTGCTGTACGCAGTGCAAAACGCCTCCACGTTGTGAAGGTCGGTCAGGGCGATGACGTGTTCGCGGAGCAATTCCGGGACAACCATCTTCCACATAGTGGCGGCGATATCGCTCATCCACTCGGGCGGATCGATGTCTTTTGTGATTTCTGAAAACTGCGGCTCGGACGTGTTCAGCGCCCGCTTGCCGGGATTACCGGCCAGTGCTTTCTTGGCCGTTGGCTTGGGTTTGCGACCACGGCCGGCGACCGTGGCGGTGCCTCCCATCGCGCAACTCCTGATTTTTTAATTTCGCGGGCGTGTGAAAAGGGTTGGGCGGACGGTCTAGAAGCAAAAACCTGTGAGGTTTTCCCCCACCCCCTCCCTCTGGTGCTCGATTTTTTGAGCTAGTACTTTTCTGGTGGTTTTTTTAGTAGAGCTACTAAATTGCACTGCTATGGTGCAGACCGTGCAGGGTTACCCCAGCCACCATCCTCACGCGCAGTCTTGGAGCTATGGCAGCTATGGCACAACGACTGCCAGTTGTTGCGATTCCAGAACAGGGCCATGTCACCCTTGTGCGGGACGATGTGATCAACCTCAGTCGCGGCCACAACCTCGCCGCGCCGGTCATGCTCTGCGCACAGCGGATGCTTGGTGAGGAAGCCTTTGCTCGCCTTCTGCCACTTGTACCCGTATCCGCGCTGCGTGCTGCTCTCTCTCTGAGCATCGACGCGCTTTGCGGCCGCAGCCTTTGCCAGGTCGGCATGTTCATCGCAGTAGCGTGGATTGCGTGTCAGCGCCCGACAGCCAAGCGCGGTGCATGGCTTTTGGGGCCTGAGGGGCATAATCAATCCACCTGAACGATACGGGCAACGTTGCCCCGAGCACGCCAGACCAGAACGGCCGACAAGCCATAGAACGCCGTGTTGAACCACGACGCATCAGCGAACTCGCCGTCGAGGACCATGCGGCCCACCAGGCTCACACACTGCATTCCGGTAACGGCGCATGCAGCCCATGCGATCAGTGAGATCGAGAGCTTGTAGCGGGTGTTCGGATAAGGGCTATAGCGCAACCCGATCATGGTAAAGATGACCGCACACAGCGCGGCCTGAATGACAGCAGCCATTTAACTCTCCTTCCGTGCCCGGAGGCGGAAGAACCATTGCAGCCAGCGCGGCATCACGCCTGTGTGCATCCACTCAAGAATGCCGGTCGCGACTGCCACGCAAATTGCGCCACAGACGAACCCACTGAATCCGGCCGTTTTGGTCCAGGTGAGCCCCAAGAGCTCGGCAGCGCCGAAATAACCACCGATCCAGCCGGCGAAGAGGTAACCAATACGGCGCCAAGTTGGCATGGCGTCCGCCGCCACGACGAAGAGAAACGCTCCGCCGAATGCTCCGACAAGTGCTGACAGGTCAATCTGGGGGAACGCTGCACCCAAGCCAAGGCTGGCGACCACACCAGTTACAGCGAGTGCGCCAGTGCTCGGCTCAGCCATGTGCCGCTCCATCAATAAAAGAGGCCTGCGTGGCCTGGGCAAAGCCCGAAAACGAAAAAGCCCCGCTCAGTGGCGGGGCTTCGTGTGTCGTCTCTCATAACGCGCAAGATCGACATGATGGGGTTAATTTACGGCCAATTGGCCATCATGGTCAAGCGGCATCCACAAAGATTTGTTCCCGGTCGAAAATCTCGGTGGCGTGGATCACCGCAGCCTCTTCCAGCTGCTCAAGTCGCTTGTGGATTCCGCCGCGCCAGTTGCGTCGAGTCCGCTCAGGGGATCCCGCCAGATCCCAGGTATTCATGTCGTAGAACTCGGCGGGCAGCACGATCATGTCGGTTGAGCGTTTGCACGATTGAACACCCTTGAGCTTAGGGATAGCCCAGGCCGTGAGCGCCTTGTAAATGAACAACTCCGGTGCCGGCGAAATCATTCGAGACGCCAACCGTCCGATCGCGGCGACCTTGTTGGCCTTGTGGGTCGAATACTTCGCAACCAGAACGTCCCACTGAGCCGGAGCAAGCTGGCGGTGTAACAGCGCGTACAGGCAGCAGTCGTAATCGAACTTGTCGCGGGGTGACAGAGAGCTGCCATTGCCGCCCTGACGCAAATCGGCGTCGATCAGCTTTTGCCAGGACTGCTTGGTGCTGTTGTCGATGTTGTCGGCGGCGAGTACGCGCACCAGGGTGCCCATCACGTCTTTATACATACCCATGCTCAATCCCCTGTGTAATTCGAGCCGCCAGCACCGCGGCGGTTGTTCTGTTCGTACTGCTGATGCGCACCGCCGACGCCGCGGTTGAATTTGGCGATCTCACCGAGCGCTTCCCGCAGCCGTACGTTGAGCACCTGCACGACGTCGATGAGTGGCAAGGCCTTCAGCGTCTCACCGCACACCCAGCCCGAGGCGTGACAGTTCTCGCAGGTCATTTGATGAAAGACGCCGGTGTAAATGCCGGTACCGTGACAAACGTTGCACTCAACGATGAATTTCAACTTTCGACGGAAGTCTGGGCCGTGCGACTTCTTCATACGGACACCATCAGGCGTCGGTGAATTGATCGGACATCAATCCCGGCCTCCGGATCATGCGGAATCTCAAGTTCAAATCCGTCCTTCATGGTGATGATCAGGCGAGGCCGCCCGTTCTCGACAATCTTGATTGCCGCGATCAGCTTGGGATTCACAGCGAGGCCGGTGGCCGCATTAAGCAAAATCATCATTTTTAAACCTCGCCTATGGTTGTTTCTTCAATGGCCTTGCAGGCCTTATGTTCTGTGGCTTGCAGCGGATTATCAGAATCTTCAAATCTAAAGCCGGTCAATCCGTAAATCGCTGCAAAGCCTTTCTGATCTAGATGTGCGTGCCACTGCTCGAGGGCATCACGCTTGCGGCTCATCACGTCCGACTGGATGTACACCTTCACGTTGTGGCCCATCGCGTGGTTGATCAGCAGCTCGCCGATCAGATGGTCGATGCCAAGGTCTGCCCAGCCGGTGCGGGCCACCTTGCGCAGGTCGTGGCTGGTCCACTCGCCCTGCCCCAACCGCCGAAAAACGGCGCAGCCCTGAGCCTCACCCAACGCCTTGCCGTTGCGCGCCGGGAACAGGCACTGGCCCTCATAGCCCCGGGCAAACTGGCCTTCGCGGTAACGGGTCAACAGCGTGCACACTTGCTCTGTCAGGGGAAGGTGATGCTCGACACCGGTTTTCGTGTTCTCGGCCGGGATGAACCACTCGCGTTCGGCCAGGCTGATGTGCGACCAGCGCGCCATGCGGGTTTCGCCGATCCGCGTGCCGTGGCAAAGCATCATCAGCGCGAGCATCGAATCCATCGGCGCCTTGGTCATCACCTCGGCCAGTTGTGCGAGCAGGCCTTCCAGCTGAACACCGCGCAGACGGGATGGCTTGATGCCCACCTTCGCCTTGGAGAAGTCGTTGAACCGGATCGCCGCCATCGGGTTGGACGTGATCATCCCCAGCTTGGCCGCCTGCCGGAATGCCAGGGCCAGCAGCTGGAACGCCGAACGCACGTAGTCGATGGAAACCGTCTCCTGGAGCGGCCACATCAACAGGGTGTCGAGCGCAGCCTTGTCGATGCCGATCAGCGGCAGTTCGCCGAGGCGCGGTTTCAGGTGACACTTGATGATCGAGGCGCCGGTGTTCTTGCGCTTGGTCGACAGATTGCGATCGCGCGACATGCGATCCGCGAACCAGTCCAGCAGTTCACCAACAGCGTTCCACTTCGACAGGCTCGCGCCCTCCCCGGCGGCCAGACGCAGACGAAGCGACGGCAACGCCGCGACGACCTGCTTGTGAGTCAACTCGGGGAAGGTGCCGACCGGATTCCACTTACCCTTCAGCACCAGATACCACGACCCACCGGTGCGGGCCTTGTTGAAGCGCAGGTATAGTCCTTTGTTTTCGAGGTCGCGCACGTCCTGCACGGTGCCTGCGGCCTGGCGTTTGATCTCGGCTTCGGTGATCTTCACCGCTGCGGTGCTCATACCGTTGGCCTCGGGAAAAGGTTCAGCCCGTTGCGATCGGCATGGTCGTATGCACTCCGCACGCGATTATGTCGATCGTTCCAGCGCTCTACCGCGATGCGCATGACGTCTGCGACTTCAAACCCGCGCAATGGATCTTCCATCCCAAGGCTCACGGAATCGACCACCGGCCCAGTAGCGCCACATTCGTGACACCAAACGTACGCCTCAAAGTCTGGCCATTCTTCCGCATCCGGGTCGCAGCGATGGTCCTCGTCCACCAGAACGCCGGTTAGGTAATCCTTGGCTGTGACGCAGGGCGGTCCTTCGCAGAAAGGGCAAGGAGTCATCTTCATTGGCTCGATCATGCAGCCACCACTGTGGGAGCGAGCCGAAGGTAGGCCCGAATCTGCTCCATCGCGTCGAAGTGCCCACGGCATACGATGGCCAGATAACCCTGCTCGTTCAGTTTGCGCAGGCGCTCTTGCTGGCTGGCTGAAACAGCGGCGTCGTTCGGCGGTGTGGCCTTGAACTCGATGTATAGGCCGAAGTAACCGCCGCGCGCCATGCTCAGCACCAAGTCGGGAATGCCGGCCTTCACGCCCTGGGCTTTGAGCTTGGCCGCGACAGCCTTCACCCGGTGCCCGCCGTTCGGGACGTGGTAGATCAGATCAAACACGACCGGGTAGCACAGCTCAAGCTCCCGCATCAGCGCGGCCTGTTCCTGCCCTTCCCGGTCAACTTGTGGCGCTCTGGCTGCTTTCTGCTTGAACAGCCTTGGTGTGAATGGCTTCATCCGCGCTCACCCCGAACGATGCGCGCACGCCGGGCGAGCCGGCGTATGCCCCAGAGGCAGCCACCGGACGCGACCAGCATGCCGCCGATGTACAGCTGCACCAGAATGCTTTCCAGATAAGTGATCATGCGGCCCCCTTCACAGTTAGAATTCCGGCCCGGATCAGGCCTTCGTGGGTTTCGGCGATGGCGCGCGGCATGTCAGACCAATCGACCTCGCCAGCGGCGCGGCCGTCGATGACGTCGTGACAGGCGCTGCACGCGTACACCGCAACGGTGTCGAAGCCCTTCATCCCAATGCCCTTTTGCCCGCAAGGTAGGTGCGCGAGGACGGTGGTTTCCGGGTTGTGATTGCAGGTGCCCGGCATACGGACTGTGCAGTCCTGGCCTCGGGCCGAATTGCGCAGCTTCTTCGAGGTCACGCGCATACCGGCTGCCCCGTGACGACGTCGACGACTTCGTAGGTACCCGGCCACATCCACGCCCCATAGCGCTTGGCCATGGCCTCGTCGGCGAACAGCGCCAGTGCGTGATCAGGTGGAGAGCTCAAATCAACCTTGAACGAGCAGCAGAACACCGCGAAGCGGTAGGTATCGATCTCGGGAACAGCCAGGCGCCGGTCAGCCATCAGAAACCCTCCTTGCCGCGCTGGGATTCCCATTCAAATGGCACGGCAATCGCGCCGCCTTCCCGCAGTCGATCAAAGCAACGCTCACCCATAGCGCTTGGGAGCATGCCGGCGTCGAGGTTTGAAATGATTACCGTGGGGCGCATCTGCTCGTAACGGCCGTTGATGATCGAGAACAACGTCGTGAGCTCGAAATCGCTAGGGGTCTCCTTGCTCACGCCAATTTCGTCAAGGATCAGAAGCGACGGTCCGATCAGCCCCGACAGGATCTGGCTTTCGGTGCGCTCACTCCCTTTCGAGTAGGTCGAGCGAATCTCCTGCAACACGGTGCCGAGCGTTCGGTACACAGCTGACGCGTCTGTTTTCTTCATGATTTCAGCAGCGATGGCAACGCCCAGGTGCGTCTTACCGGTGCCTGGTTTCCCCAGCAGCAACAAACACCGCCCGGTTGGGGCTATCTCGGAAAATTTGTCTGCGTACTTCGTGCAGATCCTCAGCGCCTCCTTCTGAGCGGGTGATATGGCGAGATACCCAGACAGCGTTTTCCCGGCGAACCGCTTGGGGATCAGAGCGGACCCAAGCTTCAGCGCCAGCTCCTGCCGCGCCTGAGCCCTGATGCGCTCCTGCTCTTCTGCTTTCGCAATGACCTGGCACTGCGGGCAGGCGGTCTTGAACTCACGGCCGAAGATGACGTTGACGGTCTGCGGGTACTGACCGTGCTCGTCGCAAATACCTGTCGACTTGTGCGGCGCCGGTAGTGAGCTCGGCATGGTGATCACGTTTTCAGATGCCATAGGTGCCGTCCTCTCGCTTGGTCAGGCCAGCGGTGTAGTTACGTTCGGAGAACCCGTTGTGACGTGAAGGCTGAACGGGCTTCAGCTGACGAACGTTGTTGGCCTTGGCCCTGTCCGACTTCACCCAACCGACCAATAGCGATACCCATTTGGCCTGGGTGTTCAGGCCGCCAATGGACTCGTGATGCGCTGTGAACGAGGCCATGGCTTCTCGGGTGAAGAGGTCAGGCGATACGCCGAAGTGCACGCAGTAGGTTTTCAGGAGATTGGCGTCAGGCACCCAGTCCAGCGTCATCTCCACAGGTTCCTTTGGGTCAACAGGATCCACCGATGGGCTTGGGACGTTTTCCAGAACCTGCTCGGCTGAATCCGAATTGCCCTCGCCCGCTGAGAGAGAGTGGTGTTGATCTTGATTCAGTGAATCAGGAATCAGGGATCCACAATCAGGAATCAGGGCGTTATCGGTTGGTGGATTAACAGGCTCTAACGTTGGTTTAACGTTAAAACCTTGTTCAGAGACATGGACTTTGCGTTGGCCGCCTGCGACTACGACGTTCTTTTTCCGTTCGTTAACAGTTAGATAGCCGTTAACGTCGGGCAACGTGCTGTCCTTCTCCGAACCATGAGGGCTCTGGTGCTTCTGAAAGTTGACGATCTCGATCACTGACTGACCAGCTACTTGGTAGCGTGAAATGAACCCAGCAGCAGCCAAACGATTCAGGCCGGCATCAACGTCATAGTCATCACATGGGAGAAGCTCGATCTTGATGCGCTTCACTCGGTCCTCGAGGCGACCCTCGCGATCGGCAAGGCACCACAGACCGATGAACATCAGTCGGTCGAACGCTGGAAGCTCAACGAGCAGTTCATTGCTGAACAACCCAGGTTTCACGTTACGAGCCCGGGCCATTACGCAGCCTCCCGTTGAATCGCAGAGAGTGGGAAAGCCACATGCGCATGATTGAAGTGTCGCGACACGTTTTGTCCGTGCGGGAAAAGTGTCGCGACTTGGCGGGTATTGCCTGGAGCGGTGTAGGTGTTCATAATGGCCCCACTGTGTTTTACAAGTTGTTGAAAGAACCGCCCTGCCAGGCGGTTTTTTTATGCCTGCGATTCAGGCGGCCTTCACCGAGCTTTCGAGCGCGTGCAGGCTGTCTCGCACGTGACCGATCTCGGTGAGGATGTCGCCCTTCTCACTCCCAGAAACATGGTTGTCAGCCAGCGCCTCGTGCACTGCGATAGTCAGTTCTGCGACTTCTTTCCCGACATGAACCAGCGACGCAGTCAGCTCTTTCGGCGCCGGTGCAATCTTTGGCACCAACTCGAAACCGAACTGATCAGCCAGAGCCTTCAGCGGGCGCATGTCGGCGGTGTGCAGAAGAATCCCGAACAGATGCTCAATGGTTAGGTGATGCGCCGCGTTGTCCGGGTTCGAGCGCTGCAGAAGGCTCACGTGAGCCATGCACATCTTCCCTGCCAGCTCTTCCGCACCGGCTTCCTTGACAGTCGCGTGGGTGGCTCTCAAGAAATCTTCCATTCGTAAAACCTCAAAATTGTTTCCGTGGAAGCCCAGCGACACCTGGGCGATCATTTGTTCAGCGGATCAGGCAGCGGTGTTTTTCTCGGTTTCGGCTGGATCGTCTTCACGCCGAGCGATGAGCGCTCCACCAGACTCCTTTTCCAAAACGCATTGCATCGGGTAGGAGAAGCCACCCGCTGTACGGCACTGCGATACCCGGCTACCGGTTACACGCAGCGCATCGCCAATCGCGCGGCCGGTGCGGAAATGCTTCAGGGCTTCGTCGTAGGTCATGGATTGACTCCTGTGTCTTCGGCGAGTTTAGAGTTCTTAACACTACAAGGCAAGTTATCTAAACAATGAAATGTTTAGAATCCTAAATATGGAATTTAAAGACCGACTCGCGGCGCGAATGAGGGAGCTCAACCTCAACGCTACCGACCTCAGCAAACAGACCGGCGTCTCTAAGGCGACCGTCAGCTTTTGGGTGAGTGGAACAAATGGTGCGAAGGGCAAAAATTTGCTCGCCCTTGCCAGGGTGCTTGAGTGCTCCCCAGACTGGCTTTCAGATGGCACCGGTTCGCTTGGTGCAGGCACTGATGGGCAGCAGTCCGTGAGCGCTTCGACTACGGATCTGGTCGCGCAAATGCTCGCGTCTAACGCCGGTAAAAAGCTTTCGGCGAAGGCGCGGGAAACTATGCTGGCGGCGGCAGAAGAAGCAGATCACGCCGTAGAAACGAACTCATCCTACCTGCCCGCGAACTATTCCAGCCTCAAGCCCAAGCAAGAAGAGATCCTGATTCCGCAATATGACGTTCGCGGCGCAATGGGGCATGGCCAGGTGCCGACTGAGTACAACGAGGCAGTCCGCAATCTTGTCGTGAGGGAGGAAATCCTTCGTGAAAAGGGCGTTACGTACACGTCGACTACAGCTCTAGCCATGGTCACTGGTTGGGGGCAATCGATGGAGGGAACCATCAATGACAAGGACTTGGTGGTTGTAGATCGCGGAATAAAGGAGTTCGTCGGCGAGGGAATCTATCTACTGACCTGGCACCAAGAGCTGTACATCAAGCGGGTCATGCGCTTGGATGAGGACCATTACCGCCTGATCTCCGATAACCAGCACTACGAGAACCAGACGGCTCGCATTGACGACGTAGTGATTCACGCGAAGGTATTGCTCGTTTGGAATGCCCGCAAGGTCTGATCGGTGGTCGCCCGCTTGGAAGAAGCCCGCATATGCGGGCTTTTTGCTGCTCAGAACGGCGCTGACTCATCCATCAGCGTGAGCTCTTCACGCTCCTGCACCTGTGGATCGTCTTCGGATGAAGCCTCCCACCGCAGCGTTACCGACCCATCGTCGTTGAACGTCATTTCGATACCGTCGGTTTCGGATATCAGCGACATAACCTCATCCCATTCCATGTCGCCATCGCTGTCCAATTTGTGGATCGTTACCCACCGCTGCTCTTGGGCGATCGGGTGATTGATCATTGCTGAGACGCGCAAACCAAGGCGCTCTAAACCACTCACTACGTGTTTGACTGCAGGCTTCGACTTGGGCATTGGCGCTCTCCTATTGCTGTATGGATGTACAGTTTTTTAGGAGCATACCTCAGCAAATTCCACCGCGTAAGTGCTGGCAAAACGATCTCGACGAACAGCGCGCTCGCCTCATCAGTTAAGTTTTCTAAAATAAAAGTTGACGATTTCTGTTTAGTTTTCTAAATTGAATTCACCGCCGGATAACCACCGGCCTCAGCAAGGCAGCGATGAATCGGCCTCAACGATTCAGAGGGATGGCAACTGTCCCAGGGTGCGCAGCGTAAAGCCCCGAATCAGTTTTCCGGCGGACGGTGTCGCGGTCGGAGGAACAATCGACTTGACCTGATGACGGCCGCCAGCAGCGGGTCATCAGCGGAGAACATCACTGAGCAGCCTTCTCGCGAGGGCTGCTTGGGATGACAACCGACAGGTAATCAACCATGAAGAACGACAAGGCAATCGATCTGCTTGAACACCACGCCACCAACTGCGAGCAGAACGCAGTGATTCAGGAGCGTGAAGGCCAGTACGACGACGCGGCGAACAACCGCACCAACGCGGCTGATTACCGGGCGGCAATCGAATCTCTACAGGCTGAATAAATATGCTCTTCATCATCCTGATCGGCGCATCGCTGGGTCATGTGCGGCCAGAACCGCCCTGCCCTATCGCGTTGCCAACCGATCCGCAACGTGCACACCGCGAGCGATGGCGATGTACCGCCGGGGTCGCCGCGTTCTGGCGCTGAACGATCCCGCCAAAAACACATGAACCTGGAATCACTGCATCTGTTGCTACACAAAAGGCCCTCCCGTCCAGTTGGGCCTTTTCTTCGCCCGCCTTTATCCGTCAGCACTCTCCCCTGCGCCCAACGGCAATCAGCAGGCGGCGATGAGTGCTGACGAATGAACGCAACCCCACCACCGAGGGATCAGTCATGAACCAAGCCATCCGCCAAAAACAAGCTCTCCTGCAGGTGATGCGGGAGCGTGTAGCAATCTCGACTTCCGAGATGTACCAGAAGATCGGCCGAGAAGCGCCAGTGCCTGCGCCACGCTTCAACGTGATCCCCCTGGGTGGAAACCAGTTCGACGTCGTCGAGCATGACACCGGAATTTCCCGGGGCGCCCGTGAAGGGCACGACACGGCCTGCAATTACGCAAAGCAGCTCGAACAGAATGCAGACTTCTTCGAAGGCGTTCGGGCGAGCGGTAGCCACTTCGTGCGGATCCTCCTGCGCTGGACCATCGGTTGCGCGGTTCTGCTGTTTGTCTTCGCCTACTTCGGAGCGCAGCAATGATCGGCGCCCCAATGCCAGACCCGCGCGAGCAGATCACCGACCACCTGAACCGGGCGCTGGAAGAGTTCTTCGGCGCCGGCGGCAAGGCTCTGCAAATCCCCGCTGGTGTCAGTGGCGACCCAAAGCTGTCCTCCACTCCGCATCACGACCGCCTTCGCACCCAGCGGGACAAGCTCGCGCTCAAGCTGAAAAAGCTGGCCGAGGATGGGTGTTCGCTGAACAAGGCGGCGGAATCAGTTGGCATCGGCTACAAGCGAGCCCGCCTTATCGCCAGCGAGAACGGATTCAAGTTCAACTCATGAAGCGCACCACCAACCGGGCGGCCACGCGTCGCCGACAGACCTGGCTGGACTTGCCGGCCAGCGGAATTGAAGAGGTAGGCCGTGAACAACGCCCAACGCAAGTATCTGGAAGACACCCTTTTGCTCTGGAGCAAATCGATCTACATCCTCGTCGGTTTGGTTGCCATCTGGTGGCTGGCCAGCATCTGGCTGATTGATCTGCATGGCTTCGAGGATTACTACCTCGACGGCCCGGGCGCCGCAGCGTTCTGCATCAAGATCCTCCTGTTCGGATGGTCCTGCCAGTGGTTCGCTGGTTACTTGAAAGCTGGGAGGTAGGCCATGGCCGAAGAACAGGAACTTGCGCCGGAAGAACCGCAGCTGACGGCGGAAGCCATCAAACAGCGCAAGAAGCGCGAGAAGGCAGCAGCGAAGGACGCTGCATTGGGCGTCGAGAAGTTTACGGTTGAGGTCGCCGGCGTGTTCAAGCCCGACCTCAAGCGGGTCATGGTCGCCCATGGCTTCAACAACCAGCAGGAGGTGTACCAGAACCTGCTGCGGAACCTGATCGCCGCCGACTTCGAAACGCAGGCCAAGATGCTCAAGTGTGTCACGACACCTTTTGTTGTAACTGAAAAGGTGTCGCGCATTATTCAGGCAGCCGGCATGAAGTCGCTGGCCGACGATCCGCCAGAGCCTGACGACGAAATCGATATCCCGAAGTAGCGATACCCTGACTAAGAAATTGATCCTCTATGGGCTTTTGTGCCATCCGCGAAAATGCCTGTCCGAAGCATGCGCTCTGTACGCCGCAGCAGTTCGAGCTTATCAATTTGCTCTCCAACTATTCGTATCTGGCTGTGATCAACGTAATAAGGATCAGCAGCAGCCAACGACTCGGCAATATTCAAACCTACAGCGCTGCTTGTTCGAAGGGCAATCAGCAAGAAGATATCGTCACTGAAAGAGTCATCGGCGGGAGTGCTAGAAATTATTAAGTCCTCTTGGCGCCAGTCTTCTACTGTCCGTTCATGCTTGAACATTTCTGCGCGCAAAGGATCGCTAACAGTAACAGCTAGACTTTTGAACATCGTCAGCAATCGATCAATAAGAATGGCGACTCTTTCCCTTTGATGCTGCTTGCGCTTTTTCCTATCTCGACTTGCAAGCCACATTGGAACAAAGCCTGAAGCAGCAATGGCGACGACAGAGAACAACGCCTGAAGCCAGCTGGCTAAGCCTGGATGAGCTTCGATCCAGCAGAGAAAATTTTCCAACGCCAAGCGCTCCTTAATCCGGCCCCATGCCGGGCCGAACACAAATACCACGTTAGGTACAATTATTTCCACAACGATTTATCTACGCACTTTACCATCTTGTAACTTCGAAAAGCTGCTCGGACTTGAAAGCAACTGACGCTATCAACAAGTGTCCCAAGAGCTTTGTTAATATCTTCACGCCCTAGCTTTGAACTTGCCCCAACAACTACTTCTTTCAGAACCAAAGATTCATTGAACCCGGCAAAATATAGACCGCTCTCAGGATCAGGCTCTTTCAAGTCGCCGAACATTCTAACCTCTTGCTCGTAGGACCAATGTTTGTACTTTGTCATGAACATCTCTTCTGTTTGCCTTGCGAAGCCTTCAATTAAGTCTTCAGATTTCGCATCAAACTTTACGCGGCGACTTGTATATCTAACGTCCCCGACATGAGTACGCGGAACATCAAACCCCAAACAGATACCTTGATGCCTGTTCGCATAATGGGCCCACTGCACGGGACTGCTATATGACCTGCTAAAGCACAGCAGACCGCTCTTCTCTGCGACAGACTTTTTAAACTGATTAAGTTTTTTCCGAACAGTCTCATCGCCGGCGTCGTGACAAAGAAGTTCGAATGGATCGTTCAGATCCAGAAACGTTGAAACTTTTATACGGCGTCGTTCTAAGTTAGTGATTCCATGAACTTCGTTGCAAAAGTGATAAACGCGACGCATCTCAAGCCCCATGCCTTGCTCCTCAGATTTACCGAACTGTAACTCCCTTACCACACTTTACCGCCCGGGCATGCCCCGGCATAGGACGCCATCCATGCTGAACATCTTCTGGCGAATTATCGCCAAGGTACTCGCGCGCCCGGCCATCGCCGACTGGCTCATCGCCCGCGCCAAGCTCACCCCGTACCAGCACATCATGTCCGCAGACGGCACCGAGATGTACATGGGCCGCTGGTGGCTGTTCAACCCGTACAGCCGGGAGACGCACAAGGCGAGGTTCTGGTGGTGCCCGTGGTCGTTCCGGATCCACCACATCCTGCGCGAGGACACCGACCGGGACTTGCATGATCACCCGTGGAACGCCCGGACGATCATCCTGCACGGCTGGTACACGGAGCAGCGGCTGCTTCAGCCAGATGATCCGATACTTCACCAGCTGCTGATGAAAGCCTCCGAGCTGCGCCAGTCGTTCGACGCTGCCTTCCAGGCTACCGAGTACATCGAGCGCCAGCCAGGCGACCCCGCCCGCCTCAACCACGGCGAATACACCGCATCGACCAGGTATCCCCCGGCGGCGTCTTCACCCTCTTCATCACCAGCAAGTGGCGCGGTGACTGGGGATTCCTCGTAAAGGGCGTGAAGGTGCCTTGGCGCACCTACACAGGCACCGATAACTGATCGGAGATTGCATGATGCGCAACATCAAAACACGTGATGGCTTCGAGTTCTGGGACAAACTGAACGCCCTTCCGCGATACGCCTTCCTCCTTTCGCCGTCGGGCAAGTCGGTGCAGAAATTCGAAGACCAAGCCATGGGCAACTGGATCGACGTGCACGAAGCTCAGAAGATTGTCGACCAGGCAGAGGAGCGAATCAGCGAGCGTCAGGACGAGCTGGGTGAAGCGAGCCGCAAGCTTGAGAAATTCTACTCGCGAAGCCACGGCATAAAGAATTTGTCCGCCATCGAGAAACGTGATGATCAGCTTGCCGCGGCCCAGTTGAAGATCAACCAAATGCAGCAGAGCCTGAACGCGGCGGATCAGCGGATTGATGAGCTCGAGCGGGACAAGGCACGGCTGGATGCTCTGGAATCGAACTGCTGGGATATCCGCTTCGGCAGCAGTCCCAACGGTGATGCCGGCGACAGCAGCATCAACATCGAGGTCGTCGGCCATTGGATGGATCAGCCGGTCGAGCGCGTTATCGGCGAGAACTACAGCGAGAACCTTCGCGCGGCGATTGACCAGGCCATGTCGGCGCCGGCGTATCCGCCCGCGAGGCCGGAATACCCGGATCTGGAAGAATTGGTCGAGCGAGACCACCAGATCCCCGGCACATCGGGCATGCGCCTGAACATGCTGGCCAACCAGGGCGAATAAACCGGGTGGAGTACATCTGTACTCCATCGCAAATCTACTCCCCCCCCCCTTCAAAGTCAGCCGCTATAGCGGCAAGGACGAAGTCATGCCTGAACAAAAAGTCGTGATGTACGAATCCCCGGAAGCCGCCAGTATTCAAACCCTGACTGGCTGGGTCGCCGCCGATGGCCGCTTCTGGGGTAACGATGAACACATGGCCCGCTGGTGCGGCGCCACCCATCGTCGCTGTGAGAAGAATCCAGAACACGCCATCTACGAGGTCCGAAGCTACTGCCGTGAGTGCTACGAAGAAAGCCGCCAAGCGAAATTCGTAGCCATGCCAGTCAAGGAATGGGCCGGCGAGCCCCTGGTCATCTTCGACGGCGACCGGTACTTCTTCGACGAAGACAGTCTGCGCGATTACCTGATCGACAGCGATATCGAACTGGCTGACGTGCAGCTCTGCATCTGCGAGCCGAACTATCCCCGCGAAATCGACCCTGAAGACCATTTCATCGACGACCTTCCGGAAGATGGCGAGATCCGCGATGACCAACTGCTTGCGGCATTCGATCTGCTGAACGAGATGATCCGCCAATCTCAACCGCTGTCGTGGTCGGAAGGCGAGTTCGCCGCCCGCCTTCCGCAGTCGCTTATCGATGAGGTCACCGCAGCGAGGGCGGCGCAATGATCACGAAGTGCGTACTTGGCTGCACCCTCTTCTTCTGGCTTCCATTGGCCCTGACCATAAAGGCGGTGATCGGATGATTATCGATGACGTAATGACGGACAAAATCACACTGCACGGGCTCGGCTTCGTGCAGGTCCAGCTCCAGGGTGGCCAGCGGCTGCACGTTTGGCACCCTGAGTTACCGCGCCGGGCCTGCTTCGAGCACTCGGCGATCCACAACCACCGGTTCGACTTCGAGTCGCGCGTCTTGGTCGGCACGCAAATCAACATCCTCTACGCCGATTTCCCTGCGGCGTCAGCCTGCTTCATCAAGGAAACCCACGAACTCTATCTGCATGAGGGTGCGAGAACGGCGCGTGGCGGTCGCCCCTGGACGCCGAATGGACGGGTTGATATGCGCGAAATATACAGCCAAGCGGTATCCGCTGGATCGACCTACAGCATGAAGGCCTACGACTTTCATCGCACTGAACCCGGCGGTGACGGAAAGGTGGCGACGATCTTGAAGAAAGGGTTTGAGGGTCAGAAAGGTGCGCAGTCCAGTTGCGTCATCGGCATCGAGCCCGACACAGACTTCGACCGGTTCCAGTGGTCGCCCGCGCAACTCTGGGAGGTCGTCAGCGATGTGCTGCTGGGCCAGAAGGTGACTCCATGATCTTCCTGATTCCCGCCCTGCTCCCCGTTCTCACGGTAGGCTCCCCGCTCTACATGGTCTACCTCATCTACAAGGGGCCGTGGCGATGAAAGCTCGCATCGAGAAGAAACTCAGCAAGCGGCTCGTGCTGATTCATCCGGCGCTGTATCGCGACGCTTGGATTGATGAGGATGTTTCAGAACGCGCTTACGAACAGGGTGTTCGCGTTAGCCACTACCCAAGCGTTGGCGGCGGCCTGGACTACTGGGGCGAAGGCCAAGATGCCTACACCGTTTGGGAAGACTGGAGGATGAACTGGGAGTGGCACGGTCCATTCGATACCTTCCCCGCCGATCATCCATTTGAAGATTGCCCGGACACTGGAAACTTCAGACCGACCACGCGAAATCTGCTGAAGCTGGCGGCCGACTGTGAGCTTGCCGAGCGAGCCAAGGCGCGCCCGCGATGAACCACATGGTCAGCGTCCGCACCGAGGAACTGGCCGGCCCGGCGCTGGACTGGGCAATCAACGCGATCGAGGGTGAGCAGCACCCGGCCGCCGGTCAGATGGACCTCTTCGCCCTGCCCGACGCCGAGCAGCTGATCATGAAGTACTGCGTCTGGGTCGATGGCGGCCACCGGCACCCGTGGCTGGCTGACGCGACAAACGATCCGTTCAACCGCCAGCCCGGCGAAACCCGGGCAATCGCCGTGTTCCGCGCCGTGGTCTTCGCCAAGCGCGGCGCAGCGGTGAAGGTCCCCGCCGAACTCATCCAGCAGTAACCCCTCCCCCTACTCAACAGCCTGCCGGTGTACGGCGGGCGAGGTATTTGTATGTCCGCACTGAACCGCTTCCACGAAACAGCGAGCGATGCGCTGGAGAAGATCGGCGCCTGTCTTCCCGAAGGCGCCAAGCTCTGCCTGACCATCTACACCCCCGAGAAACCAGAGCTCGACATCGTGCTGCAGGACAAAGGGCTCGACCTGAACGAGGTGGTTTCCACGCTGCGGCGGCGCGGCCTGAGCATCGACGGCGACAACGCCTACAAGCGCGACTTGCTCGACGCTGTGGTCGGAGCGCTGGCCCTCGGCGCGCAGAACAGCAACCCACCACCGGCCAGTCATTGGGGCCAGCGTTTCTGGGATATAGGACGGGAGGAACGCGGGCTCCACGAAGAACTGGTCGCCGCACTGAAGCTCACCCGCGAGAACCTGCGCGCGTGCCAGGCAACCATCCACTTGGCCGGCGGATTCGACCCCGCCTACGTCAATGACGCGCAGGCCGCCATGGCGGTTGCCGACGCAGTGCTGGCCAGGGCCGGCGCGTAACACACCACCTTCTGCCGCCCCGCGCGGCACCGCCCACCCGGGCAAGGAAGTGCGCCATGACCATCACGAAGATCATCAAGGGCCCGCACCGCTTCGGCGGCTTCTGGTGGGTCATCGCCGACTGCGGCGGAAAGGTTCAGCACATCTGCCGCCGCACCGAACAACAGGCTCGCGCCATCGCCCCAGGGCAGGACAGCGTGACCCTTCATTAAAACCTTCTGCCGCCGCCGGCGGCGTGGAGAACCCCATGAAAAAAGAGCTGATCAAAATCAGTGAGTTCCAGCGCCGTCGCTGGGGCGAGAACGGCACGCCTCCGTGCCCCCAAGCGATCCGCAACTACATCCGGAACGGTCAGGTGCCCGGCGAGCAGATCGGCAAACTCTGGTACGTTGACTGGACGGCGTTCAGCAAGTCAGCAGGGAACGACCTGGTCGCGATGGTATTGAAAGGAGCTGCATGATGGTCCCACGGCCGCGCAACAAGGCGAACAAGAACCTTCCGCAGAACCTGTACTTCGATTCGCGGCGTTCGAGCTATCGCTACCGGCGGCCCACCGACGGTAAGTGGTTCCAGTTCGGGTCTGACCGGATCAAGGCGATCGATGCCGCAAAGCAGTTGAATCTGGAGTTCATGCGCGGCGCTGACCTGATCGGCGCCGTAATGGGCAGCGCATCCGAATCGTTCGCTGGCTTCCTGGACACATACGAGCGTGACGTGCTGCCGCCACGGGAACTGGCGAAAGGGACCCTAGGCCTATACGCCGTACACTTTCGCCGTTTCCGGAAGCAGTTCGAAGGAAAAGCGGTCGACCAGATCACGATCCGCATGATCGCCGAGATGCTGGACGCCCTGACGCCGCGCACCGCCAACCAATGCCGCGCCCTGCTGATCGACATCTTCAACCACGCAGCGGCCAAAGGACTTTGCCCAGACAACCCAGCGGCCAGCACCATCAACCGAATTGAGAAGAAGCAGCGCAAACGGCACACCGTCGAAGGCCTGAAAGCCATCCGGGAGAATTCGCCGTTCTGGCTGCAAAACGCTATCGACTTGGCACTGATCACCGCGCAGCGCCGGACGGACATCTTGAATATGCGATTCGACGGTGTTCGGGAAGGTTTTTTGTATGTGGTGCAGCAGAAGACGGCCAAAGCCAGTGATGCGGCGTGGATCCGGTTCAAAGTGACCGAAGAACTCCAGGCCGTTATCAGTCGGTGCCGGGATGACATCGTTTCCCCTTACCTGATCCATCGCCGGCCAGACCGCAAAAAGCAGAAGCAGGCGCAGACGAAGGACCATTGGACTCAGGTCGAAGAACGATATTTGACGCGAGCCTTCAAAGAGGCCCGGGAAGCGGCGGGTTGTTACAAGGGATGGAAAGAGGAGGAAATGCCGGGCTTCCACGAAGTGCGTGCGCTGTCGCTACACCTGTACCAGAAAGCCGGAAAGGACGGCCAGAAGATCGCCGGCCACGCCAGCGAAACCATGACTAAAAACTACCAGAAGGACCACGCCGAGATCGTCTGGTCGGAGGCAATTCCAGACCTCAATATCAGCGAAATTACCGGGTAGTTTTGCGCAAGTTTTGCGCGGGTTTTGCGCAGGCACAAAAAAGCCGATCTAGATGATCGGCTTAAGTGTCTGATTTTAATCAGGAATAATGGTCGGGACGGAGTGATTCGAACACTCGACCCCTAGCACCCCATGCTAGTGCGCTACCGGACTGCGCTACGCCCCGACTGGTTTGAAACCTGCCCTTCATCTCGAAGAGCGCTCAAGAATATAGCGCAAGCTTTTGAAAACTGGAAGTATTCAAACGCAGCTTTTTATTTCTTGAGCACCACCAGTACATCTTCAAGCTCAGCGATCATCTGGCGGATCATTTGCTTGTATTGAGTGGTGTCGTCTTTGGCTTCATCGCCGGACAAACGCAGGCGCGCGCCGCCGATGGTGAAACCCTGATCGTAAAGGAGCGCGCGGATCTGCCGGATCATCAGCACGTCCTGGCGCTGATAATACCGGCGGTTTCCGCGGCGTTTGACGGGGTTGAGCTGAGGAAACTCCTGCTCCCAGTAGCGCAGCACGTGTGGTTTTACCGCACACAGCTCGCTGACTTCACCAATGGTGAAGTAGCGTTTGCCTGGGATGACGGGTAGTTCGTCGTTATGACTTGGTTCCAGCATAAGCCTCAACTCGGGCCTTCAACTTCTGCCCTGGACGAAAGGTGACCACACGGCGAGCCGTGATCGGGATTTCTTCCCCCGTTTTCGGGTTGCGGCCAGGCCGCTGGCGTTTGTCCCGAAGGTCGAAATTGCCGAAACCCGACAATTTGACCTGCTCGTTGTCTTCAAGAGCGTGCCTGATTTCCTCGAAAAACAGTTCGACCAATTCCTTGGCTTCCCGCTTGTTCAGGCCCAGCTCTTCATACAGACGTTCCGCCATCTCAGCTTTCGTCAAAGCCCCCATACGTCACTTCCTTAACGTGGCGTTCAACCTTTGTTCGAGCGAGGTGAGGATATTTTGCGTCGTCGAATTCACCTCATCGTCATTAAGAGTGCGCGATGGATGCTGCCAGGTCAAGCCAACTGCAAGGCTTTTTCTATCAGGATCAATGCCTTTACCCTGATACACGTCAAACAGCCTGAGATCCGTGAGCCATTCGCCTGCATTTTCACGGATTACGTCGAGTACAGCCGAGGCCGCGACGTCTTTGTGCGCGATCAGTGCAAGGTCACGACGCACTTCAGGAAAACGCGACAACTCGTGGAATTGCGGCATTTTTCCGGAAGCGACTTCAGCCAAAACCAGCTCGAAGACGAATACCGGACGATCCAGGCCCAAGGCTTTGGACAGTTCAGGGTGAATCGCACCGATGAAGCCGACTTCACGCCCATCACGTTCAATGCGCGCGGTTTGACCCGGGTGCAGCGCCGGATGTTTGCCCGGAGTGAAAGTGAAGGCATCCAACGCACCGGCATAACCCAGCACCGCTTCGACGTCAGCTTTCACATCGAAGAAATCGATGCTGTCGCGACCCTGTGCCCAACCTTCCGGCAGACGGCTGCCGCAAACGACACCCGAGAGCATCGGCTCTTGTTTCAGACCTTCCAGCTGACCGACGAAGCGCAGACCGCTTTCGAACAGACGCACACGATCCTGCTGACGGTTCAGGTTGTGCTGCAACGCCTTGACCAGGCCCGGCCACAGCGACGAGCGCATGGCAGCCATGTCATTGGAAATCGGGTTGGCCAGCAGCAGCGGCTCAACGCCCGGGTTGAACAGTTCAAACTGCTTGGGATCGATGAAGCTGTAAGTGATCGCTTCCTGATAACCACGAGCAACCAGCAGACGACGCAACTCAGGCAACTCGCTGCGTGCTTCAGCTTTGGCTTGTGGCGCCAGACGCGCTTGCGGGTAACGAACCGGCAGACGGTTGTAGCCGTACAGACGCGCCAGCTCTTCGATCAGATCGACTTCAAGGCTGATGTCGAAGCGATGGCTTGGCACTTCTACGCGCCACTGCCCTGCTCCATCAGCGGAAATCTTCAGGCCCAGGGCGCTGAGCAGACGCTCGACCTGCGCCGAATCCATTTCCATCCCCAGCATCTGGGTGATGCGCTGTGCACGCAGGGTGATCGGCGCGATCGACGGCAGGTGTTGCTCGCTGACGGTCTCGATGATCGGGCCGGCTTCACCACCGGCGATTTCCAGCAACAGGCCAGTGGCGCGCTCCATGGCTTCACGGGCCAGTTGCCAGTCCACACCACGCTCATAACGATGCGAAGCGTCGGTGTGCAGGCCGTAGGAGCGAGCCTTGCCAGCCACAGCGATCTGGTCGAAGAACGCACTTTCCAGGAAAACGTCGCGCGTAGTCGCGGACACACCGCTGTGTTCGCCCCCCATTACGCCGGCAATCGCCAGAGCGCGAGTATGGTCGGCAATCACCAGCGTATCGCTACGCAGGCTGACTTCCTGACCGTCGAGCAGCACCAGCTTCTCGCCGTCTTCCGCCATACGCACGCGGATGCCACCGTTGATTTCGGCGAGATCGAACGCGTGCAGCGGCTGACCCAGCTCGAGCATCACGTAATTGGTGATGTCGACGGCAGCGTCGATACTGCGCACTTCGGCGCGGCGCAGTCGTTCAACCATCCACAGCGGGGTCGGCTTGGACAGGTCAACGTTACGGATGACACGCCCCAGGTAACGCGGGCAAGCGGCAGGCGCCAGCACGTCTACCGGACGTACTTCGTCGTGCACAGCCGGAATCGCCATGACCACCGGACGGGTAACCGGAGCGGCGTACAGCGCACCCACTTCACGGGCCAGACCGGCCAGCGACAGGCAGTCGCCACGGTTCGGGGTCAGGTCGACCTCGATGCTGGCGTCTTCCAGATCCAGATACACACGGAAATCTTCGCCCACCGGCGCATCGGCCGGCAGTTCCATCAGACCGTCGTTGCCTTCACCAATCTGCAGCTCGGCTTGCGAGCACAACATGCCGTTGGACTCGACGCCGCGCAGCTTGGCCTTCTTGATCTTGAAGTCGCCCGGCAGTTCGGCACCGATCATGGCGAACGGAATCTTCAGGCCCGGACGCACGTTTGGCGCACCGCACACGACCTGGAAGGTTTCCGCACCATTGCTGACCTGGCACACACGCAGCTTGTCGGCGTCAGGGTGTTGCTCGGTGCTCAGCACCTCGCCGACGACCACGCCGCTGAATACACCGGCGGCCGGGGTCACGCTATCGACCTCCAGACCCGCCATCGACAGACGAGCAACCAGCTCGTCGCGACTTACCTGCGGGCTAACCCAGCCACGCAGCCATTGTTCACTGAATTTCATCCTGCTCTCCTAAGAATTCGTTACGACTAGCGAAATTGCGCGAGGAACCGCAAGTCGTTGTCGAAGAACAGACGCAAGTCGTTCACGCCGTAACGGAGCATGGCCAGACGCTCGACACCCATGCCGAAGGCAAAACCGGAGAACTCTTCCGGATCGATGCCGGACATGCGCAGCACGTTCGGGTGCACCATGCCGCAGCCCATGACTTCCAGCCAGCCGGTCTGCTTGCAGACGCGGCAGCCTTTACCGCTGCACATCACGCATTCCATATCGACTTCAGCGGATGGCTCGGTGAACGGGAAGTAAGAAGGACGGAAACGTACGGCCAGCTCTTTCTCGAAGAACACCCGCAGGAATTCTTCGATGGTGCCTTTGAGATCGGCGAAATTGATATCGCGATCGACCAGCAGGCCTTCGACCTGGTGGAACATCGGCGAGTGGGTGATATCGGAGTCGCTGCGATACACACGGCCTGGGCAGACGATGCGGATCGGCGGTTGCTTGGACTCCATGGTGCGGACCTGTACCGGCGAGGTATGGGTGCGCAGCAACATGTTCGCGTTGAAATAGAAGGTGTCATGCATCGACCGGGCCGGGTGGTGGCCTGGGATGTTGAGCGCTTCGAAGTTGTGATAGTCGTCTTCGACCTCAGGGCCTTCGGCGATGCCGTAGCCGATGCGGGTGAAGAACTGCTCGACTCGTTCCAGAGTCCGGGTCACCGGATGCAGACCACCGGAGGTCTGGCCACGGCCCGGCAACGTCACGTCAATAGATTCGGCAGACAGTTTGGCAGCCAGTTCGGCTTCTTCAAACAGAGCCATGCGCGCATTGAGAACGCCTGTAACACGCTCCTTGGCAACGTTGATCAGGGCGCCGACTTGCGGACGCTCTTCTGCCGGCAAATTCCCCAGGGTCTTCATCACCTGAGTCAATTCACCTTTTTTGCCAAGGTATTGAACCCGGATTTGCTCCAGGGCATTGATATCTTCAGCGCTTTGCACAGCCTCTAGTGCTTGAGAGACCAGCGCATCCAGGTTTTCCATGTACAGACTCCAGATACAAAATAGGGGAAGAGCTTGAAGGCTCTTCCCCTATTTATGACGTTTAACACCTGACCCCACAGAGGTGGGGCCGGGTGACTGTCGGGGGTACTTAAGCCAAGGTGGCTTTAGCTTTCTCGACAATCGCAGCAAACGCCGCTTTTTCGTTCACTGCCAGATCAGCCAGAACCTTACGGTCGATCTCGATGGACGCTTTTTTCAGGCCAGCGATGAAACGGCTGTAGGACAGACCGTTAACACGAGCACCAGCGTTGATACGAGCGATCCACAGAGCGCGGAACTGACGTTTTTTCTGACGACGGTCACGGTAGGCGTATTGGCCTGCCTTGATTACCGCTTGCTTGGCAACACGGAATACGCGGGAGCGTGCGCCGTAGTAGCCTTTAGCAAGTTTCAGAATTTTTTTGTGACGCTTACGGGCAATGACGCCACGCTTTACACGAGCCATGAGTTACTTCCTCTATTCTTGACTAAAATTAACGAAGGCGCAGCATGCGCTCGACTTTTGCCACGTCAGACGGATGCAGCAAGCTGCTACCGCGCAGTTGACGCTTACGCTTGGTCGACATTTTGGTCAGGATGTGGCTCTTGAAAGCGTGCTTGTGCTTGATACCGTTAGCAGTTTTCAGAAACCGCTTAGCAGCACCACTTTTGGTTTTCATTTTTGGCATGTTCGGATACTCCGCATTCAGTTGATAAACATAATCAGAAGGCCTGCCGTGCCCTGTTGATTACTTCTTCTTTTTCGGGGCGATGACCATGATCAGCTGGCGTCCTTCCATCTTAGGATGCTGTTCGACCGAACCGTACTCGAGCAGGTCAGCTTCAACCCGCTTGAGGAGTTCCATCCCCAGCTCCTGGTGGGCCATCTCACGGCCGCGGAATCGCAAGGATACCTTGGCCCTGTCCCCGTCACTCAGGAAACGTACCAGGTTGCGCAGTTTTACCTGGTAATCCCCTTCCTCCGTCCCTGGACGAAACTTGATTTCTTTTACCTGAATCTGCTTCTGGTTTTTCTTCGCCGCTGCAATCTGCTTCTTCTTTTCGAAGATCGATTTGCCGTAGTCCATCACCCGGCAAACCGGTGGGACTGCGTCAGCAGAGATTTCTACCAGATCAAGCTTTGCTTCTTCAGCAATACGAAGCGCTTCATCAATCGAGACGATGCCAATCTGCTCGCCATCAGCGCCAATTAACCGAACCTCGCGTGCCGAGATATTCTCGTTGATCGGGGCTTTCGGTGCAGCTCGTTTATCTTGTCTCATTTCACGCTTAATAATAATTACTCCGAATCTGGGCGACCACGCCGGGAAACCGCTTGCGCGAGAAACTCAGCGAACTGGGCGACGGGCATCGAGCCCAGGTCAGCACCTTCACGAGTACGCACAGCGACAGTCTGCATCTCGACTTCCTTATCTCCGATAACCAAAAGATAGGGAACCTTGAGCAAAGTATGCTCGCGGATTTTAAAGCCGATCTTTTCATTTCTCAAGTCGGACTTGGCACGAAATCCGCTTTCGTTGAGAGTTTTTTCAACCTGAGCGACGAAATCTGCCTGTTTATCAGTGATATTCATGATCACTGCCTGGGTTGGCGCGAGCCACGCAGGGAATGCACCTTCGTAATGCTCGATCAGAATCCCGACGAAACGCTCGAACGAACCGAGGATCGCCCGGTGCAACATCACCGGATGCTTGCGGCTGTTGTCTTCGGAAACGTATTCGGCGCCGAGACGGACAGGCAGGTTGAAATCGAGCTGCAAGGTACCACACTGCCAGACGCGACCGAGGCAATCTTTCAGCGAGAACTCGATCTTCGGACCGTAGAACGCACCTTCGCCCGGCTGCAAATCATACGGCAGGCCCGCGCTATCGAGGGCTGCCGCCAGTGCCGCTTCGGCGCGATCCCACAGCTCGTCGGAACCTACGCGTTTTTCCGGACGAGTGGACAGCTTCATCTCGACATCGGTGAAGCCGAAGTCGCGGTAAACGTCCATGGTCAGCTTGATGAACGCTGCGGATTCAGCCTGCATCTGCTCTTCGGTGCAGAAAATGTGGGCGTCGTCCTGAGTAAACGCACGTACACGCATGATGCCGTGCAAGGCACCCGACGGCTCGTTACGGTGACACGCACCGAACTCGGCCAGACGCATCGGCAGCTCGCGGTAGCTCTTCAGACCCTGATTGAACACCTGCACATGGCATGGGCAGTTCATCGGCTTGATGGCGTAGTCGCGGCTTTCCGACTCGGTAGTGAACATGTTGTCGGCGTAGTTGGCCCAGTGCCCGGATTTCTCCCACAGGCTGCGGTCAACGACTTGCGGCGTCTTGATCTCGAGATAGCCGTTGTCACGCTGCACCTTGCGCATGTACTGCTCGAGCACTTGATACAGGGTCCAGCCGTTCGGGTGCCAGAACACCATGCCCGGCGCTTCTTCCTGGGTGTGGAACAGGCCCAGGCGCTTGCCGATCTTGCGGTGATCGCGTTTTTCCGCTTCTTCGATACGCTGGATGTATGCCGCCAGCTGTTTCTTGTCTGCCCAGGCAGTACCGTAAACGCGCTGCAGCTGCTCATTCTTGGCATCACCGCGCCAGTAGGCACCGGACAACTTGGTCAGCTTGAAAGATTTCAGGAAGCGAGTGTTCGGCACGTGCGGGCCGCGGCACATGTCGACGTATTCTTCGTGGTAGTACAGGCCCATGGCCTGCTCGTTCGGCATGTCCTCGACCAGACGCAGCTTGTAGTCCTCGCCGCGGGCCTTGAACACTTCGATCACTTCGGCGCGCGGAGTGACTTTCTTGATGACGTCGTAATCCTTGTCGATCAGCTGATGCATGCGCTGTTCGATGGCGGCCATGTCGTCCGGAGTAAAAGGACGCTCGAAGGCGATGTCGTAATAGAAGCCTTCGTCGATAACCGGGCCGATGACCATTTTCGCAGTCGGATACAGCTGCTTGACCGCATGGCCAACCAGGTGCGCGCAAGAGTGGCGAATGATCTCCAGCCCCTCTTCATCCTTTGGCGTGATGATTTGCAGCGTTGCGTCGCTGTCGATGATGTCGCAGGCGTCGACCAGCTTGCCGTTGACCTTGCCGGCCACGGTGGCCTTGGCCAGACCGGCACCAATGGATGCGGCGACCTCGGCAACGGAAACCGGGTGATCGAATGAACGTTGACTGCCGTCGGGAAGAGTAATAGTTGGCATGGCGCCTCCTCTCCTAGTGGTGACCCCTACCAAAGGTCACGTGGGTTGGGATGAGCCAGTACAAGATCCGATCCAGGCCATTCAATGACGAACGCCTGCCTTACAGCGGCAGGAGCCTTGCGGCCAACCGGAAAACCGAACCAGAGTGACTGGGATTCAAATCAGGGTTTCGCACGCTGACCGCTTCGGGGCTGAAGGCCATCCGGAGCCTGAGAACGCTTGAGCCCGGCATGCTAGCACAGATGAGCGGTCATCGAGTCGAAGGATTTTCAGTGCTGAAGATTTGTGCATTTTTGCGGCGCAAAGTGAACTTGGGATATACGCTTTGCCTCAAATAAGCTGAGAATCGTCGCCGATATCAACCCAAGGAGTTTCCGACATGCGCCTTATCCGACTTTTTGCTTACGCGGCCCCGCTGGCCCTGCTACTGCCGCTGAGCGCCAACGCGGCCTGGCCTGCCGGTGTCAAAGCCCAGTACATGAACGACTGCACCGCCGCAGCCAGCAAGAGCGTCAATCCAGCCGAAGCCAATAAACACTGCGCTTGCGGTGCCGATGTGCTGGAAAAGAAATTCACCACGCAAGAGATCGCGCAACTGATGGACAAGAACACCCCGCCAAGTGGTGAACTGGGTCAGCGCGCACTGAAAGAAATCTCGGTTTGCCGAGTGCAGAAATAAGCGCTGACGAATGTTTTTTCGGGCGTCCGGCAGACCAAAAACCGCCAAAAAGACCCCGAAATCGATAATTTACGCAGGTTTTATAGCTTTTTTTACACCCTCTTCTTTCGGCCAAAAGCCACTGAAACCGGGGCTTGCAGACATTTCAGAGGTTGAAATCGATGCAATATGAAAGCAAACAGCACGTCCGGGGGGCTACCAAAGCGAACATTTCGACTATGATACCCGGGTGTGCCCAGTTGGCCTGAGCAGCACAGTACTACTGAAAATATATGTTTCTTGGAGATACACCATGTCTAATCGCCAAACCGGCACCGTTAAATGGTTCAACGATGAAAAAGGCTTCGGCTTCATCACTCCTCAAGGTGGCGGTGACGACCTGTTCGTACACTTCAAAGCTATCGAATCCGACGGTTTCAAAAGCCTGAAAGAAGGCCAGACCGTCTCTTTCGTGGCTGAGAAAGGCCAAAAGGGTATGCAAGCTGCACAAGTTCGCCCAGAGTAATTTCCCGGCGCACTAAAAAAACCCCGTCCATGTGACGGGGTTTTTTATGCCTGCAACAAAAGCGCTCTGCGATCAACCGCAGCTGACGCGAGTGACCACCAGGTTGTTGTCGGTGTTCAGATTCAAGCGATCGGAGCGGTATTCCAGCGTGATCATGTCGGTTGGCTTGAGGAAACGGGCGTTTTGCGCGCCAGACTTGGCACGCGCCTGATCGAGCAGTTCCGGCGAAGCCTTTTTACCGATGGCAAATTCCGCTGCCTTTGCTTCACAGCGGCTGTGACCGGCATCGGTCGCCACAGGATCCTTTGCCGACTCGCTGGAGGTCGTGCTGCAACCGGCCAACATGGCAACGGCCATAAGTGCACCCAGAGACGCGAACTTCAAAGGCATGAAGCCTCCTTCTTTCAAATGGTTAAGCTGAGATCGTGCGACCGCCAATCTGGCGTTTGGTTTCACAACCAATGCTGCCACCCTGCCCCACGATCCGGAAAAACGCTGAGTCTGCCTGAAGAGCGTGCAGCGCATCCTCACACAATCGTCACCGAATATTAACGAAGCTCAATAGACGTCGATGTAATCGAGCGGCGGATTCGGCCAGTTGTCTTTCAGCGCATTGAAAATCTGCATCACCCAGACTTCATCGCTGGCCGCGACGTTGCCGACATACCCCGAACCCTTGGCCCAGGTCTCCAGGCGAAAGAGCAGGCCATCAATATCCTGCCCGCCGGTCACACCGGAAGAAATATAGGCAATCCCACCCTTGGTCACACGCAGCTGCGTATGCACATCATCGCTGGCCGACGCGAGCAACTGGCGCACAGCGTCGAGTGTGAGGCCGTCGGGGGAGTTCAAATCGATCTGCACAGCACATTCCTTGGTTCAGCCGGAAAAGACCAAGTGTCGCATAGCGTCGCGCCCATGCCTAAGTCGCAGTGCCAAACGCCGGACAAAGTGGTTAACTCGCGCTCAGACATTCCCGACTTTTCGAGCGCACTCATGAGCACCGTAAGCATCTCCGCTGACATCAAGGTTTTGTGGCCGAAGGGACACAGTTCGTATAGCCCGGGCAGTTCGGAGGAGCTGGCGCTGATCAGCATCGATCTGCTAGTCAAGACGATGGGAACCCAAGGCGCACAAACGTTTATCGCTCAAGTGTTCGAGCGGTACCAGCATGACGACAAGAGCACGCAGGACACGGAGAGGGATTAAAAACCCGCAGGCTTGCACCTGCGGGTCCTGGCATTACTTCAAGCGCTTCAGACGCTCAGTCAGCAGATCGAAGAAACCTTGGGCATCGCCATTCTCGACCCAAAATGCGTTTTTCGGCTGTTTCAGACCGTCGTACCAGTCGACCACGGTCTGACCGAATGTGATCCCCTCACGGCTGTCGATGGCCACGTTCACCGAGCGACCAGTGAATAGCTCCGGCTTGAGCAGGTAAGCAATGACGGTAGCGTCATGCACCGGGCCACCCGGAATGCCGTAGTGCTCCATGTCGCCCTTGATGTACTCGTTGAGGATGTCGCCGACAATCTTGCTCGCATTATTGTTGAGCGCGGCAATCTGCTTCAGGCGGGCGTCGCTGGTGAGGATCTTGTGGGTCACGTCCAGCGGCAGATAGGTCAGTTTTACACCGCTCTTGAGTACCACTTCTGCCGCTTGCGGGTCGGCAAACAAGTTGAATTCGGCCACCGGGGTGATGTTGCCGCCATTGAAGTGCGCGCCGCCCATGATCACCACTTCCTTGATACCGTTAACGATCTCCGGCTCCTGGATCAGCGCCAGCGCCAGGTTGGTCTGCGGGCCAAGCATGGCGATGGTGATGCTGTGCGGCTTGGCTTTTTTCAGGGTATCAATCAGGTAGTTGACCGCATTGCCTTCGGCCAGGCCTTTTTTCGGCTCATGCACGGTGACACCCGACAGGCCTTCCTTGCCATGGATGTTCTCGGCGTAAATTGGCGTACGCATCAGCGGCTTCGGCGCGCCGGCGTAAACCGGAACATCCTCGCGCCCTGCCCACTCGCGAGCCAGGCGCGCGTTGCGCGACGTCTTGTCGAGGCGCACGTTGCCGGCCACGGTGGTCAGTGCGCGAATGTTCAGTTCATCCGGCGAAGCCAAGGCGAACAGCAAGGCGACCACGTCGTCGGCACCCGGATCGGTGTCGATGATCAGGTCGATCTTTTCAGCAGCCTGAGCGCTGGTGGCGGAAATAAAAGACAAAAGCAGCAGACTCCGAAGCAATTGATGGAGTTTTTGAGCATAGCGGTGCATGGCGCATTCCTTGTGCTGATGAAAATGAAAAGGGCGAAAACCCTATTAGAACGTTACTCCGGCCACCAGCACGATGTTGCAGTACGGCTGACATTCGCCTGTACGAACAATCGCCCGTGCCTGTCGGCTAAGAACCTTGAATTGCTCATGAGTCAGCAGATCGCGCCGACCGAGGGCGCCCTCTTCTTGCAACTCGTCCAGCACAACCATGGCGGTCGGCTGCTTGTCGAGGATTTCGTTGGCCAGCACATGGCTTTCCACCTGCATCTCGCTGAGCACGACTTTCAGGGTACTGACGAAATCCGGAACGCCGTGGGTCAGCGCCAAATCGATCAATTCAACGCCAGGAGGAACCGGCAGTCCGGCGTCACCGATCACTACCATGTCGCCATGGCCCAGGGATGCGATCAGCCGCGACAACGCGACGTTGAGCAAAGGAGTCTTTTTCATGCGGGTTTGAACGCCTGTACGTCGGACATGGTGGGAATGGAAGGCTGTGCGCCGGCCCGGGTCACAGATAACGCTGCAGCGACTTGCCCGTAACGGATCGCCTCAGCCTCGGATTTGCCACTGGCGAGCGCTGCGGCAAAACCACCAACAAAGGTATCGCCCGCGGCGGTGGTATCGACCGCCTTCACCTTGGGCGCCGGGAAATGCTCGAAACCTTTGCCATTGGCAAATAGCGAACCTTGCGCACCGAGGGTAATGATGACCTTGCCCGCGCCCATGGCGATCAACTGGCCGGCAGCGCTTTCTGCGGCTTCCAGCGAATCGACTGGCAACCCGCTCAACGCAGCGGCTTCGCTTTCGTTGGGAATCAGGTAATCGATGGCGGTAAACCAGTCTGCCGGCAACGGACGACTGGCCGGCGCCGGGTTTAAAATCACGGTCTTGCCCAGCTCACGCGCACGCTTGAGCGCATGCCCCACCGTGGCATCCGGGATCTCGAGCTGGCAGATAATCACGTCGGCCGCTTGCAGCACCGCATCAAAACGGTCAATCACCGCCGGGGTCATTGCACCGTTGGCGCCAGCCACGATCACGATGGCGTTCTGACTGTTGTCATCGACCACAATCAGCGCCACGCCACTGGAGTCGGCAACCGTGCTCACCGCCTGACAATCGATCTGCTCGGCCAGCAATGCGTCGCGCAATTGCACGCCGTAGTCATCGTTGCCAACACAGCCGACCATCGCCACCTGCGCACCCAGGCGCGCAGCAGCGACTGCCTGATTGGCGCCCTTGCCGCCGGAAACGGTGGCAAAGGAATGACCGATCAGCGTTTCACCACCCTTTGGCAGCCGTGGCGCCCGGGTGACCAGATCCATGTTCAGGCTGCCTATTACCACTACATTTGCTGGCATACATCACTACTCGTCAATTCGATTTCAGCGGTACTCGGTGAACACGCCTGACAGCGGTGCAGTCGATTCGCGCAAGACAATACTCGGGGTCACGATTCGTTGATCGGTGACCAGACTCGGGGTAGCAATCCTTCGCAGCAGCACTTCGGCAGCCATCTCGCCCAACTGCAGGATCGACTGACCAACGGTGGTCAGCGCCGGGTACACATAACGGCTCATCTGGATATCGTCGAAGCCGATCACCGAAAGCTCGCTTGGCACGCGCACATTGCGCTCGGCCGCCGCACGCAGCACACCGATACCGATCATGTCGTTTCCGGCGAAGATCGCGCTCGGCGGATTGCCTTCGAGCAGGATCGCCGCCGCGCTGTAGCCACCAGTACTGGTGAAATCGCTTTCCAGCATGCGTTCGGGCCGCACGGTGATGCCCGCCTCCTGCAGCGCCCGACAAAAACCGGCCTGACGCATTTGCGCCACGCTGGTGCTCGACGGACCACCGATGGTGGCGATGTCACGATGGCCCAGCTCCAGCAGGTGCCGCGTCGCCAGATAGGCACCATATTCATGATCGATGCGCACCAGATCGGCGTCCACGCCATCCAGTCCACGGTCGACGATGACCATCGGCGTTTTCACCCCGGCCAGCCCTTGCGCGAGCCCGATGTCGCCACCGGCGGAGGCGACGATCAGGCCGTCAATGCGCTTCTCCAGCAGCACGCGCAAATAGCTGCGCTGTTTTTCCGGGTTATCGTCAGAGTTGCAAAGGATCACGCAATAGCCGTTACGCTCACAGTAATCCTCGATACCCCGAGCCAACTCGGCAAAATACGGGTTGAGGCTGTTAGGCACCAATAAGCCAATGGTCGCAGTGGTCTTGGCTTTCAGTGAGCGCGCCACGGCACTTGGCACGTAATCGAGGCTTTTGATGGCCGCCTCGACCTTCAACCGCACCTCCTGACTGACCGGCCGGGTCTTGTTCACCACGTGAGAAACCGTGGTGTAGGAAATCCCCGCGAGCGCCGCCACATCCTTGATCGTTGCCATGACTTAGCCCCGTCGACTGGCGCGTTGACTGCGATAGGTATCGAGTACCACCGCAATGACGATCACCGCACCGGTGATGATGCGCTTGGTCGGCTCGGTCGCACCGATCTGCGCCAGACCGGCGGCGAGCACCGAAATGATCAACACGCCGAAGAAGGTGCTGATCACCGAACCACGCCCCCCCATCAGGCTGGTGCCACCAATGACCACGGCGGCGATCACTTGCAGTTCGAGGCCGGAGCCGGCATTCGGATCCGCCGCTTCCAGACGGGAAATCTGGAACAGCGCGGCGATGCCCGCAAGCAGCCCCATCAGGCTGAACACCAGAATCTTGTACGGTTTTGGATTGATCCCGGCCAGACGCACCGCTTCTTCGTTGGTGCCGATACCAATCAGGTAGCGACCGAACACGGTACGGGTCAACACCGCTTGCGCGATGAAGATCACCAGCAAGGCAATGATGAACGACGGCGAGATACCGAAGGCGATCGGGTTCGACAGCCAGGCAAACGAATCACCGATGTAGGCGGTGCGCGAACCGGTCATCTGATAAGCCAGTCCACGGGCCATTTCCAGCACACCGAGCGAAACGATGAATGACGGAATACGCCACGCCACAGTGATCGAACCGGTCACCGTACCCGCCAGTGCAGCCACCGCCATTCCAAGCAGAGCGGACGGCAACACGCTCCAGCCCCAGCCGAGAATCGCTACGCTGACTGTCGAGGCGGCAAGTGCCAGCACCGAACCGACCGACAGGTCGATGCCGCCGATGATCAGCACGAAGGTCATGCCCACCGCCAGCACCATCAGATCGGGGATCTGGTTGGCCAGCGTGCTGAAGGTGTCATAGGACAGAAAGTGGCTGCTCATGACCGAGAACAACGCCACCATCGCCAACAAGGCACCCGCCAGGCCCAGATAGGTGCCAAGACCGTAGAAATTGCCACCACGTTTGCCGGCAGAAGATGCAGTTTTCATGGGAGTTCCCTAGGCGCCGCTTCATTGAGCTGCGCATCACGTTTTTGGTAGCCGGCGAACGCGGCAGCAAGCAAATCATCCTGGGTCCAGCTGTCGCGCTCGAAGGTATCGATCAAACGCCCTGCCGACAGAACGCCGATCCGGTCGCAGATCAGCATCAGCTCGCGCAGGTCACTGGATACCACCACCAGCGCCTTGCCCTGACGTGTCAACTCGCCCAGCAAGGCATAGATATCGAACTTGGCACCCACATCAATGCCGCGAGTCGGCTCGTCGAACAACAGCACCGAGCAATCACGCTCCAGCCAGCGCCCGATCACGACCTTCTGCTGATTGCCGCCAGACAGCTCGGAAACCAATTGGGTCGGGCTCGAACTGCGGATGCGCATGGCGTTGATCTGACGCTGCGCCAAGGAAATTTCGTTGCTGTTATTGACGACCCCGGCCCGGGAAATTTCCGGCATGTTGCCCAAAGCAATGTTGGCGCTGATCGACTGACTGAGCAGCAGGCCTTCGCCCTTGCGGTCTTCGGTGATCAGGGCGATGCCGTGCTTCACTGCATCAACCGGTGAACGCACACTGACCTCCCGCGCCGGCGAACCCAGCGCGATCGTGCCGCTGTCGGCCAGATCGGCACCGAAGATCAGCCTTAGCAATTCAGTGCGCCCGGCTCCGATCAGCCCGGAAATCCCGAAAATCTCGCCAGCACGCACTTCAAAGGAAACATCGCGCACCTTGTCGGAGCGGGTCAGGCCCTTGACCGTCAGGGCTGGCGCGCCAATCTTGCGCGGGCCCATGTCGATGTGTTCGCCCAGCTCACGGCCGACCATCAAGGTCACCAACTGCTCACTGTTATAGTTGGCCATCGGCTCGACGCAGACCAGATTGCCGTCACGCAGCACAGCAATGCGTTGCGCAACTCGGGCCAGCTCTTCCAGGCGGTGGGAGATATAGATGATCGCAACGCCTCGCGCCTGCAAACGGGTGATCTGCTCAAAGAGCATTTCCACTTCACGGGCAGTGAGCATGGCCGTCGGCTCATCAAGAATCAGCACATGACAATCGCCGATCAGGTTGCGCGCGATCTCGACCATCTGCTGATGCCCGATACCCAACTCGCCGACCAGAGTGTCCGGATCAATCGCATCGAGACCGACCTGCGCCATGGCTTCGATGGCGGCCTTGCGCAATTGCTTGCGACTGATCCAGCCGCCGTTGCTGGGCAGGTTGTCGAGAAACAGGTTTTCCGCCACCGACAGGGTTGGCAGCAGATTGAGTTCTTGCATGACCATGCGCACGCCCAGCTCTTCAGCCTGGGTACGGCTGCCGGGGCGGTAGTCTTTGCCCTGGAACTGCATCTGGCCTGTGGTCGGCGTAACCAGACCACCAATGATCTTCGACAGCGTGCTTTTACCGGCACCATTCTCGCCGGTCAGCGCCAGCACTTCACCGCGCATCAGCGTCAAGTCGATGCCCGTGAGCACCGGCTGCGCATAGGTCTTACCGATACCGCTGACCGAGAGGACAGCGTTCGGGGCGGAAACTGACATAAAAACTCTCCATGCGCTCGTCCGGACGGACGAGCGCCGTTGTGTCGCCGGAAGACTTACTGGGTGACCAGCTCGACTGGCGTTTCGATCACGCCATTGGCGCCGCTGTCGACTTTTTCGCCCTTGAGGATTTTCAGCGCGGTCTCAATACCGAACACAGCCTGCTTGGCAGCGAACTGATCGGCCGTCGCCAGCACGCGACCGTCCTTGAGCATCGGCTTGATCGCGTTGATATTGTCGTAACCGACCACTTGTACCTTGCCCGCCTTGCCGGCAGCGCGCACAGCGGAAACAGCGCCGACAGCCATGCTGTCATTACCCGCCAAGAGCGCTTTCACATCCGGGTATTCGCTGAGAATCGAAGCTGCAACCTTGTTGCCCTTGTCGATTTCCCAGTCGCCCGATTGCAACGAGACCACCTTGATCTGCGCCGCATCCATCGCATCCTTGAAGCCGGCGGTGCGCTGCTGGGCGTTGGTGGTGGTGGACACACCTTCGATGATGCCGACTTCGTCACCGGCCTTCAGTTGCTTGGCCAGGTACTCACCGACCAGACGCGCACCCTTGCGGTTGTCCGGCCCTACGAATGGCACACTGATATTTTTGCTTTTGACGATTTGCGGATCGAGCTGGTTGTCGATGTTGATCACGGTGATGCCGGCATCGACGGCTTTCTTGATCACCGGCACCATGGCCTTGGAATCGGACGGTGCAATGACCAGCGCGTTGACCTTGGCCAGAATCATCTGCTCGACGATGCGGGTCTGGCCGGCGGTATCGGTCTCGTCCTTGATGCCGTTGGAGATCAGGTCGAAATCAGCGGAGTGTTCTTTCTGGTAAGCCTTGGCGCCATCTTCCATGGTCAGGAAGAATTCGTTGGCCAGGGATTTCATGACCAATGCGACTTTGGGTTTTTCCGGGGACTCGGCGAAGGCCGAAGAGACAGGTAGTGCGGCGGCTGCGGCAGCCAGCATAGCGACAGCAAGAAGACGTCCAGCGAATGGCAGCTTCATGGGTTCACTCCGATCTTATGATTATTGTGAGCAACGCTCGCGCTGGCGTAGGCTTCAGCGCTCTCTTCCGGCCAATAGTGCACCGGGGAAGCCGCGCAAACGTTTGCGTAGACCGAACTATGCGAATCCCGCTGACATTTGTCAACAATCAGAAATCATCGTTTTATTGCAGGGCGAATCGTCGGATTCGCCCTTCCCCGCTTAAGCCGTGGTGCTGACCAGGTTGCCGCTGGTTGAATCCTTGGACATTTCCTTGACCAGTGCCGCCGCGACTTCCATCAGCGCGCCGCTGGTTTGCGCGATCTGGCCCTGAACGGACATGACCGCCTGTGACTTGGCCTCGGGCGTCGGATAACTTGCCGCCTGCGCCGCCGCCAATTGCTGTTGCTGTTCTTGCAGTTGCTTCTGCAATTCCTGCATCCGCTTGAGCAGCATTTTGACGGTGATGCTCAGGCTATCGCCGCTGTCAGCATTACTCGCCTGGCTGGCTTCTTGCGCAGGCCCACCGGTTCTGACCTGGTTGCTTTGCTCTTTTTCAACGCCCAGCGCCTCTTCGGATGCGTCTGCTTCCGCCTGGTTCATTGCATTGATTGTCGCTGCGGTTTTACCGCCGATGGTGACTGCGCCGGGATGTGAAAAACCGATCGTCAGTGACATGTGAACTCCCTAAATAATCGTTTCCTTTAACACCCATCGGCCTGCTGACGGGTTTCTTTAGCAGAAAAGCCGAAACCGGGAAGCCGTTTCGTTCACCAAGGCCTGTAGTCCTTTTCGGTGAACCGAACATGAAAGGCCCCAATATTCGGAAACCCGGACAGGTGATCGGCCCAACCATTGGCCATTTCAAAAAAACCTGATGCAAATCATGAAGTTAAACATCTCTCTGAAGCAAAGTAGCACTGGTACGGATCCTGCTCCCTAGCCTGCACCCGAGCATTCAGATCGGCTCGGGGCGCATCTAGATGAACCTGCATCAGCACCGTCTCACTACTAGAGAGAAAAATAATGAAATCTGCTTTCAACACCTTGGTACCGGGCGCTTTGGCCCTCCTCCTGCTCCTGCCAACCGCCCTTCAGGCAAAAGAAGTCGAAACCCAGACCAAACTCGCCAACGTCGTGGTACTTGCCACTGGCGGCACCATTGCCGGTGCCGGCGCCAGCGCAGCCAACAGCGCCACTTACCAGGCGGCCAAGGTTGGCATTGAACAACTGATTGCCGGCATCCCCGAGTTGAGCAAACTGGCAAACGTGCGTGGCGAACAAGTCATGCAGATCGCCTCGGAAAGCATCACCAACGACAACCTGCTGCAACTGGGTCGCCGCGTATCGGAACTGGCCGACAGCAAAGACGTCGATGGCATCGTCATCACCCACGGCACCGACACCCTGGAAGAAACCGCCTACTTCCTCAACCTGGTAGAGAAGACCGACAAGCCGATCATCGTCGTCGGCTCGATGCGTCCAGGCACCGCCATGTCGGCGGACGGCATGCTCAACCTGTACAACGCCGTCGCCGTCGCCAGCAGCAAAGAAGCGCACGGCAAAGGCGTGCTGGTGACCATGAATGACGAGATCCAGTCCGGTCGCGACGTGAGCAAAATGATCAACATCAAGATCGAGGCGTTCAAAAGCCCTTGGGGTCCGCTGGGCATGGTGGTTGAAGGCAAATCCTATTGGTTCCGCTTGCCAGCCAAGCGCCACACCATGGACTCGGAATTCGACATCAAGAACATCAAGAGCCTGCCTGACGTAGAAATCGCCTATTCCTACGGCAACGTTGATGACACCGCCTACAAAGCACTGGCCCAGGCCGGCGCCAAGGCCATCATCCATGCCGGTACCGGTAATGGTTCGGTTTCTTCGCGCGTAGTGCCGAGCCTGCAAGCCCTGCGCAAAGACGGCGTGCAGATCATCCGCTCGTCCCACGTGAACGCTGGTGGTTTCGTTCTGCGTAACGCCGAACAGCCTGACGACAAATACGATTGGGTCGTCGCTCACGACCTGAACCCGCAAAAAGCTCGGATCCTGGCCATGGTCGCCCTGACCAAAACCAACGACAGCAAAGAGCTGCAACGGATGTTCTGGGAATATTGATTGACCCTCGCCTGAGCCTTTCCGGATCGGGCAACCTGCTCACCACTCGCCCGCGCGGCGGGTGGTGCAGCCACCTACGCTGCGCGCGACTTTTTCGCACAAAATAATCGACCCGGCTTACACCAAAATCGCAAAAGCGCTGTCAGAGGATTTTCTTGAATTTTAAGCAGTTGCGAAAATGCTTACAGTTAAATACTGTATACACGTACAGCTTAATAAGGATAACCTCGTGGCCACCTCCCCTGATGCTCCTGACGCTTACGAACGCATGGGTATGCGCGTTCAAAAAATCATCAATTCCCCTACCGCACAAAAAGCCAAAGCCGCCTTGATCTTCCGTCTGCCGGACGAGCCTGTGGATGCATGGGAGCAACTGCTCGAGGAAATCGACGAGAACGACAACGTCACACTCGCCTATCGCGACGATGGCGGCGTGCAGATTTTTTGGGTTGTGCCGAAGGAAGATTGATTCAATGAGTGTCCGCTGTTTTGCATTATTGTTGCTGTTCATCGCTTTTGGCGCCCAGGCTGGCGCTCCCCGCACCTTTACCGAGGCCAAGAAAGCCGCCTGGAAGCTGTATGCACCGCAGTCCACCGAGTTTTACTGCGGATGCAAATACACTGGCAACAAGGTGGACTTGAAGGCTTGCGGTTATGTGCCACGCAAAAATGCCAAGCGCGCTTCGCGCATCGAATGGGAGCACATTGTCCCGGCGTGGGAATTCGGTCACCAGCGTCAATGCTGGCAGTCGGGCGGGCGCAAGAACTGCACACGCTACGACCCGAGTTATCAGAAAGCCGAAGCCGACCTGCACAACCTGGTACCGAGCATTGGCGAGGTCAACGGTGATCGCAGCAATTTCAGTTATGGCTGGCTGCCGGTGCAATCCGGTCAGTATGGCTCGTGCCTGACTCAAGTCGACTTCAAGGCCAAGAAGGTCATGCCTCGCCCGTCGATTCGCGGCATGATCGCGCGCACCTATTTCTACATGAGCAAGCAGTACGGCTTGCGCCTGTCGAAACAGGATCGGCAGCTTTACGAAGCCTGGGACAAGACGTACCCGGTGCAAGACTGGGAACGCCAGCGTAATCAGAGCGTGGCGTGCGTCATGGGACACGGCAATGAATTTGTCGGCCCGGTGAACCTGAAAGCCTGCGGCTGACCCTCCAGCTCAAAGGAAAAGGCCTCGAACGTGATGTTCGAGGCCTTTTTTGTGCCTAACTGCCAGCCTTGTCGTAGCGCCAGTAGCCCATCAGATTGAGTGACTCACGGGGGATACCGCATTCCTTGATCAGGTATTTGCGCAGACGCATGACCGCAGCACTTTCGCCGGCAATCCAGCCATAAAAACCTTCGGGGGCCGTGTTGGCGATCTCCCAGAGAATGTCTTTGTCGATATCGACTTCGGCGAGTTCGGCTGCTTGCCCGACCGATGAATCCTCTGCAGGCAAGAACGCCTGCTGCACCGCCTCGACCATCAGCGCGCCAGCCACTGCTTCTGGCCCCTGATCGCGAACCAGCCACTGCACCGCCAGCCCGGGCCAGTCTGGCACCGAGAGTATGTCTGCCAAACTGTCGACTTCAAAGTACGCCTGAGTCTGGGGCGGCTCAGCCATGGCGGACAATTCTTCAAGAATACCCATCGCCGCCGGCAATGCCGTGGCATCGGCCACCAGCAAAACCTGTTTGAGTAGCTTTGGCGGTTTCCATTCGAACCCTCCGGCGTCCTGCGCGGAAAAACCGCTGCCGGGAGCAAGAATCTGCATCGACGCTCCCGGCTGCGCACGCAGCGCCCAGCGCGACGCGGGACCGGTCTCGCCATGCAGGACAAAATCGATGTCGACCTCGCCCAGATCAGCGCGTAAATGACGAATGGTGTAAGTGCGCATTGCCGGTCGACGGCTCGCCAACATCGAACGAAAACGCGCGTACCAGCCCTCCTCCTGTGCAAGGCTCGCAGGGGATCCATCTTCAGCAGGGAAGAACAGTTTGACGCGCTGATCCGGCGCCCAAGTGGCCATGCCACCTATTGAAGGGTCGGCGAGCGTGATCCGCATCATGTGCGGACTCACCAGCGTCTTGCGGCGCAAAACCGCATTGAAAAGCTTATAGGGAGCGGCGGAGGCCATGCGGAGCTCCTTCGAGAAATCGTGATTGACTCGTATAAGACGAGTCGACTGCGATGTCCTTTAGGCCGCTCCGCTGAAAGTGCGGCTTACGGTGCGAGCGGATGCTCGACGATCACCGATTCGACGTTCTGCTTCTTGGCCTTCACCAATGCTGCATCCACCTCGACCTTGCGCGCTTGCGCGTCGGCCTGGGAGTTGAACGGACCAATCAGGATCCGCGTCTTGCCGCTGCTGTCCTTGATCACGGTCGGCACGAACGCATGCTCGATCAACCAGCCACTCAGGTCGCTGACAGCCTGAGGTGTTTCGCCGCGCACTTCGAGGTCCCACTGCGCAGAAGATGCCGCCACAGGCGCGGCTGCGACTGTCGTTTTCGGCTTCTGCACGTCTACACTCTTGCCTTCGCCACACCCTGCCAATGCCAGTGCCGCGACCATCCAGACCAATTTGCGCACAACGCTTTCCTCGAAAATCACAAAGCGGCGATCTTAACATTCATAAATACTTCGCGAGGCCCGCAAAATGGGCACAAAACAACGAGATTGATGATTGCAGCCTCTGTATAGTTACGCCCTGGGAATTAATGCCGCATCTGCGCGTCAGAAAGAGGCACCCAAACCGTGAGACTTCGCACTAATCTATACGTACCACCGACCTCTGCACTGTCTGAATCAGGTGCCCTACAAAGCAATCAAGGAGAAGACCATGCTGATACTCACCCGCAAAGTCGGTGAAAGCATAAATATTGGTGATGACATTACGATCACCATCCTCGGCGTAAGCGGTCAGCAAGTCCGTATCGGCATCAATGCTCCGAAAAACGTTGCCGTACACCGTGAAGAAATCTATCAGCGCATTCAGGCCGGCCTGACCGCCCCGGACAAGCCACAAACGCCCTGAACCGCATTGCAGTCAGTAGCCAGTTCGTTTGCTTTGCATAATGACTGGCTAGAGATACACGCGCCGTATTGCCATCCGCTCCCCAGCCCACTGGGCACGGCGCCTGACACATCCCATCGCTCTACTTCATTCGCCCCCGTCCTCCCCTGCAGCGCGATACTACCTGCGACTGCCCAGCCTGGCTGTCAGACATTTCCGAGAGCACACAGGGAATTGCTCCTTGTTAGCCGAACGTCACGCCGCGCGCCATGCCGGTGGCTGCAATCACCATCAATACCAACAACAGCGCCTCGACGTGACTGATCCGTGCATACAGCTTTGCACGCGTGGTATCGAACACCTTGCCTCGCGCCAATGCGATCCGCCATTTGACCAGCGTGATCATCGGCGCCAGCTCAATCAACAGAAGCAGCACGAACAACGTCATCTTCAAATGAAACAGCGGCTGGTGCAGATAGTAGTCAGCGCCCTTTTCAAACCCGCCAAAGGCGCGCATGCCGCCAGTCACCAGCAGCACCAGCGCAGCAATGCCCCACAGATTATCAGCGAGCAAAACCCGCTTTGCTTCACCGACGCCAGTCGCCAGACGACTGAACGCCGTGCCACGGGTCAACACGGCCCAGAAGCCCAGTGCAAAAGCCAAGAGATGAATAGCGGCGAGAAACCAATGAACCAGCATCGACGAACTCCTTGAGAAAGCCGTGGAAAACGCCAGTCAGTAGTAGTCGAAAAAAACCGGTTTCGCCCGCACACAGCAGTGGGACTGGAAAGCTTCGCGCAGGAAGCAAGGGGACAGAGAACGGGATTGGCCAAATCGCAGGCAAAAAAAATCCCAAGCAGCTGATGGAAGCTTGGGATTTAAAAATGCATAAACCGTGGTGGTGAACGCGGGGCAGATGTTACTGAAGTTCACGATCAGCAACAACATTTTTTTGATCACCGGCCGGTTAAAAATACGGGTAACCCCTTCAATATCCACACTTTTTCGACGGATCCAAAAAAAGCACAGAACGCCATATCAGCAGGTCGTGTTATTTCGAAACACGCTAAGCGGTCAGGGTAACGAAAGATCGGATGGATTGAGGCGAGCGCCTGGAGCAAGGCTTTGACAAATCGCAGACAACAAAAAAGGGCCCACCTTTCGGTGAGCCCTTCCAGACCGCCCAGCAGAGCGGATTTTGTTTGGTAGGCGCGATTGGACTCGAACCAACGACCCCCACCATGTCAAGGTGGTGCTCTAACCAACTGAGCTACGTGCCTGCTGTGAGGCGGCATTCTACGGAATTCCGGAGGGGTGTCAACACCTTTTTTTTACCTAACCCTATGAATATGCAAAATATTTAATTTCGGGCCGGTAGATAAGATTTTCCGGTGGCTGGCGGAGGTTTTTCAACTCGGGTAGGATCGGCGCACTCGTAAAATATATTAAACAGAGGCTGCAGGATGGCGAACACCCCTTACCCAGAGTCTTATTACGCTGCGTCGGCCAATGCCGTACCGCCACGTCCGACCTTGCAGGATGATGTGGAGACGGATGTCTGTGTGATCGGCGCCGGGTACACCGGGCTGTCCTCGGCGCTGTTTCTGCTGGAAAATGGTTTTCGCGTCACGGTACTGGAAGCGGCGAAGGTCGGTTTCGGTGCGTCGGGGCGCAATGGCGGGCAGATCGTCAATAGCTATAGCCGCGACATCGACGTCATCGAGCGCACAGTCGGCCCCAAGCAAGCACAACTGCTCGGGCAGATGGCCTTCGAAGGCGGTCGGATCATTCGTGAGCGCGTGGCCAAGTACAACATCCAGTGCGACCTGAAGGACGGCGGCGTGTTCGCCGCCCTCTCCGCCAAGCAGATGGGTCACCTGGAATCGCAGAAGCGCCTGTGGGAGCGCTTCGGCCACACGCAACTGGAACTGCTCGACCAGCGCCGCATTCGCGAAGTGGTCGCCTGCGATCAGTACGTCGGCGGCATGCTCGACATGAGCGGTGGTCACATCCACCCGCTGAACCTGGCGCTCGGTGAAGCCGCTGCGGTGGAGTCCCTCGGCGGCACGATTTATGAGCAATCGCCGGCCGTGCGCATCGAGCGCGGTGCCAACCCGGTGGTGCACACGCCACAAGGCAAGGTCAGGGCCAAGTTCATCATCGTCGCCGGCAACGCCTACCTCGGCAATCTGGTGCCGGAATTGGCAGCCAAATCGATGCCGTGCGGCACTCAGGTGATCACTACCGAACCGCTGGGCGAAGAACTGGCAAAATCCCTGCTGCCACAGGATTACTGCGTCGAGGACTGCAACTACCTGCTCGACTACTACCGCCTGACGGGCGACAAGCGCCTGATCTTCGGCGGCGGTGTGGTTTATGGCGCGCGGGACCCGGCGAACATCGAAGCGATCATCCGCCCGAAAATGCTCAAGGCTTTTCCGCAGCTCAAGGACGTGAAGATCGACTACGCCTGGACCGGCAATTTCCTGCTGACCCTGTCGCGCCTGCCGCAGGTCGGACGCCTTGGCGACAACATTTATTACTCGCAGGGCTGCAGCGGCCACGGCGTGACGTACACGCATCTGGCCGGCAAAGTGCTGGCGGAAGCGTTGCGTGGTCAGGCTGAGCGTTTTGATGCGTTTGCCGATCTGCCGCACTACCCGTTCCCGGGCGGGCAGTTGCTGCGCACGCCATTTGCGGCGTTGGGTGCGTGGTATTACGGGTTGCGTGACAAGCTGGGGTTCTGATCAGTTTTCTTGACTGGCAAACAACTGTGGCGAGGGAGCTTGCTCCCGCCGGTTCGCGCAGCGGACTCCCTTTTATCTGAAAAGAAGGCCTGCTGCGCAGTCCAGCGGGAGCAAGCTCCCTCGCCACAAATATTTGCAAAATCCAGATCAGAGCTGATCCCGGGCGATCCCGCTACGAATCCGCAAGATATCCGCCAGCACCGCCAAAGCGATCTCCGCCGGTGTCTTGCTGCCCAGGTTAAGCCCGATCGGCGCATGAATCCGCGCCAGTTCGATCTCCCCCAGCCCACCAATCCTGCGCAGGCGCTCAAAACGTTTCTGCGAGGTCTGCTGCGAGCCCATGACGCCGATGTAAAACGCTTCGGTGCGTACCGCTTCCATCATTGCCAGGTCGTCGATGCGCGGATCATGGGTCAGCGCTACCACCGCGGTATCGCTGTGACAGCCGCCATCGGCGATAAACACTGACGGCAATTGCCGACGAATCTCCACGCCATTCAGCACCACGCCTTCGAGCACTTCGTCGCGCGGATCGCAAAGAATCACTTCGAAGCCGAGACCGACCGCGAACTCGGCACAGGCCTGCGCCACGCTGGAGTAACCCGCCAGCAGCAAGCGCTGCGCGGCACCGATGCGAATCCGCACCCGGTCGATCTCGCGCTCGATGCGCGCGCCCTGCTCGCGATCCGCGAACAGACTGCGCGCACCACTGCCCAGATCGACCTCGCGAATCAGACGACGCTGGCCGAGCAACGCCGATTCAAGCTCAAGAAGATGCGCCTGCACTTCACCGTCGGCGTCAAATTTCTCTACCAATACGTCGAGAATACCGCCACAGGGCAGGCTGACCCGCGAGCGCGGATCATCACCTTCGCCGTAACGCACCACATTGACCGCATCGAGAAACGCACCTTCAGCGACGCGCGCGAGAAAGTCTTCCTCGACGCAGCCACCGGACAGCGACCCGATCCACTGGCCGCTATCGTTCACCGCCAGCAGCGAACCCGGCGCACGCGGCGCCGAGCCGTAAGTGGTCAGCACCGTACAGAGCCAAATGCGCTGCCCCGCCACCGACCACTCCAGTGCCCGCCGCACAACCTGTAGATCGAGATGCTGCATGTCAGTGCGCCTTGTGCTCGACGGCCGGAGCGTCAGCCTGCAGCTTCTGCACGTCGCTGACCGCCAGTTCAGCCGATTGACCGCCCCAGCCTTGACGCAGGTAGTTCAGCAGATCGGTCAGTTGCTCAGGCTTGAGCTTGTCGGCGAAACCCGGCATCGGCTGCATGTGTTCGAACCCGGCGAATTTCTGCTCGCCGATGCCGTCCTCGATCACCCGCAACAGATTGCGCGGATCTTCCAGACGCAGCGTGGTGTTGCCGCGCATGGCCACGGCGATGTGCGGCTTGCCTTCGCCACCGGCAGCATGGCAACCGGCGCAGACGTTCAAATATTCCTGACGGCCGCGCTGGGCGCTCGGGCTGAGCTTGTCCAGCGACACTTCAGTCAGCTCTTTCGCCGCGGGCGGCTTGTCGCCAAGCAGGAACGTCGCCATCGCCGCCAGATCCTGATCGTTCAGGCCCTGGGTGCTGTTGTGAAACACCGGGAACATCTCGTTGAACATCGTGCCCTGGGCGCTCATGCCGTGCTTGAGGAACGCGCTCAAGTCCTGCTGATTCCAGCCACGCGCCGCCAGATCGGTGGCGAGCAGGCTCGGTGCCAGATAACCGTTGAGGATGCCGCCGGTCAGGCGCTTGTCCAATTGCATCGCGCCCGGCAGACCGCGTGGCGTGTGGCATTCGCCGCAGTGACCGAGCACTTCGACCATGTACTGGCCGCGCTTCCAGGCTTCGCTTTTGCCTTCGGCAGATTCCAGCTTCAAGGCCTTGCCGTACAGCATGTTCCAGCCGATCAGACCAGGACGCACGTTGAACGGAAAACTCAGGCTGGTGACCGGCGCGGCGCGCTCGATTGGCTCGATGGTTTTCAGGTACGCATGAATCGCGTCCGAGTCTTCCCGCGGCACCAAGTGATACGAGGTGTAGGGCATCGCCGGATACAGATTGGCGCCGTCGCGACGCTTGCCTTCGGTCAGCGCAGCGAAGAATTCGTCATCGCTGTACAAGCCGATGCCGTGCTCTTTGCTCGGGGTGATGTTGGTACCGTAGATCGTGCCGAATGGCGAGACGATCGGCAGCCCGCCAGCAAACGGCGCGCCGCCCGGTGCGGTGTGGCACGCCATGCAGTCGGCCGCGCGGGCGAGGTATTCGCCACGCTTGACCTGATCATCCGCGTGAGCAAACAACACCGGCGCAGCCAGCCCGACCGCCAGGGTCAGGCGGGTCAATAGATGCTTCATGCTCAACCCTCCTTGACCAGGCCGAGATCGGTCAGCACGTTGCGCGTGGCGTTGTAGTAACGCACGTACCCGGTGCAACGGCAGATGTGGTGGCCGAGGCTGTCCTCGATGACTTTTTCCAGCTGGCTTTTGACGATCGGCTGGCGCTGCAGCTTCTCCACCAGCACCGTCGCGGCGTTGACGAAGCCCGGCGCGCAGTAGCTGCACTGGAAGGCGAATTCGTCGACGAACCGCTGCTGGATCGGGTTCAGCTCGGTGACCTGACCGCTCTCATCACGCTTGGCATGACTTTCGATGGTGCGGACTTTTTTGCCTTCGAAGTAATGCGCGCCAGTGATGCAGGTGCGCACTTCTTCGCTGGTGCCGTCCGGGTTGTCGACGATCACCACGCAGGCGTGGCAGATACCCTGGCCGCAGCCCAGGCGCGAACCGGTGAGGTTCTTGTATTCGTGCAGATAGTCGATCATCGGCAGGTCATCAGGGATGTCCACCGGGCCGACGGATTGACCATTGAGGGTCAGTTGAAGCGGACGGTTAGCCATTGAGGGCCTCCTTGATGCGCGCAGCAGTGATTGGCAGATCGCGAACACGTTTACCGATGGCGTGCGCCACCGCGTTACCGATGGCACCGACCACCGGGATCATCACCACTTCAGCGATGCCTTTGGACGGATCGCTTGGTGACAGCGGCGGCAGAATCTCCGCAGTCTGCTTCCACACCGCGACGTGACGGGCCATCGGCAGGCGATAACGGTTGAAGTTCCAGTCACCCTCCCCCGGTCCGCCTTCGTACAGCGGCATCTCTTCCATCAATGCGTGACCGATACCCATCGCGATCCCGCCTTCAAGCTGGCCCTTGACCAGTTCTTCGACCAGCACCCGACCGCACTCGACCCACGAATGGTGGTTGAGCACTTCGACTTCCGCCGAGCCTTTATTGACCTTCAGCTCGACCAGCGTCGCGACCGGGCTGTAGTAAGTCACCGCAGCGTTGTTCAACTGAACCACCGGGTAGTTGATGTTCTGGCGATCCAGCAGGTGGAAACCCGCCGTGTTCATCAGCGCCTTCTTCGCCTTCGGCGCACCATCGCCGTACTTCACCGCCAGACCGTCGAGCGGCAGACGCTCGCGCACACCGTCGATGCTGTATTCGGCCTCGGCCCAGCTCCAGCGGTTGAACGCGTGAACGGTGGCGCCGGTGACCAGACCGCGCTCGTGAGCGCGCTTGGCCAGCTCTTCAAAACTCAACGGCTGCATGCCGTTGGCAGTGAGTTTGCCGTCGACCCAATGCGCATCTTCACGACGCACCACGTAAGGGTTGGCTTGACCGCCGTAAGGGCCCTGACGCCAGATTTCCATAGCCGCCGGCCACAAGCCGTTGTTGAACAGCACGCGCGCCGCTTCACGGGTGGCGTGGCTGAAGTAGTAAGCCGAGTTGGTCGCGGACGATGCCGAGGCCAGCTTGCCAACCCAGCGCGGGTTGCGCAGCAGGTTGTCCTGCTCGGCCTGACTCATGATGTAAGGGTTGCCGCTGGTGATCAGCTGCATTTCCTGCCATTCGGTTTCGCCGGTCTTCACGTCGTGCGCCGGGCTGCCGAGGAAATCGGCAACGACCAGCGCCTGCGACGTGGACATGCCGGTGCCGATTTCGATACCGATGTGGCGCAGGGTGATGCGACCTTCAGCGGTGAATTCGATGCTGGCCATCGGCGCTTCCGAACCGGTGCCGAAGTCTTTCTGGCAAATGGCGAAACCCACGCCGTACCAGTTGTCCGGGTCGGCAGCTTCGCGCTGTTTCTTGATCGCGTCGCGGTTTTTCCAGACTTCGTGCACCGAGGCCTTGTCGAGAATTTCGTGCAGGCGCAAAGCACCCGCCGGGATCGCGCCCTGGGTGTTTTTCATCCCCGAACGCAAGGCGTTCTTGCGACGCAGATCAATCGCGTCAACGCCGAGACGATTGGCGATTTCGTCGACCATCATTTCGGTCGAGGCCATGCTTTGCAGGGTACCGTAACCGCGCATCGAACCCGCCTCAACACCTCGCGAATGGTAAGCGGTGACCTGCAGGTCATTCTGCGGCATGTAGTAGATCGACTGCGCAGCCGTAGCACCCACCGCCGCCACCGACGGGCTGTAGTTGATGCGACCGCCACCATCGACGCTCATTTCAGCGCGGAAAATCTTGAAGCTGTAGTCGTTCTTGTCCACCGCCAGTTGATAGCGGATGTCGAACGGGTGGCGCTTGATGCCGCTCTGGAACTGCTCGTAGCGGTCATTCGCCAGACGGATCGGCACACCGGCACCGTACAGCGCCGCGAGGGCCGCGTAGTAGACGAAGATGTTGTGGTCTTTGGAACCGTAACCCACGGTGTAACCCGGGTGCATGTTCAGGTTGGCCAGGCCGAAGCGCGATGGCGCGATCATTTTCGCGGTCTCGGTCGCCGCTTCCAGCGGGCACTGAGTGGCGACCACGAAATGCAGGGTCTTGGTTTTCGGGTCGTACCAGCCGTTGCCGTTGTCCGGCTCCATTGCGGCCGGTTCGATCGACGGGGTCTTGTAGCGCTCGTCGAACACCAGCCAGTTGTCTGGCGGGGTGTCGATCTGTTTTTTCATGCGATCGGCGTAGAACAGACCGCGCTCAGTCAGGTTGCCGTGCAGGTTCGGCTGGGAATTCCACACCGGCCGACGGTTCTTCAGCATCGGGAACAGGATCGAGTCTTTCAGGCTGGCGAATTCGTCTTCGTCGGCCGAGGTCGGACCGCCCACGCGCACGTAGCGGAAGCTGCCATAAGGGTCGCCTTCGTAGTACGGCACTTGTGCACCGTAACGAATCGCCTTGTCATTGAATTTGAGTTTGTTCTTGGCCTGGCGGAAACGCTCGAAATCGTTCCAGATCAGGATTGCTACCGGGTGACCGATGAACATCGGCACTTTGCCTTCCGGCAGCAAGGGGTCCGGCGCGTGCTCTTCCGGGAAGACGATGCCGTCCTTGTCCAGATCGGCGGCGGTGACGATGCGGTCAGGTTGCAAGTCGGCACCGAGCCACGACAGGTCGTAGCCAGCGTAGATACGGTCGGCCTTGATGGTTTTCAGCAGCATGGCGTGGCCCTGTTGCTCAGGCCAGCCCGGCATGTCCTTGGAGCGAATGTCGCGGGCAAATACTTTGCTGCCGCAAACTTTGGACAGCGCATCATTACGTTGACGCGCCTTGCCGTTGTTGCCGAGCCACTTCTCGGACGGCACGGTGACGCTGGTTTCCATCAAGGCAGCCAGCGCCTGGCTGCTGAGCGGCGTGAGCGTGACGCTCACACCCGCCACCAGCCCGCCCTGGAGGAACGAGCGCCGGGATATATCACGGTTGGACATGGATCATCCTCTGGGCGGTTATGTGTCCGCCCTTCTGGTTATCTACTGGGAATCTCGAGTCTTGCAGAAGCCCTTCTTGGCGAAACAAAGGGCGTGTTGACAGTGCAAAGCTGACCGAAAGGTTAACTTTAAAGGTTTCCGCGCTCGCAGCAAACAACCAGTTACAAAAATTTGACTAAAGAATCAAAAAATCAATGCGACGTGGCACCGCAGCAGATCGCAGGGCATATCGACACCCCTTGTGGGAGCGAGCCTGCTCGCGAAAGCGTTCTTCCAGCCAATACTGATTTTTAACGTGCCGACGCCTTCGCGAGCAGGCTCGCTCCCACAGGGATTTGCGCTGGATTGAGGAGGGAGGAAGAGAGGAAAGCCAAATTTCAGACACAAAAAACCCCGGTCTTTCGACCAGGGTCTTTGCTATCGATTCCGAAACAACCAGCGGTTGCTTTCGGTGTTTCAAGGCGTTCAGTGGTCCTTGAAACAGATATGGCGCAGCGGACGGGACTCGAACCCGCGACCCCCGGCGTGACAGGCCGGTATTCTAACCGACTGAACTACCGCTGCGTATCGCTTTGAGCTTGCGCTCAATTAACTCGTTTTGACTGAAAGCTTCGGTGCTTTTCAATCGCGAACCAGACAATGTCTGACTCGTAAAATATGGCGCAGCGGACGGGACTCGAACCCGCGACCCCCGGCGTGACAGGCCGGTATTCTAACCGACTGAACTACCGCTGCGCGTCGGTGGAGGCACTTTCAGCCTACCTCTTGCTTTCGCAAGTTTCTCGGGAGTGGTGGGTGATGACGGGATCGAACCGCCGACATTCTGCTTGTAAGGCAGACGCTCTCCCAGCTGAGCTAATCACCCGTTTGCATCTCCGAGGCCGCGAAATTTACGCAGGTAGCGAACCTAAGTCAATAGCAGGATTGAAGTTTTTCTGAAAAAGACGAAATTGTTTCCATCCTGCAAGACTGCATTCGCGAGCAAGCTCGCTCCCACAGGGAAATGCATTCCTCATGTGGGAGCGGGCTTGCCCGCGAAGACGTCAGTTCATTCAACGCAAATTCAGTAGAAAAAGGAGATCTACTCGCTGTAGATCATCTTTTTCGTCATGCCACCATCCACGACGAATTCCTGCCCGGTCACAAACCCGGCATTGCGCGACAACAGCCACGCAACCATCGCCGCCACATCCTCGACCGTCCCTACCCTGCCCGCCGGATGCTGCGCATGATCGGCATCGGCCAGCGGCTCAGCTCGACGCGCAGAAGGATCCCGCGCATCGATCCAGCCGGGACTGACCGCGTTGACCCGAATCTCCGGCCCAAGACTGATCGCCAACGCATGAGTCAGCGCCAACAACCCGCCCTTGCTCGCCGCATAAGCCTCGGAATCTGCCTCCGACTGCCGCGCACGGGTCGAGGCCAGATTGACGATCGAGCCGTTGTGCGCGCGCAGATACGGCGCGCAGTGCTTGGCCAGCAGCATCGGCCCGCTGAGATTCACTGCCAGCACCCGATTCCAGTACGCCAGATCCAGACTTTCCAGGGTGATGTTGTGCGGATCAGCCACCGCCGCGTTGCACACTAACGCATCGAGACGACCGAATTGCCCAAGCACTTCAGCAACACCCAATGCCACCTGACTTTCATCCGCCACGTCCATGGCGATGAACCAGGCATTCTCGCCCAGCACCTTCGCCACTTTCGAACCGCGTGCCCGATCAAGATCGGTCAGCACCACTTGCCAGCCTTCGCTGATCAGCCAGGCCGCGATGCCCAGACCGATGCCACGCGCGGCGCCGGTGACCAGCGCCACACGGCCATGGGTACCCGCCGTCGGCGTCGACAACTCGATCACAACGCCGCCAGACCGCGCGACAGGTCGGCCTGCAGGTCCGCCACGTCTTCCAGACCGACCGCAATGCGGATCAGGCTGTCACGAATCCCCGCCGCCTCACGCTCCTGCGGCGCCAGACGGCCGTGGGAGGTGGTGCTCGGATGGGTGATGGTGGTTTTGCTGTCACCAAGGTTGGCAGTGATCGAGATCAAGCGGGTGGCATCGATAAAGCGCCATGCGCCCTCTTTGCCGCCCTTGACCTCGAAACTGACTACCGCACCGAAGCCCTTCTGCTGACGCTGGGCCAGCTCGTGTTGCGGATGGCTCTTGAGCCCGGCGTAATGCACCTTCTCGATACCGTCCTGCTGCTCCAGCCACTCGGCGAGTTGCTGAGCGTTGGCGCAGTGCGCCTTCATCCGCAGGTTCAGGGTTTCCAGGCCCTTGAGGAAGATCCACGCATTGAACGGGCTCAGGGTCGGCCCGGCGGTGCGCAGGAAACCGACGACTTCTTTCATCTGTTCGCTGCGACCGGCCACCACACCGCCCATGCAACGGCCCTGGCCATCGATGAACTTGGTCGCCGAGTGCACGACGATGTCCGCACCGAGTTTCAGCGGTTGCTGCAAGGCAGGCGTGCAGAAGCAGTTGTCGACCACCAGCATCGCGCCTTTGGCGTGAGCGATTTCCGCCAGCGCGGTGATATCCACCAGCTCGGCCAACGGATTGGACGGCGACTCGACGAACAACAGCTTGGTGTTCGGCTTGATTGCCGCTTCCCAACCCGACAGATCGGCCAGCGGCACGTAATCAACTTCCACGCCGAAACGCTTGAAGTACTTTTCGAACAGGCTGATGGTCGAACCAAACACGCTGCGCGACACCAGCACGTGATCGCCGGCGCTGCACAGGCTCATCACCACCGCCATGATCGCGGCCATGCCCGTGGCAGTGGCAACCGCTTGCTCGGCGCCCTCCAGCGCAGCAATACGTTCCTCGAACGCGCGCACAGTCGGGTTGGTGTAACGCGAGTAAACGTTGCCCGGCACTTCCCCGGCAAAGCGCGCGGCCGCGTCGGCGGCGGTACGGAACACATAGCTGGAAGTGAAGAACATCGGATCACCGTGTTCGCCTTCCGGCGTACGGTGCTGACCGGCACGTACGGCCAGGGTATCGAACGCTACGCCTTCGAGGTCGCTGTCCAGCCGACCGGCATCCCATTCCTGACTCATGCTGTCACTCCTTGCCCTGTTCTGAATAAATGAAAGTCTTTTGCCAGATACAAAACCGGCCCCTCAGGGCCGGTAGAAACTCAGTTGTTGTACAGATCGATAATCGCACTGACCGCCTGGGTCTTGACCTTGGAAGCATCGTTGCGTGCCTGCTCGATCTTGTCCAGGTAAGCCTCGTCGACGTCGCCGGTGACGTACTTGCCGTCGAACACCGCGCAATCGAAGTTTTCGATCTTGATCTTGCCGCCACCGACCGCCTCGATCAAGTCAGGCAAGTCCTGATAAATCAGCCAGTCTGCGCCGATCAGATCCGCCACGTCCTGAGTCGAACGATTGTGTGCGATCAGTTCGTGAGCGCTCGGCATGTCGATGCCGTAAACGTTCGGGAAGCGTACGGCCGGGGCCGCCGAGCAGAAGTAGACGTTTTTCGCGCCGGCTTCACGGGCCATCTGGATGATCTGCTTGCAGGTGGTACCGCGCACGATCGAGTCGTCGACCAGCATCACGTTCTTGCCGCGGAATTCCAGCTCGATGGCGTTGAGCTTCTGGCGAACCGACTTCTTGCGCGCCGCCTGGCCCGGCATGATGAAGGTCCGGCCGATGTAACGGTTCTTGACGAAGCCTTCGCGGAATTTCACGCCCAGATGGTTCGCCAGCTCCAGCGCGGCGGTGCGGCTGGTGTCCGGAATCGGGATGACCACGTCGATGTCGTGCTCCGGACGCTCGCGCAGGATCTTCTCGGCGAGTTTCTCGCCCATGCGCAGACGCGCCTTGTAAACCGACACGCCGTCGATAATCGAATCCGGACGCGCCAGGTAAACGTGTTCGAAGATGCACGGGGTAAGGGACGGGTTGGTCGCGCACTGACGGGTGTGCAGCTTGCCGTCTTCAGTGATGTAGACCGCTTCGCCCGGGGCCAGGTCGCGGATCAGGGTGAAACCGAGCACGTCCAGCGACACGCTTTCGGAAGCGATCATGTACTCGACGCCTTCGTCGGTGTGACGCTGGCCAAACACGATCGGACGGATGCCGTGCGGATCACGGAAACCGACGATGCCGTAACCGGTGATCATCGCTACCACCGCGTAACCGCCGACGCAACGGTTGTGCACGTCGGTCACGGCGGCAAACACGTCTTCTTCGGTCGGCTGCAGCTTGCCGCGCTGGGCCAGCTCATGGGCGAACACGTTGAGCAGCACTTCCGAGTCGGAACTGGTGTTGACGTGACGCAGGTCGGATTCGTAGATTTCCTTGGCCAACTGTTCAACGTTGGTCAGGTTGCCGTTGTGCGCCAGTGTGATGCCGTAAGGCGAGTTGACGTAAAACGGCTGCGCTTCGGCCGAGGTCGAGCTGCCGGCGGTCGGGTAACGCACGTGGCCGATACCCATGTGGCCGACCAGGCGCTGCATGTGACGCTGCTGAAACACGTCACGCACCAGACCATTGTCCTTGCGCAAGAACAACCGGCCATCATGGCTGGTCACGATACCGGCAGCGTCCTGGCCGCGGTGCTGGAGCACGGTTAGCGCGTCATACAGCGCCTGATTGACGTTCGACTTACCGACGATACCGACGATGCCACACATGCGACGCAACCCCTACTTAATGGATCTGAACTGAACAACACTCACTGAGGCGTTTTGGCCGACGGCAAGAGTTGCTCCTTGAACGGAATATCAGCGGGTACGCTGATTCCGCTGGCAAGCCACTGACTGCTCCACCCGAGAATCAGGTTTTTGGACCAGTCGGCGACCAATAGAAACTTTGGCACGAGCTGTGATTCTTTCCACCACCCGTCCTGCTGTACCGGCCCCAGGCTCAACAGCCCGACTGCCACGACCACCAGCAACACGCCACGCGCCGCGCCGAAGGCCATGCCCAGGAATCGGTCGGTGCCAGACAACCCGGTCACGCGCACCAACTCGCCGATAAGATAATTGATCATTGCGCCCACGATCAGTGTGGCGACAAACATGATGGCACAGCCCGCGATCACGCGAGCCGATGGGGTTTCGATGTATCCGGCGAGGTACTCGGACAGTGAGCCACCGAACATCCAGGCAACCGCTCCTGCGATGATCCAGGTCACCAGCGATAATGCTTCCTTGACGAAGCCGCGGCTCAAACTGATCAAAGCGGAGATGGCGATGATTGCAACGATCGCCCAGTCAACCAGGGTAAATGGCACAGTGCAGCCTACAGACGGATAAGGCGGCGCATTTTAGCAGAGCGCACCGCTGTCGGTAAGCTGCGATTTTCAGTGCATTTCAATCGAATCGATAGATCCTAGCCGCGCTCGGGCTGAAAGCGCACGACAAAACCCTTGAGGTTCTGCTGACGGCTCAACACATCCCGCAGGCGATCAGCCTCGGCACGTTCGATCAGCGGCCCGACGAACACCCGATTCTTGCCATCGGCGGAACGGATGTAAGCGTTGTAGCCTTGGCTGCGCAGGGTTTTCTGCAGCGATTCCGCGCCCTCTCGGCTCGACAGGCTGGCCAGTTGCACCGACCAGCTGACCGACAGACCGTTCGCATCGACCCGGCTTTGCGCGGTGTCAGGTTTGGTCGCAGCCGCAGCAATCGGCTGAGCCGGTGCCGGAGCAGGTTTGGCAACGGGCGCAGGCGCAACCGGTTTGGCTGCCGGAGCCGGGGTCGGCGCGGGTGCCGGTGCAGGTGCTGCGGCAATCGGCATCGACGGCGCCGATTGCTCGGCCACTTCGTCATCGCTCGGTACCGGCTCCTGCGGCAGCGCTTGCGGCTCAGGCACGGCCACCGGCTCGAGCTGCACTTGCGGCACAGCCGGCGCTTGCGGTGCAGATGGCGCCTCGACTGTCACTTGACGTTGCTCGTCCTGGCGGGAAAACAGCATCGGCAGGAAAATCACCGCCAGTGCCACCAGCACCAGGGCGCCAACCATGCGCTGCTTGTACGCTTTATCCAGCAAAGCCATTTGCCGCTTCCTCCGTGGAGCGCCGGGCCAGCCATTCAAGGGCCTCGGCGACACAATAAAATGATCCGAACAACAGAATCTCGTCGTCACTGGTGGCCACTGCGCACTGCCCTTCCAGCGCCGCCGCGACACTGTCATAGGACGTGACGGATGCGCCAAGGTTCTGCAACCCGGCGTGCAATTCACTGGCCGGACGCGAACGCGGCGAATCCAGCGGCGCGACCGCCCAATGCTGGACACTAGCATTCAATTCGCCGACAACACCATCCAGATCCTTGTCGGCCAGCAAGCCGAACACCGCCAGACGTTTGCCCGCCGGTGGCCGACTGACCAGACGCCGCGCCAGATACTCCGCCGCGTGCGGGTTGTGTCCCACATCCAGCAGCAGGTTCAAGCGCTTGCCATTGAAGTCAAAGGAGCGACGATCCAGACGCCCGACCACGCGAGTCGCCTGCAAGGCTGCAACGATCTGCGAGGCATCCCACGGCAGACCGAGCAACAGATACGCCTGCAAGGCCAGCGCAGCGTTTTCCATCGGCAGATCGAGCAACGGCAAATCATGCAGTTCGACCTGCAGGCCTTGCGCATCGGTACCGCGCCATTGCCAATGCTGATCAGTGATACCCAGATCGAAATCACGCCCACGCAGGAAAAACGGACACGCCAATTCGCGCGCCTTGTCGAGCAGCGGTTGCGGAGGATTCAGATCACCACACAAGGCGGGTTTGCCCTGACGGAAAATCCCGGCCTTCTCGAAAGCCACGGATTCACGGGTGTTACCCAGGTATTCGGCATGATCAACGCCAATGCTGGTGACCAGCGCGACATCGGCATCTACCACATTGACCGTATCCAGACGCCCGCCCAGACCGACTTCCAGCACCACAGCGTCAAGTTTTGCCTGTTGAAACAGCCAGAACGCCGCCAGGGTGCCCATTTCGAAGTAAGTCAGGGAAGTGTCGCCACGCCCGGCCTCGACTGCAGCGAAGGCCTCGCACAGCTGTGCGTCAGTGGCTTCGACGCCATTGAGCTGCACCCGCTCGTTGTAACGCAGCAGGTGCGGAGAATTGTAGACACCTACGCTCAGGCCCTGCGCCCGTAGCAATGAAGCCACGAAAGCGCAGGTTGAACCCTTGCCGTTGGTGCCGGTGACCGTGATCACCCGAGGCGCCGGCTGGCCCAGTCCCATGCGGGACGCTACCCGTTGCGAACGCTCCAGCCCCATGTCGATGGCCGATGGATGCAACTGTTCAAGGTAGGCGAGCCACTCGCCAAGGGTACGCTCGGTCATACGTTGGCAGGCACCGGTGGAACGACGATTGGCTCGACAGGAGCGGCGACGTAGGTCGGTGTCGGCTGACCGGTCAGCTGCGCCAGCAGATTGCCCAGACGTGGACGCAGTTCACGACGATCGATGATCAGATCGATCGCGCCATGCTCCAGCAGGAACTCGCTACGCTGGAAGCCTTCCGGCAGCTTTTCACGCACGGTCTGCTCGATCACGCGCGGACCGGCGAAGCCGATCAGCGCCTTTGGCTCACCGACGATCACGTCGCCGAGCATCGCCAGACTGGCGGAAACACCGCCGTAGACCGGATCGGTCAGCACCGAGATGAACGGAATGCCTTCTTCACGCAGACGCGCCAGTACGGCCGACGTCTTGGCCATTTGCATCAGCGAGATCAGCGCTTCCTGCATGCGCGCACCACCGGAGGCGGCGAAGCAGATCATCGGGCAACGGTTTTCCAGGGCGTAGTTGGCGGCGCGCACGAAGCGCTCTCCGACGATGGCACCCATGGAACCGCCCATGAAGTTGAATTCGAACGCCGACACCACCACCGGCATGCCCAGCAAGGTGCCGCTGACGGAGATCAGCGCGTCCTTTTCGCCGGTCTGCTTCTGTGCGGCGACCAGACGGTCCTTGTACTTCTTGCCGTCGCGGAATTTCAGACGGTCAACCGGCTCCAGGTCTGCGCCCAGCTCGTTGCGACCTTCGGCATCCAGGAAGATGTCGATACGCGCCCGTGCGCCGATGCGCATGTGGTGGTTGCACTTGGGGCAAACATCCAGGGTCTTTTCCAGCTCAGGGCGATACAGCACAGCCTCGCAGGACGGGCATTTGTGCCACAGACCTTCAGGCACCGAGCTCTTCTTGACCTCCGACCGCATGATCGAAGGGATCAGTTTGTCTACCAACCAGTTGCTCATGCTTTCTTTCTCCAGTACCGGCGGCCCGAACGCTCTGGTTCGCAGCCCCGCGTATGCCCTTCAGCTAAATTCATGTGTGTGGCGATGGTTGGTGGAACGCCGCGGTCAGCGCGAAACATGACCTGCGTGCAACTCCAGAAACCCTCAGCCTCGCCTGCTTTGTGCAAGTGCATTGATGGACGGCGGCAGACTGCCAGCCGTCACATCGAAGTAGACGCTCCCTGCGAGCTGCTGCGTACGGCATTGATGAACGCGCGGATCTTCGCAGGATCCTTGATGCCCTTGCTCGCCTCTACCCCGCCGCTGACATCAACGGCGTACGGTTTGACCCGGGCCACGGCGTCGGCGACGTTTTCCGGAGACAGGCCACCCGCCAGGATCAGCGGTTTGCTCAATTGCTGCGGAATCAATGACCAGTCGAACGCCTCACCGGTTCCGCCAGGCACGCCTTCGACGTAGGTGTCGAGCAGCACGCCACTGGCACTCGGATAGGCATCAACGGCAGCCGCGATGTCGTCGCCGGCCTTGACCCGCAATGCCTTGATGTACGGACGATGCCAGCCTTCGCAATCTTGCGCGGTCTCGTCGCCATGGAACTGCAACAGATCCAGCGGCACGGCATCGAGGATTTCCCCCAACTCGCAGCGGCTGGCATTGACGAACAGGCCCACCGTCGTCACGAACGGCGGCAAGGCCTGGATGATCGCCCTTGCCTGCTGCACGCTCACTGCACGCGGGCTCTTGGCGTAGAACACGAACCCGATCGCATCCGCCCCGGCCTCGACCGCTGCCAACGCATCTTCTATGCGGGTAATCCCGCAGATCTTGCTGCGAACGGCTGACATATCGAGAAAAACTCCGCGTCAAATTCGGGAAAGTCCCGGATGGTAACAAATGCGTTCGAGGGCGTCAGCCGTCAAGTTCCGAGAAACCCGTAAGGAAATGTGGCCCGATAAAACGCTCGGGCAACGGAAATTCGTCGTGATACTCGACCTGCACCAGATACAGCCCGTACGGATGCGCCGTCACGCCACCGGAACGGCGCTCGCGGCTTTCCAGAACTTCCTTCATCCACTCGACCGGGCGCTCGCCGGCACCGATGGTCATTAGCACACCGGCAATGTTGCGCACCATGTGGTGCAAAAAGGCGTTGGCGCGAATATCGATAACGATCATCTTGCCGTGACGGGTCACGCGCAGATGATGCATCTTCTTGATCGGCGACTTGGCCTGACACTGGCCGGCGCGGAACGCACTGAAATCGTGAGTGCCGATCAGGTATTGCGCCGCTTCAGCCATGCGCTCAACGTCGAGTGGGCGGTGGTTCCAGGTGATCTCTTCGTTGAGATGCGCCGGACGAATCTGATCGTTGTAGATGACATAGCGATAACGGCGGGCGATGGCTTTGAACCGCGCATGGAAATGCGCCGGCATCACCCGCGCCCAACTGACACTGATGTCGTGGGGCAGATTGATATTGGCGCCCATCACCCAGGCTTTCAGCGAACGATCGACCGGCGTATCGAAGTGCACCACCTGCCCGCACGCATGCACCCCGGCATCGGTGCGACCGGCGCACTGCAGCGAAATCGGCGAATTGGCGACTTTCGACAAGGCTTTTTCAAGCTCTTCCTGCACCGTGGCCACGCCGGTCAACTGACGCTGCCAGCCGCTGTAGCGCGAGCCTTTGTACTCGACGCCCAGTGCCACGCGGTAAAAGCCTTCGGGTGCCATTTCGGCGGCCGGATTATCTATGTTTGCCAAGGTGGGACAGCCTGCTGATGTACAAAGGCGGGCATTATAAGGCTGTGGGTCGGGGATGCCAGTTTCAAGATCAAAAGATCGCAGCCTTCGGCAGCTCCTACATGAGATTACGTTCCTCTGTAGGAGCTGCCGAAGGCTGCGATCTTTTGATATTAAAAAGCAAACAAAAACGGCAGCCTTGATCGGGCTGCCGTTTTTGATTTACCGCTGACTCAAGCCAGGTGCGAAAGCATTTCCTTGGCCTCGCCCCGCTGCTTCTCGTCACCTTCGGTCAACACCTCGTTGAGGATGTCGCGCGCGCCGTCATTGTCGCCCATGTCGATGTAGGCCTGGGCCAGATCGAGTTTGGTGGCGGCTTCGTCGGTGCCGGCGAGGAAGTCGAAGTCGTCTTCGCCCAGTTCATCGCCCATGGCCGCGTCGGCTTCGGTGAAGGTCGGCTCGGCGATGCTCTGCGACAGACGATCCAGCTCGGCGTTGACGTCATCCAGCTCTGCCGCGAAGGCATCCGGTTCGGCCGGGTTGGTGTCCATTTCGTCGGCCAGCGACAGATCGAAATCGGCGGGCAGCTCCAGATCGTCCTGTGGCACTTCGCTGGCGACCACAGGCTCGGCCGGCGACAGGTCTTTCACGCCTTCGTCCAGATCCAGCAGGAAGTCATCGTCCGCCAGGTCAGCCATCGGGGCTGGCGCAGGCTCGGCACCGAGGTCCAGATCGAGGTCGAAATCCGACAAGTCGTCGAGATTCTCTTTGATTTCGGTCTGCTGTTGCAGCACCGACTCAAAGCTCAGATCGTCGTCAGCCGGGAATTCGTCCAGCTCCACCGGAGCTTCAGGTGCGACGACAGGCGCAGGCTCAACCGGGGTGATGTTGTCGAGGTCGTCCAGACTCAGATCGAACGCGCTGTCCAGATCATCTGCCGCAGGCTCAGGTGCAGGCGCCTCTGGCTCGTCAAGCAGCAGCTCCTTGACGTATTGCGCATCGAGTTCGGCAGCGGCCGCCGCTGCAGCCAGACCCGCAACCGCGACTACAGCCATGGCCGGGAAGCGTTTTTTCAGCTCTTCGACCTTGGCGAAGTTGTCGCCATTGGCCACCAGCTGGCGCTCCTGACCGACGAACGCATCGCGGTCACCCTGTTGACCATAAACTTCCATCAGTTTCAGCCGCAGATCACTGCGTTGCGGTTCAAGACTGACGCCCTCTTCCAGCAGCGCGGCAGCCTGATTCAAGCGACCGGCATTGATATGCGACTGAGCCTTGTCCAGCACGTCATCGGAACGCTCGGCGGCCGGCGCGACCAATGGCGCGGCAATCGGCTCGGCCATCACCACCGGAGCCACTACCGCAGCAGGCGCTGGCGCAGATGCCGGGGTGTTGAGCTTGACGCTGGCGGCAGGTGTTTCCAGACCTTCGAAGCTGCTTTCCGGCAGATCCTGCTCGGCAGAGAACTCCTGCTCTTCAGCCAACGCGCGGGCCATGCGCAGGTGTTTCTCGGCTTCCTGCTGGGCTTTGCGGCGACGGGCCAGCAGCAACAGCAGAAGCAGCAGCACCACCGCACCGCCGCCGATCAGCCCCAGCAGGATCGGATTGGTCAGCAGTTCATTGAAGGTTTTGTCTTCATCGACTACCGGTTTTGGCGCAACCACTGGCGTCTCGGCAGGCGTGTCGACCGGTGGCGCAATCGCCGATTCCGGGGTAGGTGCGGCCTCCGCCGGCGTCGCTGGCGGCGTTGCGGCCAGTTCGGCGGTGATCGCCGGTACGGCAGCGGTGGCGGCTGGCGCAGTGCCCGGACCCTCGGCCTGCATCTTCGCCAGTTGATTGTTTTTCAGCTCGATCAGGCGCTGCAGCTTGTCCAGCTGACTTTGCAGATCAGCCATGCGGCTTTTCAGTTCTTCGTTGTCACGACGGGTCGTGTCGAGGCTTTCCTGAGTCACCGCCAGTTTGTTGCTCAAGGCCTTGGCATCGCCGGCCGGGCCTTTGCCCCGCGCCTTGGCACTTTCGGCGGAGACCAGGCTCAAGTTGTCTTTGGCATTCTGGCCGGTGCCGGCGTTGCTGCGACCACGCTTGGTTGCGTCGAGTTGCTGCTGGCCGGTACCCGGCTTGGCCACATAGCGACGGCCCTGACGCCAGGCTTCGTTCTGCGCGGCAACTTCGGCAATCGCCTTGGACTGTGGCAGCGCGGTGCTTTCCACCGAGTCCGGCAGGCGCAGCACCTGACCGGTTTTCAGCCGGTTGATGTTGCCATCGATGAACGCATCCGGATTCAGCGCCTGAATCGCCAGCATGGTTTGCTGCACGGAGCCGCCGGTGCGCGCCTTCGCGGCGATCTCCCACAAGGTATCGCGCGGCGTGGTGGTGTACTGATTCGGGTGCGTGGCGCCGGTGGTCGGTGCGGTGATGGTCTGCGACGGCGCCGGTTGCGCGGCGGCGTCAGCGGTCTGTGGCGAGAATTTCGACGGATCCAGCAGCACACTGTAATCGCGCAGCAGACGGCCATTCGGCCACATCACCTGCACGAGGAATTTCACCATCGGTTCCGACAGCGGCTTGCTCGACGTCACGCGCAGCACGCTCTTGCCGCTGGCGTTGAGCACCGGGGTGAACGTCAGGTCGTTGAGGAAGGCCTGGCGATCAACACCGGCCTTGGCGAAATCTTCGGGTGAAGCCAGGCTCGGCACCACTTCGGCAGCGGTGAGATCCTTGACGTCGAGCAACTCGATCTCGGCCACCAGCGGCTGGTTCAGGGTCGACTTCAGGGTCAGCTCCCCGAGCCCGAGGGCATGCGCCATACCGGAGGACAGCGCCGAGGCGGCCGCTATTGCTAACACCAGTTTGCGAACTTGAACCATAGCCTCATCCTTTGTTTGAACGTTCCTCGGCCAGCGAGAAGATGTTGATTGCCGCTGCCGTAAGGCATTGCGCGCGACGACGACACAAGCCGCGCGCGATCATTTCTTTGATGCCCCGGAAAGTCCCGGAGGGTGACACGTTATCAAGTGCTCCGGGCAAGCATAGCGCTCACCTAGAATCAGTCGACAAATTGTTGCCAAGTATCTTTTACAGCAGGTCTTTTATCAACAATTCAGCAACCTGCACAGCGTTGAGAGCCGCACCTTTGCGTACGTTATCTGACGTCAGCCACAGATTAAGTTCCGCCGGGTCGTCGACACCGGCGCGCACACGGCCAACATAGACAACGTCCTGCCCCACCGCGTCACCCACCGCTGTCGGGTAATCGCCGGCTTCAACCAGCTCGATGCCGGGTGCGTCTTCCAGTGCGGCGTTGACCTTTTCCAGGTCGACCGCGCTCGCTGACTGCAAGGTCACGCTATAGCTATCGCCAAAAAACACCGGGGCTTGAACGCAAGTAGCGGAAATCTTTAATAAAGGCTGCGCCAACACCTGACGCAGCTCGCGCACCAGGCGTTTTTCCAGCAGCGTGTGGCCTTGAGCGTCCGGCGTGCCGACCTGCGCCAACAGGTTGAAGGCCATCTGCCGATCAAAGAAAGTCGGCTCCAGCGGACGCATGTTCAGCAACTCAGCGGTCTGCCGCGCCAGCTCGGTCACGGCTTCGCGACCTTGGGCGGATACGGCCAGATTGGCGGTGACGTTGACGTATTGCAGTTCGAGCAAATCGAGCAGCGGCGCCAGCACCACGGCCAGCGTCGTCGCCGAAGGGCTTGGGCTGCTGACCTGGAACGGTGCTTTCAGACCGGCAATGACCTCGGCGTTGGCCTCCGGCACCACTTGCGGCGCCTGCTCGGCCGGCAATGCGCCGGACAGATCGATCAGCGAGCAACCGGCCGCGTGGGCCCGCGCCGCATAGCTCAGGGAAACCGCAGCGCCAGCGGCGAAGAACACCAGTTTGACCTTGCTGAAATCGAACTCGTCGACTTCACGCACGCGCACGTTCTTGTTGCGAAACAGCACCGAGCTGCCAGCGGATTCGCTGCTGGCCAGCAGGTGCAGGTTACCGACCGGAAAGTCGCGCTCTTCGAGAATCTGTACGAGGGTTTCGCCGACAGTACCGGTGGCGCCGACGACGGCAATATCAAGGGTCTGGGTCATGGTTCTACCTCTGGCGAAACGGGGGGAGCGGCACTTTACCGGGTGACTGGCGGTTCGGCAATTTAGAGCAAAAGATCGCAGCCTTCGGCAGCTCCTACAGGAGTTGCGTGTGAACCCGATTCTGTAGGAGCTGCCGAAGGCTGCGATCTTTTAAAATGCCATAAAAAAACCCGCACCTCTCACAAGGCACGGGTTCTTTCATTGCATCAAGCTATCAACGCTCAAGCAGGATCCGCAGCATGCGACGCAGCGGTTCGGCCGCGCCCCACAACAGTTGGTCGCCTACGGTGAAGGCACCGACGAATTGCGAACCCATGTTCAGCTTGCGCAGACGACCCACCGGGACGTTCAGGGTGCCGGTGACCTTGGTCGGACTCAGCTCCTGCATGCTGATGTCGCGGTTGTTCGGTACCAGTTTGACCCAAGGGTTGTGCTGGCTGATCAGCCCTTCGATGTCGGCGATCGGCACGTCTTTGTTCAGCTTGATGGTCAGCGCCTGGCTGTGGCAACGCATGGCGCCGATGCGCACGCAGATACCGTCGACCGGGATCGGGCTCTTGAAGCGGCCGAGGATCTTGTTGGTTTCGGCCTGGGCCTTCCACTCTTCACGGCTCTGGCCGTTCGGCAGTTCCTTGTCGATCCACGGGATCAGGCTGCCGGCCAGCGGTACGCCGAAGTTCTCGGTCGGGTACGCGTCGCTGCGCATGGCTTCGGCCACACGACGGTCGATGTCGAGGATCGCGCTGGCCGGATCGGCCAGTTGATCGGCCACCGCAGCATGGGTCGCGCCCATCTGCTTGATCAGTTCACGCATGTTCTGCGCGCCGGCACCGGAGGCCGCCTGATAGGTCATGGCGCTCATCCACTCGACCAGGCCGGCTTCGAACAGACCACCCAGGCCCATCAGCATCAGGCTGACGGTGCAGTTGCCGCCGATGTAGTTCTTGGTGCCCGCGTCCAGTTGCTGGTCGATGACCTTGCGATTGACCGGGTCGAGAATGATGACAGCGTCATCGTTCATCCGCAGGCTGGAAGCCGCGTCGATCCAGTAACCCTGCCAGCCGGCTTCGCGCAGCTTCGGGAACACTTCGCTGGTGTAGTCGCCGCCCTGGCAGGTCAGGATCACGTCGAGGGTTTTCAGCTCTTCAATGCTGTAAGCGTCCTTGAGCGGAGCAATGTCCTTGCCCACGGACGGGCCTTGGCCACCGACATTGGAAGTGGTGAAAAACACCGGCTCGATAAGATCGAAATCCTGCTCTTCCAGCATCCGCTGCATGAGCACGGAACCGACCATGCCGCGCCAACCGATCAGACCTACACGTTTCATCGCAACTACACCTTCTTGAAAAGTGGGCCGCTGCTTTGTATTGAATTTCGCAGCGGGCCCGAGAGATTACAGATTCCGCAGCGCGGCGACTACTGCGTCACCCATTTCCTGCGTTCCGACTTTGGTACAACCGGCTGAATAGATGTCACCGGTACGCAAGCCTTGATCCAGCACCACGCTGACGGCTTTCTCGATGGCATCGGCCGCATCGTGCAGATTGAAGCTGTAACGCAGCATCATCGACACCGACAGAATGGTCGCCAACGGGTTGGCAATGCCTTTACCGGCGATGTCCGGCGCCGAACCGTGGCAAGGCTCGTACATGCCCTTGTTGTTCGAATCCAGCGAAGCCGACGGCAGCATGCCGATCGAACCGGTGAGCATCGAGGCTTCGTCGGACAGGATGTCGCCGAACATGTTGTCGGTGACGATCACGTCGAACTGCTTCGGTGCGCGCACCAGTTGCATGGCGGCGTTGTCGACGTACATGTGGCTGAGTTCGACTTCAGGGTAATCCTTGGCCACTTGTTCGACCACTTCACGCCACAGTTGGCTGGACGCCAGCACGTTGGCCTTGTCCACCGAGCACAGCTTCTTGCCGCGAACCATGGCCATGTCGAAACCGACGCGGGCGATGCGGCGGATCTCGCTTTCGCTGTACGGCAGGGTGTCGTAGGACTGACGCTCGCCGTTGTCCAGGGTGCGGGTGCCACGTGGCGCGCCGAAGTAGATGCCACCGGTCAGCTCACGCACGATCAGGATGTCCAGACCGGCCACGATTTCCGGCTTCAGGCTCGAAGCGTCGGCCAGTTGCGGGTAGAGGATCGCCGGACGCAGGTTGCCGAACAGGCCCAGTTGCGCACGAATCTTCAGCAGGCCGCGCTCAGGGCGGATGTCACGCTCGATGGTGTCCCATTTCGGGCCGCCCACGGCGCCCAACAGGACGGCGTCGGCGGCACGGGCACGGTCGAGCGTTTCGTCGGCCAGCGGCACGCCGTGCTTGTCGATGGCGGCACCACCGATCACGTCATGACTCAGCTCGAAGCCCAGGCTGTACTTGTCGTTGGCCAGCTCCAGCACCTTGACCGCTTCGGCCATGATTTCCGGACCAATACCGTCACCTGGGAGAATCAGAATCTGCTTGCTCATGCTTTCCTCATGTCATCAGTCGGTGCGCCACTCAGGGCGCGCCCGGAAAAATTCTTATCGCTCAGCCATCAATACGATTACATCTGTACTGAACGAGCCGTCGGCATCAATCTCAAAATATTCGCGCACTTCGTTGCCCATCGACTGCTGCAACTGGCGAATCGCCGCGCGCATCACCTCGGGCGTGCGCATGCGCTCGACCCAGCTGCTGTACTCCAGACGCAGACGCTGACGCGTGGTGCTGCGGGTATGCAGCCCGGCCTCGCTGACCTGACGCAGCCACTCGCCGGCAGAATAATCGCGCACATGGCTGGTGTCGCGCAGCACTTCAACGCTCTGCAAATAGGTGTCGAACAACGGGCTGCCCGGTGACAACACGTCAACGAACGCCGCCACACCACCCGGTTTCAGCACCCGACGCACTTCGCGCAGGGCCACGCCGAGGTCGCTCCAATGGTGCGCCGAATAACGGCTGAACACGAAATCGAATTCGCCATCGGCAAACGGCAGACGCTCGGCGGCGCCGTTGACCGTGGAGATGTTGGCAAAACCGCGATCAACCGCCGCGGCGGCGACCACATCGAGCATTTGCTGCGACAGGTCGTAGGCCACCACTTCCTTGACCAGCGGCGCCACATGAAAACTCACATGACCGGCGCCGCAACCCAGGTCCAGCACCCGGGCCGCGCCCTGCCCGGCCAGTTCAGCCTGTAGCAGCGCGAATTCGGTGCCTTGAGCGTGAACAGCGCTGCTCAGGTAGGCGGCGGCCTGTTCACCGAATTGCTTTTGTACAACCTGGGTGTGCTGGGCGGTGCTGGTCATGGCGGTTTCCTTTCATTTTCAAGATCAAAAGATCGCAGCCTGCGGCAGCTCCTACAGGTTTACGCAGCCCATGTAGGAGCTGCCGAAGGCTGCGATCTTTTCCGTGTCGCCGCAAATCATTACGCGTCGCGAAACAACCAAGGCTGGCTCACACGATGCTTGGCCTCGAACGCGGCAATCGCATCACCGTCCTGCAAGGTCAGGCCGATATCATCCAGCCCATTCAACAAGCAATGCTTGCGGAACGCGTCGATCTCGAAGCGGTACACCTTGCCGTTCGGGCTGGTCACGGTCTGCTCGTGCAGATCGATCTGCAACTGATAGCCCGGCGCGGCCTCGACCTGCTTGAACAGTTCATCAACTTCAGCGTCGCTCAGAATGATCGGCAGCAAGCCGTTCTTGAAGCTGTTGTTAAAGAAGATGTCGGCGTAGCTCGGCGCGATGATGCTGCGGAAACCGTATTCTTCCAGCGCCCACGGGGCGTGTTCACGGCTGGAGCCGCAACCGAAGTTCTCACGGGCCAGCAACACGCTGGCGCCTTGATAGCGCTCGGCATTGAGCACGAAATCCTTGTTCAACGGGCGTTTGGAGTTGTCCTGATACGGCTGGCCGACATCCAGGTAACGCCACTCGTCGAACAGGTTCGGGCCGAAACCGGTGCGCTTGATCGACTTCAAAAACTGCTTGGGAATGATCTGGTCGGTGTCGACGTTGGCACGATCCAGAGGCGCGACAAGACCAGTGTGCTGGGTAAAAGCTTTCATGCTGCGCTCTCCTTCAGATCAATTCACGAACGTCGATGAAACGACCGTTCACCGCCGCCGCAGCGGCCATGGCCGGGCTCACGAGGTGGGTACGACCACCGGCGCCCTGACGGCCTTCGAAGTTACGGTTGGAGGTCGAGGCGCAATGCTCGCCGGACTCCAAACGGTCCGGGTTCATCGCCAGGCACATCGAGCAACCCGGCTCACGCCATTCGAAACCGGCTTCGAGGAAGATCTTGTCGAGACCTTCGGCTTCCGCCTGCGCCTTCACCAGACCCGAGCCCGGTACGACGATTGCCTGCTTGATCGTCGAAGCGACTTTGCGACCCTTGGCGATCACGGCCGCAGCGCGCAAGTCTTCGATGCGCGAGTTGGTGCAGGAGCCGATGAACACGCGATCCAGCTGAATGTCGGTGATCGCCTGATTGGCGCTCAAACCCATGTATTTCAGGGCGCGGACGATCGAGTCACGCTTGACCAGATCCATCTCTTTGGCTGGATCCGGCACGTTCTGATCAACGGCCAGCACCATTTCAGGCGAAGTGCCCCAACTGACTTGCGGCTTGATCTGCGCGGCGTCCAGTTCGACTACGGTGTCGAACTTGGCATCAGCGTCGGAAACCAGGTCTTTCCAGGCTTCAACCGCCTGATCCCACTGCGCGCCTTTCGGCGCGAACGGACGGCCCTTGACGTATTCGACAGTCTTTTCGTCCGCAGCCACCAGGCCCACACGGGCGCCGGCTTCGATGGACATGTTGCAGATGGTCATGCGGCCTTCGACGGACAGATCACGGATCGCGCTGCCGGCGAATTCGATGGCATGGCCGTTACCGCCGGCAGTGCCGATCTTGCCGATCACCGCGAGGACGATGTCCTTGGCGGTCACGCCGAACGGCAACTGGCCTTCGACGCGCACCAGCATGTTTTTCATCTTCTTGGCGACCAGGCACTGGGTGGCGAGCACGTGCTCGACCTCGGAAGTGCCGATCCCGTGCGCCAAGGCACCGAAGGCGCCGTGGGTCGAGGTGTGCGAGTCGCCGCAGACCACGGTCATGCCCGGCAAGGTTGCGCCTTGCTCCGGGCTGATCACGTGGACGATGCCCTGACGAATGTCGTTCATCTTGAACTCGACGATGCCGTACTCATCACAGTTGTCATCGAGGGTCTGAACCTGCAAACGCGAGACCTGGTCGGCAATGGCCGTGATGCCGCCCTTGCGCTCTGGCGTGGTCGGTACGTTGTGGTCCGGGGTCGCGATGTTGGCATCGATGCGCCACGGCTTGCGCCCGGCCAGACGCAGGCCTTCGAAGGCTTGCGGCGAGGTCACTTCGTGGATGATGTGACGGTCGATGTAGATCAGCGCCGAGCCATCGTCGCGCTGCTTGACCAAATGCGAATCCCAGAGCTTGTCGTAGAGCGTTTTGCCGGCCATCAGACGGTTCCTCATCAGCTTGTTTCTATGCCCTGGGCTTATCAATAACCCTTTGGCTTGTGAGGCCGATCCTATGGGGTTACATTAAATAACTCAAATTCATATTTTTTATGCTTTGGATAACCAACTGGAATACGAACCATGGATCTGGCCAACCTCAATGCGTTTATCGCCATCGCCGAGACCGGCAGCTTCTCCGGCGCCGGGGAACGCCTGCATCTGACCCAACCGGCGATCAGCAAACGCATCGCCGGGCTGGAACAACAATTGAACGTGCGACTGTTCGACCGCCTGGGTCGTGAAGTCGGCCTGACCGAAGCCGGCCGCGCTCTGCTGCCCCGGGCCTACCAGATTCTCAATGTGCTGGACGACACGCGTCGCGCCCTGACCAACCTGACCGGTGAAGTCAGCGGTCGCCTGACCCTGGCCACCAGTCACCACATCGGCCTGCACCGTTTGCCGCCACTCTTGAGGGAATTCACCCGCCGCTATCCACAAGTGGCGCTGGATATTCAGTTCCTCGATTCGGAAGTGGCCTACGAAGAAATTCTCCACGGCCGCGCCGAGCTGGCGGTAATCACTCTGGCCCCGGAGCCGCACACGCTGGTCAAAGCCACGCCGGTGTGGGACGACCCGCTGGATTTCGTGGTAGCGCCGGAGCATTCGCTGATCAGCAACGGCGCCGTGAGCCTGGCGGACGTTGCCGGTCATCCGGCGGTTTTTCCCGGCGGCAACACCTTTACTCATCACATTGTCCAACGCTTGTTCGAAGCCCAAGGGCTGACGCCGAACATCGCCATGAGCACCAACTACCTGGAAACCATCAAGATGATGGTGTCCATTGGACTGGCCTGGAGTGTTCTGCCCCGCACCATGCTTGACGAACAGGTGGCGCGCATACCTTTGCCGGGCATACAGCTCAGTCGCCAGCTAGGCTATATCGTGCACACCGAACGGACGCTGTCGAATGCAGCAAGGGCTTTCATGGCCTTGCTGGATGCGCAAATCGATCTGCCAGGGACTCCAGGCTAACTTGTGCTACTCCTATAGAGCCGCTGTCCCTGTGCCTAACGCCACCATCAGCTCAAGGCCCGTTAACAATGCCGAAATCTGTTGACCGAATTCCGCCGATGCCGCGTATTCAGGCCATTGATCCGCGACGTTCCGAGCAGAGCTGGGAGAGTGCACCGCAACTGCTCGCCGCACTCAACGGCGCCCGGCTCGGCGCCTGGTATTGGGACATCGAGCGTGGTCAGATCAGTTGGTCACGGGGCACTCAGGCGCTGTTCGGTTTCGATCCACGGCAACCGCTGCCCCAGGACCTCGAATACCTCGACCTGCTGCCACCCGAAGACCGGGCGAAAACCGTGCGCGCCTTCCACGCGGTGATTGCCGGCGCGCCGCTGGAACAGGCGATGCACCACCGCATCCGCTGGCCCGACGGCAGCCTGCACTGGCTGGAAATCAGCGGCAGCCTGCTGCCGGACAAAAACGGCCGTCCCCGAATGATCGGGGTGATTCGCGAAATCACCCACCAGCGTCAACGCGAACAGGCCCTCAGCAGCTCGGAGAAACGTTTCGCCACACTCTTTCATCTGTGCCCGAACATGGTGTTGCTGACGCGCCAGGAAGACGGCCTGATCAGCGAGGCCAACCAGTATTTCGAAAGCCTGTTCGGTTGGCCGGTGCAGAGCGCCATTGGCCGCACCACCCTGGAGCTGGGCCTGTGGGTACACCCCGAACAACGTGCCGAACTGGTGAAGAAGACCAAGGCCAAAGGCGAACTGGTCAGCATGGAAGTGCAGTTTCGCGCCAGCAACGGGCAGATTCATGACGGCATTCTCAGCGCGCAGAAGGTCGAGCTCGAAGGCCAGCCGTATCTGCTCAGCACGTTCCTCGACACCACCGAGCGCAAAGCCGCCGAACACGCCTTGAAAGACAGTCAGGAACGCCTTGATCTGGCGCTGGACTCGGCGCAACTCGGCACTTGGGATTGGCACATTCCCAGCGGCATGCTCTACGGCTCGGCGCGGGCCGCGCAGTTGCACGGGCTGGAACCGATCCCGTTTCACGAGTCATTCGAAGAGTTTTTCGAAGGCGTGCCCGGTGAGGAGCGCGACAGCATGCGCGACGCCTACCGCAGCCTGCGCGAGGGCCCGGCCGGCAACTATCAGCTGACTTATCGCGTGCAACTGCCCGACGGCAGCTCACGTTATCTGGAAAGCCGCGCCCGCCTCTACCGCGACGAGAACGGCGCGCCGCTGCGCATGGCCGGGACCTTGCTGGACATCACCGATCAGGTCGAGCGCGAGCAACGCTTGGTGGCCTCGGAAGAGAAATTCGCCACGCTGTTTCAGGTCAGTCCGGACCCGATTTGCGTCACCCGTCAGGACAGCGGCGAGTTCATCGAAATCAACAACAGCTTCACCCAGACCTTCGGCTGGAGCGCCGCCGACGTGATCGGGCGCACCGCCGAGGACATCGGCCTGTGGGACGCCTCGGCAAAGAGCCTGCAACGCATCGAACGCGTCATCCGCGAACAGGGCCTGAGCAATGTCGCAATCATCGTCCAGCACAAGGACGGCCAGTCGCTGACGTGTGTGATTTCCAGTCGGCAGATCAGCGTCGGCAATCAGCCGTGCATCGTCACCACCCTGCGCGACATCACTCAACAGCAACGCTCCGAGGCCGCACTCAAGGCCAGCGAAGAGAAATTCGCCAAGGCGTTCCACTCCAGCCCCGACGCGATCACCATCACCGAGCGCGACACCGGGCGCTATCTGGAGGTCAACGACGGTTTCTGCCGCCTCACCGGCTATCGGGCCGAAGAAGTGGTGGGCAAAACCGTGTACCAGATCGGCATCTGGGCCGAAGAGAAACAACGCTCGGCGCTGCTTGCCGAACTGCAGATCAAGGGCCGCGTGCATCATCAGGAAATGCTCGGACGCAACAAGCGCGGCGAGTTGCTGACGGTGGAGGTGTCGATCGAACCGATCACCCTCAACGAAACCGCGTGCCTGCTGCTGACCGCGCGCGACGTCAGCCTGCTGAAAAATGCCGAGGCGCAGATCCGCCATCTGGCCTATCACGATCCGCTGACCAATCTGCCCAACCGCGCCTTGCTGATGGATCGCCTGAGCCAGCAGATTGCCCTGCTCAAGCGCCACAACCTGCGCGGTGCACTGCTGTTCCTCGACCTCGATCACTTCAAGCACATCAACGACTCGCTGGGTCATCCGGTCGGCGATACGGTGCTGAAAATCATCACCGCGCGGCTTGAAGCCAGCGTGCGCATGGAGGACACGGTGGCGCGTCTCGGCGGCGATGAATTCGTGGTACTGCTCAGCGGCCTCGAAGGCACGCGCAACGAGGTCAGCGCGCAAGTGCGGGAACTCGCCGACACCATTCGCGAGCTGCTGTCGGAGCCGATGTTCCTCGACGGCCAGCGCCTGCAAGTGACACCGAGTATCGGCGTGGCGCTGATTCCCGACCACGGCTCGACCCCGACCGACCTGCTCAAGCGCGCCGACATTGCCCTTTACCGGGCCAAGGACTCCGGGCGCAACACCACGCAGATGTACCACAACACCATGCAGAAAGCGGCCAGCGAACGGCTGCGCATGGAGACTGACTTGCGTCTGGCGCTATCCCGTGGCGAATTCAACGTGCACTACCAACCGCAGGTCGACGCACAGGACAACCGCATCATCGGCGCCGAAGCGCTGGTGCGCTGGAACCATCCGGAACTGGGCGCGCAATCGCCCACCGAATTCATCAAGGTGCTGGAAGACAGCGGCCTGATTCTGGAAGTCGGCACCTGGATCCTCGACGAGGCCTGCGAAGCGTTCAAACAACTGATCGCGCTGAAACTGGTCGACCCGCTCAACTTCAGCTTGTGCGTGAACATCAGCCCACGGCAGTTCCGCCAGAACGACTTCGTCGAGCGCATCGAACACAGCATGAGCAGCCACGGCCTGCCCTGCTCGCTGCTGAAACTGGAGATCACCGAAGGCATCGTCATCCAGAACCTGGAAGACACCATCAGCAAAATGCGTCGCCTGAAAAAACTCGGCGTGAGCTTCGCCATGGACGATTTCGGCACCGGCTATTCATCGCTGACTTACCTCAAGCGCCTGCCGGTCGATACTCTGAAAATCGACCAGTCGTTCATCCGCGACGCAACCACCGACCCCAACGACGCCGAGATCATCCGCGCCATCGTCGCCATGGCCCGCAGCCTGGAACTGGAGGTGATTGCCGAAGGCGTGGAGACGCCGGAGCAACTGGCGTTCCTGCAAGGGCTGGGCTGCCATTTGTATCAGGGCTATCTGCACAGTCGGCCGGTGGCGTTGGAAGAGTTGAAAAAGATGCTGTCGTGAGGCGGGCAGCTTGCAACAGATCAATAATTGTCAGGATTTGCGACAACCTGTAGGGTCGCGTTTTTTGCGCTGTTTCGAGATCGATCATGCAGGATGCAACCCTTCCCCGCCCAGCCCTGCTGGGCATTGACCTTGGCACCACCAACAGCCTGATCGCCGTCTGGCAGGACGGTCAGGCCCGATTGATCCCCAACGCCCTCGGCGAGGTACTCACCCCGTCAGTGGTCAGTCTCGATGAAGATGACACGATTCTGGTCGGCAAAGCCGCTCGCGCTCGCCTGACCACGCATCCCGATCGCACAGCCGCTGCCTTCAAGCGCTTCATGGGTAGCGACAAGCGGATCGAACTCGGGAATCGCCACTTCAGCCCGGAAGAATTGTCGGCGCTGGTGCTCGGCTCGCTCAAACAGGACGCCGAAGCATTTCTCGGCTACCCGGTATCGGAAGCTGTAATTTCGGTGCCGGCGTATTTCAGTGACGAGCAACGCAAGCGCACCCTGTTCGCCGCCGAACTGGCCGGCCTCACCGTCACGCGCCTGATCAATGAACCGACCGCTGCCGCGATGGCCTACGGGCTGCACGAGCAAAAGTTCGAGCGCACATTGATCTTCGATCTGGGTGGCGGCACCTTCGACGTCACGGTGCTGGAATACGCACTGCCGCTGATCGAAGTGCATGCCTCCACCGGCGACAACTTCCTCGGTGGCGAAGACTTCACCGCTGCGCTGTTGCAAGCCTGCCTGAAAAACTGGCAACTGGCCCCGTCAATGATCGATGCTCAAGGCATGGCCAGCCTTGGCGACGCGTTGGAACAGCTCAAGTGCAAACTCGGCGAAGGCACCCAATCATTGCGCTGGCACCATGCCGATCGGTCATTTGAATGGACGCTGGACGAAGCCGCCGCCGTGAAGATCTGGGAGCCATTGCTCGCACGATTGCGCGCACCGATCGAACAGGCTCTGCGCGATGCACGCCTGAAGCCTAGGGATCTCGACAGCCTGGTGCTGGTCGGTGGCGCCACGCGGATGCCAGCGGTGCAGCAGATGGTCGCCACGCTGTTCGGTCGCTTGCCGTATCGGCATCTCGACCCGGACACCATCGTTGCACTCGGCGCGGCCACGCAAGCTGCGTGCAAGGCGCGAGATGGTGCGGTGGAAGAGTTGATCCTGACCGATGTCTGCCCTTACACGCTGGGGATTGCGACCATGCGCGGCAACGGTATCGACGGTGCCTTTTCGCCGATCATCGAACGTAACACCATCATCCCGACGTCACGGGTGGAGCGCTATCACACCACCCATCCCCGTCAGGCACAGATCCGCATTGCGGTCTATCAGGGCGAACGGCCGTGGGTACGTGACAACATCCTGATTGAGGCTTTCGATGTCGACTTGACGCCCTGCGAGCACATTCAGGAACTGGATGTGCGCTTCAGTTACGACATCAATGGGTTGCTCGAAGTCGACGTCACGCTGCTCGAGACCGGTGATCGCCACAGCCACAGCATTGACCACAGCCCCACGGGGCTGGATGAACAGGCGCGAAGGGAAAGCCACAACCGACTGTCCACACTGAAGGTCCATCCACGTGATGCATTACCCAACCGCACATTGCTGGCCCGCCTGGAGCGCGCGTGGATGCAGAGCCTCGGCACACAACGCGAAAGCATTGCCGAATGGCTGCACAGGTTCACTACGGTACTCGGCGGCCAGCAACCGTCAGAGATTGCCAGCCACCGCTCGGAGCTCAACAAGGCGCTGGATCAACTGCGCCTTTAGCCGTTGAGCCGGCGTAATGCGGCCTGCAGGCCGCCGGACAGCATGTCGCTACCACCGCTGTCCGGCGGCACGCCGTAGCGGTTGGGTAATTTATCTCCCGGAAAACCGAACAGCACCAATGGCAAAAATGGCAGGACCGGTGACAGCGCCATGAATATCAATAAGGTGGGAATGCCCCGGCCCATATCGTGCAACCGGCGGAGAATGGCGACGAGCAACAGCAGGACACCGAGTAACAGGATCAGAATGCCAGAGACCGTGGTACCACTGATCAGACCCGCCACCGGCGCAATCACCACACACGCCAGGACCTGAGCAATAAAAGCCTTGCGCCCCAACCGCGACCCCAGGCGCCAGATCGCGCTCGCCGGTACCGGCTGAATATTGCTGTTGGCCAGCAATAAACGCTCGGACCAGGACAGCAAGGCACACAATGCCAGTCGTAACCCGATACTATTCTGCACGTCATCCTTGCCCTGCTGCAATTGGCGCAGTACGCGCGTTTTCGGCACTCCGGCAGCGCCATAACGAATCAGGGACTTGAGTGCGTCCAGTGCCTCATAGGCCAGCAGTTTGTCGACACCGAAATCCGTCAACACCTTGCGCGGCGGCCACACCGGCTGGCCCTTGATCAAGCCGTCACGAAAACCTTCGAACCAGTCGTCCTCACAACTGACCGCCGCGATCGACTGCAACAAGGCACGATGCTGTTCGGCGCCCAGGCTCGGGTCGTGATAGAGCACGCCCCAGAACATCAACAAACCCAGCAGATCGTCACCGCAGGCTTCCCGGTCGCTTTCGACGCAGGTGTAAAGCAAGGTATTGGCAGGCAATCTGGCGCTGTCGAGAGCCTGTTGCACGCTGAACAATTGCTGCACCAACACACCATGAACCGGATCATCGCCTTGCAGCCATCCCAGTAAACCGTCGCAACTGCCTTGCTCACGCCGCAAGCGCTGCAACAGTGGCTGCAACCGAGCCAAAGGATGAGCAGGATTGAATGCCAGGCGCTGCAGGCACTGTGCATCAATCAACTGCAGCCAACGCCCGGGCTGCTCCAGCAACGCCAGTAAAAACAGGGTCTGGGCATTCCATTCCCATGTGGCCTGCCCCAGGCCAACCGGCGGCAATTCAATACCGCGACGGCTCAACTGCAGCAGCAGATCGAGTTCGGACAAGTCGCAGTCGTCTTTGACGGCGCTCAGGCTGAACGCTTCGGCCATTCGCTCCAGCGCGGCGGCGCTGTAGGGCCGCAAGCGCCGCAGCCACAAACGACAGACCTTGTGCGTTTCGCCTTTTGTCAGCACCTCGGGCAAGTTCCGCGAAATCGCGTCCGCCTCGCAGAAAGCGTCCATCGCCTGCGCAATCGGGGCACTGTTCAACCAGCGCAGATGCTGCCCGGCCTGATATTTGAAACCGCTCAGCACCAGGCTTTCGAGCGCATCGACCGGCAGCGGCGCATCCAGAATCTGCTGCAGCAACGCTGAATCCCCCCGATGCAACGCCCACGCGTGTCGGTACAGTTGTAACAATCGGCTGTCGGCATTTTCGCCCAACAACTGTGCTAGCAATGGGAGTTCATCGCCCGTCATGCGCCAGTCGACAAAGCTCTGCGCCAGACTATCAAGCTGCAACTGCCCGACATCCAGCCAACGATTCAGCGTCTCCGGGCGCTGTGACGGACTGCCATAGACCTGGCACTCATCCCCGAGATCCTCGGACCAGTCAGCGCAGTCCTGCAGACGATCGAATGCCTGAATCAGCAGCGGTAGAAAGGTCGGCTGTCGCTTGGCACACAGTTCCAGCAGACGGCTTTCAGCCATCGGATGACGATGTTCGCTCCACAGCCGGATCCAGCAAGGCAATGCATGATCGTCCCGGCCCAACAAGCTGTTCTGACACGCAAGCAAGTACAGCCAGTCCACATCATCCGGAGCTGCAAGTTGCTGCTCGACACAGCACTGCAAAAATGTCGACGCAGCGATTCCCGCTTGAGTGAACTGCACCAGCAAGCGCTTGATGAACACAGCATCATCCGGCAACGGCAAGCACGTGTGCTGACTGGCGAAGTCGGCGAACTCATGGAGGGGGCGCTGAGAGAAGATGAAGTCGAGACTACGGGCGTACCACAGCGATTCAGTCTGCGCAGCCTCTGACCAGGCGCTCATCAAATCCGTGTCGAATGGGTCGGGCGTTTCGATTCGCTGCAGAAAGGCTTCCACCCGGTGTGCATCGTCGAACTCCAGATCGAGCAACTGTCGATCCCAGGCCATTCGCCTGGCCAACAGGTTCGCGCAACGGTAGGACAACGGACCGGCACCCGCCATCCGGTGGTAGAGCCCCCAACTGAGCTCATCGAGCTCATCCAGTGACAATTCATCCAGTGCCAGGACAAATGACTGCCATGCCGCGAAATTGAACCGCCGCGCGGGATCATCAAGCAGCTCGCAGAAATTCACGAACGCCTGAGGGATCGCGACGATCTCCTGCTCTGCCTCTTCGGACTGTTCTTCGGACTCGTCCTCCTCTTCCTCACGCGCCAGACGCATCGCGTTTTCGTAAGCCATGCGCAACGCCTGAAAACCCTCCGGATCGGTCTCTGGATGATGCGCCGGCAGGCGTGCGCGGTAGGCATTGCGAATCAGGGTTTCGTCAGTAGTAGGCTCGATGCCCAGTCGGATCCAGCAACTCATGACCAGTCGAACTCCTTGAGCGATGCCGGCCGTGGCGACAGCTCAATTTCCATGTGCCAAGGCAAATCAGCCAGAAAGTGCGGAATATTCTGCGCAAGGCCACGAGTAATCCGCAGGTTATGGGCGCTGTTGCCCTGTCGGTCCAGTTCGCAAGCCAGCTCGTCATCGCTAGCGCTCAGGCAGCACCAAAAGGTCCGCCCCACCACAAAACCATTGAAATAATCCATCCAGTTGCCGTAGTGAAATTGCGCCCTGATGGCCAAGCGACTGTGCAGCCAGTTGCTCTCGACCAAATCGATCCACTGATTGCGTACCGCACACCGCAGTAGAAACCCCATCCGCCCATAATCCCAGGACAAAATCCCCCCAGGACCGCAACTGCCGAACGTACGGCTGGCGAATTCATGCAGGACACGCTCGCGGGGGCTTAATTCTTCGAGCAACGCCTGCCATTGACTCGGCAGACAACGCTGCCAAGCCAGATAGGCACCGCTGAGGTGCTTGGCATGGCCGTCATCGGTCATCCATTCGAGCATGTCGAACAATTGCCGCCGATCCTCGATCCCCCAGCTGTCTTTCAGATCGATGTAGTGGTCGTCGCAGAACGCGGGGTCGTCGTACCCGGCGCCGGTATTGAGCGCAGCCATTGGTGCAGAAAGGGCGCACAGCCAGCGCTGTTGAATCTCGTCCATGAAAAAAGGCTCCAGGCCGACCGCCAAGGAGTGGGGCCGGCAAAACTGCGGCGGATTGTAGAGAAACCGCTGTCAGGGGCAAAGTCGAACAGCGCTTTTCTTGCGCCCACAAAAAAGGCCCCGACGGATCGGGGCCTTCATTCAGCGGCTCAGCGCCTGTTCAGGCATTTTGTGTCTGCACGTGACTCAGTGCTGCAGAACCGGCTTTTGCGCCCCGTTGATCGGGATGCGCTTGGCTTTCGCTTCTTCCGGGATCACCCGCAACAGGTCGATGCTCAGCAGACCGTTGCTCAGATCGGCGGCCTTGATCTCGATGTGATCGGCCAGGCGGAAGGACAGCTTGAAAGCCCGCTGGGCAATGCCTTGATGCAGGAAGGTCACGCCTTCGTTGGCATCACGCTTGCCGCCACTGATGGTCAGCACACCCTTCTCGACTTGCAGTTCCAGGTCTTCTTCCTGGAAACCGGCTGCCGCCACGACGATGCGGTATTGATCGTCACCGTGTTTTTCCACGTTGTAGGGTGGGTAGGTGCTGCCTGGCTCGTTGCGCAGCGCGGTTTCGAACAGGTCGTTGAAACGGTCGAAACCCACCGAAGAACGGAACAGTGGTGCCAGGGAAAATGCGGTACTCATGGTTCAAATCTCCTGAAAACAATCAGCAAGTTTTTGTGTCTCCGCGACCCGAATTCGGCATCGCGTAACCCTTAGATAGGGACCGCCAAAATGATTTCAAGAGAGTATTTGAAGATTTTTTTCAGGCCGCTTCGGCGACCGCCAAACCCAGTAAACGCGAGACCTGGTCCGGTTCTGTCTCGCGACGCAGCACAGTAAACAGCTCGGTAGCTTCGGGATAATTGCGCGTCAGCATCGCCAGCCATTGCTTCAAGCGACCCGGCGATTGACGTGCAGTCATCTGCGCCTTGGCTTGCAGCCAGAAGTCCTGAATCAGCGGCAGCAGCTCAGCCCAGCTCATCTCGACCACCTCTTCACCAGCGCGCGCGGCGGCGATCTGCCTAGCCAGATCAGGGCGCGATACCAGACCGCGACCGAGCATGATGTCTTCGACGCCGCTGATCTCGCGGCAGCGGCGCCAGTCCTCGACGCTCCAGATATCACCGTTGGCGAACACCGGCACCTTGACGACGTCCTGCACCCGCGGAATCCACTCCCAATGCGCTGGCGGCTTGTAGCCATCGACCTTGGTCCGGGCATGCACCACGATGTGCTCGGCGCCGCCCTCGGCCAGCGCCGTGGCGCAGACCAGCGAGCCGTCCGGGCTGTCGAAACCCAGGCGCATTTTCGCGGTGACCGGGATGTGTGCCGGCACGGCGCGACGCACATGCTCGACGATGGAGTTGAGCAGCTCCGGCTCCTTGAGCAGCACCGCCCCACCCCGGGACTTGTTGACGGTCTTGGCCGGACAGCCGAAGTTCAGGTCGATCACTTGCGAGCCGAGTTCGCAGGCCAGCGCCGCGTTTTCCGCCAGGCACACCGGATCGGAACCCAACAATTGCACGCGCAGCGGCACGCCGGAACGGGTGCGGGCGCCGTTGAGCAGCTCCGGGCCGAACTTGTGGAAATAAGCCGGGGTGAGCAGCTGATCGTTGACCCGAATGAATTCGGTCACGCACCAGTCGATGCCGCCAACGCGGGTCAGCACGTCGCGCAGGATGTCGTCGACCAACCCCTCCATGGGCGCCAGGGCAATTTGCATGGGAAAAACACTACTCAGGAAGAAAAAACGTGCGGCAGTTTACTGGATTAAGCCGTTTAAACCCACGACCACCTGTAGGAGCTGCCGCAGGCTGCGNGCCTGCGGCAGCTCCTACAGGGATTGGGTCAGGCTGGGGACTGGATCGCCGGGCCGTAACCCTCGATGAACTCCGCCGGCATGCGCTTGGGTCTGCCGGTGGACAGTTCAATGCAGACGAAGGTGGTCTGGGCGCGCAGCAGGGTGGCGTTGTCGCTGGGGCGGATCAGCTGGAAGTGCCGGGTCATTTTCAGACGCTGATCCCAATCGACGATCCAGGTTGCAAGTTGCAGTTCGTCGCCTTCATAGGCCGCCGCCAGGTAATCGATTTCGTGCCGCACCACGGCCATCGCCCGATCCAGGCGCCGGTACTCGACCAGATCCAGCCCCAGACGCTGCGAGTGGCGCCAGGCGCAGCGTTCAAGCCAGGTCACGTACACCGCGTTGTTTGCGTGGCCCAGCCCGTCGATGTCCTCGGCGCCTACTTGCAGATCAATGGTGAACGGCGTTGCCCGATCCCAGCCCATGCCCCACTCCCGGTCAGATTATTCAACCGGGGCAGTGTAACGGATGTCAGGCCGATTGCCGCGCCTGAAGGCTGCGCCCCGCCAACAGTGATAACACGCCATCAACCACTCGAGGGTCGGCCAGCACGCGCTGGTGACCGCCGCTTTCCAGGCGCAGCAGGCGACTGTCGAACCAGGACTCGTGGATCAATTGCGATTCTTTGACCGAGACGAAAGTGTCGTCCTCGGCATGCACGATCAGGCCCGGCATATCCAATTGATAGTGCGCGACATCGAGGGTGGCGGCGCGCATGCCGACGTCCTGCTCGACCTGACGGATGAAGGCGGATCGTGCCCGCGGCGGCATGCCGACGTAGCGGGCGAAACCGCGCAGCACGCCGAGGATCCGTGCGGGCGCCGCGATGCTGACCAGGGTTTCGGTACGCAGCCCCAGTTGCACCGCGAGCATGGCACTGGCGCCGCCCATGGAGTGGCCGATGACGGCTTGCAGCGGTGGCAGTTCGGCGGCCGCTTCGAGCATGGCGCGTGCGAACAGTACGACATTGGCCTCGCGCCCCGGCGAGCGGCCGTGAGCCGGACCGTCCAGAGCAACGACGGTGTAACCGGCCTCGACCAGCGCGGTGATCAACGCCGCAAACTGCGTGGGTCGCCCTTCCCAGCCGTGCATCAGCAGCACCGCCGGGCCTTGGCCCCAGCGCAGCGCCGACAGGCCAAAGCGCAAAGTAATGCGTTCGGAGCTCGCCAGCAGCGGCAGCTCCCAATCGCGCAGCGGCAACGTGCGCGGCGTCATGAACGCTGCGCGCATTTTGCTCGCCACCCGCTTTGGTGCAATCCAGCCCAAGGTGCCATTAACGCCACGAACCCACTTCAACGTGTTCATCGCTCTCTCCTCAGGCGTGTTGCCTTCAGGTCAACGCACCGCCGACTTGGCAGCGCGCAGCAATCGATCGGATAAATCGCCCGGGCCCAGCGCGCGTGCCAGCGCCAGACCACCCACCATCAACGCCACATCGGCCAATGCCTTGTCGGTGTCCTCGGGGCTGGACGCCAACTGCGCAATCATCAGTTCCAGGTGTTCGTTCAGTGCGATGCGGAAGGATTCCGGCAGACGCCCCAGTTCGCCAATCGAAGCCGGTATCGGGCACGCAGCGTCGCTGGAATCCCGATGCTTGCGCGACAGATAGAACGCAGCAACCAGGGCGCGACGCTCTTCGCCGGTCAGCTCGGCGTCCATGTCGGCAATCAGGTCGCGTCGACGGCTGAGCAGTTGCTTGAACGCTTCGAGCATCATGGCGTCCTTGCTTTCGAAGTGCGCGTAGAAACCACCGACGGTCAGGCCGGCGGCGCCCATCACTTCGCCTACGCTGGGGTCCGCCGGCCCCCGCTGCATCAGCGCAGCACTGGCAGCCTTGAGGATGCGTTCGCGGGTTTGAGCTTTTTTATCGTTCATCGTTGCCTCCGAATATTACGACTAGAATATTATTCGCATAATAATATTCTGCAAGTCGAGGATATGACCGCTGGTCTGAAGCACAGTGTAAGGAAAATGGAGAGTTGGCCAAACGCCAGACAAACAAAAGGGCCATTCAATAATTGAATGACCCTTATAAATCCCGCAGAGCGGGTAATCGTGGCGTCCCCTAGGGGACTCGAACCCCTGTTACCGCCGTGAAAGGGCGGTGTCCTAGGCCACTAGACGAAGGGGACACAAACCCTTCTATACAGCTGATCAGTGCTGAGATCTGATCTGATTCAAGGCCGGTGTGGCCAGACCTTGAACTGTAAAATTGGTGGAGCTAAGCGGGATCGAACCGCTGACCTCCTGCATGCCATGCAGGCGCTCTCCCAGCTGAGCTATAGCCCCGGATTTTTCGCCTCGCGGCGGAGCGACATCTTGCAACATCGCTTCTGTAAAACTGGCGTCCCCTAGGGGACTCGAACCCCTGTTACCGCCGTGAAAGGGCGGTGTCCTAGGCCACTAGACGAAGGGGACGCAAACCCTTCCATACAACTGATCAACGCTGAGTGTTGATCGCTTCGGAGCCGGTGTGGCCAGGCTTCGAAGTGTAAATTGGTGGAGCTAGACGGGATCGAACCGTCGACCTCTTGCATGCCATGCAAGCGCTCTCCCAGCTGAGCTATAGCCCCTCATCGTTGATGTCATCGCTGAGGACGGGGCGAATCTTAAGGGCGTATCGAAAGCCTGTCAAACTTATTTTTGAAAAATTTCAAAGTTTTTTGTCGGCATAACAATCACTTACCACCCTCCCCCCGAAAATCCGGGAGGTTTACGCACACCGCCGACCTTCAGGAGCTGGCGCAGACTGCGGTCTTTTGCCGTTGGTCTTTAGAAGCAAGAGCAAAAGATCGCAGCCTTCGGCAGCTCCTACACAAGCCGCAAGCGCTTAGGCGATAGCGCCCAGCAGCTTTTCCCACTCTTTGTTTTCTTTCTTCGACACGCCACCCAGCAGGTCGATAGCCTGGCGCAGACGGAAACGGGTCAGGTCCGGGCCGAGGATTTCCATCGCATCGAGTACCGATACCGAGCTTGCCTGCCCGGTGATCGCGGCAAACATCAGCGGCATTGCGTCACGCAGCTTCAGCTCAAGGGATTCGACCACCGCCTGAATCGTTGCGGTGATGCTGTCCTTCTCCCACTGACGCAGGCTTTCCAGCTTCCACAGGATCAACTGCATCAACTGACGCACCTGATCACCGGAAAGCTTTTTCGATTCGAACAGCTTGGCATCCGGGTTCACGCCACCGGCAAAGAAGAACCCGGCCAGCGGTGCAACCTGGCTGAAGGTTTCCACGCGGCCCTGAACCAGCGGCGCGATCTTCATCATGTACTCGGAATTGAACGCCCACTTCTGCACGCGCGCGGCGAATTCTTCCACCGGCAGGTCACGCAGCCACTGGCCGTTGAGCCACGACAGCTTCTCAATGTCGAAGATCGGCCCGCCGAGGGACACACGCTTGAGGTCGAAGTTGTCGACCATTTCCTGCAGCGAGAACTTCTCGCGCTCGTCGGGCATCGACCAGCCCATGCGACCGAGGTAGTTGAGCATCGCTTCGGGCATGAAGCCCATGCGCTCATAGAACGTCACCGAGGTCGGGTTCTTGCGCTTGGACAGTTTGCTCTTGTCCGGGTTACGCAGCAGCGGCATGTAGCACAGCTCCGGTTGCTCCCAGCCGAAGTATTCGTACAGCAGAATCAGTTTCGGTGCCGATGGCAGCCATTCTTCGCCGCGCAGCACATGAGTGATGCCCATCAGGTGGTCGTCGACCACGTTGGCGAGGAAGTACGTCGGCAGGCCGTCGGTCTTCATCAGCACTTGCATGTCCATGCGATCCCACGGGATCTCGACATCGCCACGCAGCATGTCCGGCACTACGCAAACGCCTTCGGTCGGCACTTTCATGCGGATCACGTGCGGCTCGCCAGCGGCCAGACGCGCCGCGACCTCTTCCTTGGACAGCAGCAGCGCGCGGCCGTCGTAACGCGGGGTTTCGCCGCGCGCCATTTGCTCGGCGCGCATCTGGTCCAGTTCTTCAGCGGTGCAGAAGCATGGGAATGCATGGCCCATGTCCACCAGTTGCTGGCAATACTTCTGATAGATATCGCCACGCTCGCTCTGCCGGTACGGGCCGTGCGGGCCGCCGACGTCCGGGCCTTCGCTCCAGTCGATCCCCAGCCAGCGCAGGGCGTCGAAGATCTGCTGCTCGGACTCGCGGGTCGAGCGCAACTGGTCGGTGTCTTCGATGCGCAGGATGAACTCACCGCCATGCTGCTTGGCAAAGCAGTAGTTGAACAATGCGATGTAAGCGGTACCTACGTGGGGGTCCCCGGTAGGCGATGGCGCGATGCGAGTGCGGACGGTGGTCATGGCATGTCTCGAAAAGAATGAAAAGCAAAACAATCAAGCGGCGAATGGTAACAGGCGACACCCGCCCCGCTCCAGCGGGCAGGGCATTTAAGCCAAGTTTGCGGCTGGAACACCCATAGAGCGTGGCGAATGGCCGAATATCGGTCGACGGCATTTACCGTTTATCGGCTTCGTGCCAGATTCACCCCCTGATAACTTTCCTTACAATTCCTCGACTACAGTTTGCCCATGCCTGCCCAACTCAAGCGTCGCCTGTTCGTTTTCCTGCTGCTGGTTCTGTTGATTGCCGGGGGCTTCTTCGCCCATTGGTTTTTCAAGGGACGCTTTTATGAAAGCACCGACAATGCCTATGTCCAGGGCGAGATCACCCGCGTCTCCAGCCAGTTGAGCGCGCGCATCGACGAAGTGCTGGTACAGGACAACCAGCACGTGGAAAAAGGCCAGTTGCTGGTGCGCCTCGAACCCAATGATTTCCGCCTGGCCGTGGATCGCGCCAGCGCCGCCCTCGCCACCCGCGAAGCCGAGCGCTTGCAGGCGCAAAGCAAACTGACTCAGCAATCGAGCCTGATCGCCGCCAGCGACGCGCAAGTGGCCGCCTCCCAGGCATCGCTGGGTCGCTCGCAGATAGATCTGTCTCGCGCTGAAGCCTTGCGCAAGCCTGGTTTTGTGTCCGAGGAACGGGTCACCACCCTCTCCGCCGACAATCACATTGCCCGCTCGCAAGTGGCCAAGGCCCAGGCCGATGCGCAGAGCCAGCGCCAGCAGGTCAACGCACTGACCGCCGAGATCAAACGCCTCGACGCGCAGATCGCCAACGCCCGCGCCGATCTGGCGCAAGCCGAACTCAACCTGACTCGCAGCGACGTCCACGCACCGATCAGCGGCATGGTCGGCCAGCGTGCCGCGCGCAACGGCCAAGTGGTGCAGGCCGGCGCGTACCTGCTGTCGATCGTCCCGGACGAAGACATCTGGGTGCAGGCCAACTTCAAGGAAACCCAGATCGGCCACATGCAGCCCGGACAGAAAGCCGAGCTGACCTTCGATGCCTACAGCGACACGCCGATCGAGGCGCGTGTCGACAGTCTGTTCGCCGCCTCGGGTGCGCAGTTCAGCCTGTTGCCTCCAGACAACGCCACCGGCAACTTCACCAAAGTCGTGCAGCGGATTCCGGTGAAATTGACGTTCAAGGCTGACAATCCGTTGCATGGCAAGATCCGTCCGGGCATGTCGGTCACCGCCACCGTGAACATCAAAGACGCCCCAGACAATGGCCGGTGATCAACTGATCCGCCCGGTCGGCGAACCGACCCGGCGGGACTGGATCGCGGTGATGAGCGTGATGCTTGGCGCCTTCATGGCAGTGCTCGACATTCAGATCACCAACTCTTCGCTCAAGGACATTCAGGGCGCGCTGTCGGCGACACTGGAAGAAGGCTCGTGGATTTCCACCTCCTATCTGGTGGCGGAAATCATCATGATTCCGCTGACCGCGTGGCTGGTGCAGTTGCTCTCGGCACGACGGCTGGCGGTGTGGGTGTCGCTGGGGTTTCTGGTGTCATCGTTGCTGTGCTCGATGGCCTGGAGCCTCGAAAGCATGATCGTCTTTCGCGCCATGCAGGGCTTCACCGGTGGTGCACTGATCCCGCTGGCGTTCACCCTGACCCTGATCAAACTCCCCGAACACCATCGCGCTAAAGGCATGGCGATGTTCGCCATGACCGCGACCTTCGCCCCGTCCATCGGCCCGACCCTCGGCGGCTGGCTCACGGAAAACTGGGGCTGGGAATACATCTTCTACATCAACATCCCGCCGGGGCTGATCATGATCGCCGGGCTGATGTACGGACTGGAGAAGAAAGAAGCGCACTGGGAGTTGCTGAAAAGCACCGACTACACCGGGATTCTCACGCTGGGTGTCGGCCTCGGCTGCCTGCAAGTCTTTCTCGAAGAAGGCCACCGCAAGGACTGGCTGGAATCGAACCTGATCGTGACCCTCGGCAGCATCGCCCTCCTCAGCCTGATCACCTTCGTCATCGTGCAGATCTCCAAACCCAGCCCGCTGATCAACCTCGGCATCCTGCGCAATCGCAACTTCGGCCTGTCGAGCATTTCCAGCCTGGGCATGGGTGTCGGCTTGTATGGCTCGATTTATCTGCTGCCGCTGTACCTGGCGCAGATCCAGAACTACAACGCCCTGCAAATCGGCGAAGTGATCATGTGGATGGGCGTGCCGCAGCTGTTCCTGATTCCGCTGGTGCCGAAACTGATGAAGTTCGTTTCACCGAAGTGGCTGTGCACCCTGGGCTTCGGACTGTTCGGGCTGGCGAGTTTTTCGTCGGGGGTGCTCAACCCGGATTTCGCCGGGCCGCAGTTCAATCAGATCCAGATCATCCGCGCGCTGGGTCAACCGCTGATCATGGTCACCATTTCGCTGATCGCTACGGCGTACATCCTGCCGCAGGACGCGGGGTCGGCATCGAGCCTGTTCAACATCCTGCGCAACCTCGGCGGCGCGATCGGCATCGCCCTGCTCGCCACGCTATTGGATGCACGCACCAAAACCTACTTCGATTATTTGCGTGAAGCGGTGGTGCCGACCAATCCGCAAGTGGCCGAGCGGCTGGCGTCGATGACCGACCGTTTTGGCAGTGACACGGCGGCGTTGGGCAAGTTGAGCGAGATCGTGCATCAGCAGGCGCTGATCATGGCTTACAACGATGCGTTTCACTTTGTCGGGATTGCGCTGGGAGTCAGCATGTTGGCGATTTTGTTGACCAAAAAATTGCCAGAGGGGCTGAAGGCTGGGGAAGCGCATTAAACTGAACACAACCCTGTAGGAGCTGCCGAAGGCTGCGATCTTTTGCTTTTGATTGTAAAAAACAAGATAAAAAGATCGCAGCCTCCGGCAGCTCCTACAGGTTTAGCATCAGGCTTCAAACCGCCAAAAGCCGCTCACGCAGTTTGGCAATCTCATCGCGCATCTGCGCCGCTGCCTCAAATTCCAGATCCCGCGCCAACTGGTACATCTTCTCTTCCAGCGCGCGAATGCGTTTGGTGATTTCGCTCGGCGAGCGCAGTTCGGCTTCGTACTTGGCGTTTTCTTCGGCAGCCTTGGCCATACCCTTGCGCTTCTTGCTGCGCGAGCCGGGCACAGTGGCGCCTTCCATGATGTCGGCGACGTCCTTGAACACCCCTTTGGGCGTGATGCCGTTGGCGAGGTTGAAGGCAATCTGCTTGTCGCGACGACGCTCGGTCTCGCCAATCGCCCGCTCCATCGAACCAGTGATACGGTCGGCGTAGAGAATCGCCCGGCCATTGAGGTTGCGCGCGGCCCGGCCGATGGTCTGGATCAGCGAGCGTTCGGAACGCAGGAAGCCTTCCTTGTCGGCGTCAAGAATCGCTACCAGCGACACTTCCGGCATGTCCAGACCTTCACGCAGCAAGTTGATCCCCACCAGCACATCGAAGGTGCCCAAGCGCAGATCGCGGATGATCTCGACCCGCTCGACAGTGTCGATGTCCGAGTGCAGATAGCGCACGCGCACGCCGTGGTCGGCGAGGTAATCGGTGAGGTCTTCGGCCATGCGCTTGGTCAGCGTGGTGACCAGCACCCGCTCCTCGACCGCCACGCGCTTGGTGATTTCCGAGAGCAAGTCGTCAACCTGGGTCAGCGCCGGGCGCACTTCAACCTGCGGGTCGACCAGACCGGTCGGACGCACCACTTGCTCGACCACGCGCCCGGCATGCTCGGCCTCGTAGTTGCCCGGCGTTGCCGAGACAAAAATCGTCTGCGGGCTGACCCCTTCCCACTCGTCAAAACGCATTGGCCGGTTGTCCAGCGCCGACGGCAAGCGGAAGCCATATTCCACCAGGGTTTCTTTACGCGAACGGTCGCCCTTATACATCGCGCCGACTTGCGGCACGCTGACGTGGGATTCGTCGATCACCAGCAAGGCGTCGGCCGGCAGGTAGTCATAGAGCGTTGGCGGCGCGGCACCGGCAGGACGCCCGGACAGGTAGCGCGAGTAGTTTTCGATGCCGTTGCAGTAACCCAGTTCGAGGATCATTTCCAGGTCGAATCGGGTGCGCTGCTCCAGGCGCTGGGCTTCCACCAGTTTGTTACTGCTGCGCAGGTATTCGAGACGTTCCTGCAGCTCGACCTTGATCCCCTCGATGGCGTCGAGCAGGGTTTCGCGCGGCGTCACGTAGTGACTCTTCGGATAGAAGGTGAAGCGCGGCATCTTGCGGATGACTTCGCCGGTCAGCGGGTCGAACGCGGAGATGCTCTCGACCTCGTCATCGAACAGCTCGATGCGGATCGCTTCCAGATCGGATTCAGCCGGGTAAATGTCGATCACGTCGCCACGCACGCGGAATGTCGCGCGGGCAAAATCCATGTCGTTGCGGGTGTATTGCAGGTCGGCCAGACGTCGCAGCAACGCGCGCTGATCCAGTTTGTCGCCGCGATCGACGTGCAGCACCATCTTCAGATAGGTTTCCGGACTACCGAGACCGTAGATGCACGAGACCGTGGTGACGATGATCGCGTCCTTGCGCTCGAGCAACGCCTTGGTCGCGGACAGACGCATCTGCTCGATGTGGTCGTTGATCGACGCGTCCTTCTCGATGAAGGTGTCGGACGACGGCACATAGGCTTCGGGCTGGTAGTAGTCGTAGTAGGAAACGAAGTATTCGACGGCGTTGTTCGGGAAGAACGCCTTGAACTCGCCATACAGTTGCGCGGCGAGGGTTTTGTTCGGTGCCAGCACCAGCGTCGGGCGCTGTACCTGCGAGATGACATTGGCGATGCTGAAGGTCTTGCCCGAGCCGGTCACACCGAGCAGCGTCTGGTGCGCCAGCCCGGCTTCGATGCCCTCGACCAATTGGCGAATCGCTTCTGGCTGATCGCCGGCAGGCTCGAAGCGGGTGACTAGCTGGAATTCGGACATACACACCTCTGGGATCGCGGCTCGCGCAGAAAACAGCCGAGCCGCGGGGATGACCGCAAACGACCGTTGTCGCCCAAGGAAAAACGAAGATTGTGCTCAATGTGGAGCCGATTGCCTCGCCTTTCAAGGCAAACGTCCTACATCCGGTAAAGTCTCTGACAGAGCCAATCGACTAACGGTCAAGAAATAATCGGAAAAACTTGCCGGAAAAGCTGAATCGCCTGTCGCCATTGCTCAGTAATGGCCTCTATACTAGCTCCCCGTTTGTGCACCGCTCTAGTGCATTCGGCTGGAGCGCGACACGTCCCTCCACTCTCCATTCAGAGCCGCCGTAATAATGAGCCTGTTCTCCGCTGTCGAAATGGCACCCCGCGATCCAATCCTGGGCCTCAACGAAGCATTCAACGCCGATACCCGGACCACCAAGGTCAACCTGGGTGTAGGTGTTTACTGCAACGAAGAGGGGCGAATTCCCCTGCTGCGCGCGGTGATCGAAGCCGAAACCATTCGCGCTGCTCAGCACGCCTCTCGTGGCTACCTGCCGATCGACGGCATCGCCGCCTACGACCAGGCGGTGCAAAAGCTGCTGTTCGGTAACGATTCGCCGCTGATCGCTGCCGGTCGCATTGTCACCACTCAGGCGGTCGGCGGTACCGGCGCGCTGAAAATCGGTGCCGACTTCCTCAAGCAACTGCTGCCGAACGCCGTCGTGGCCATCAGCGACCCGAGCTGGGAAAACCACCGTGCGCTGTTCGAAACCGCTGGCTTCCCGGTGCAGAACTACCGTTACTACGACGCCGCCACCCACGACGTGAACCGTGCCGGCATGCTCGACGACCTCAATGCCCTGCCGAACGGCTCGATCGTTGTGCTGCACGCCTGCTGCCACAACCCGACCGGCGTCGACCTGACCCCGGCCGACTGGAAGAATGTGCTGGACGTGGTCAAGGCCAAAGGTCACGTGCCGTTCCTCGACATGGCTTACCAGGGTTTCGGCGACGGCATCGACGAGGACGCCGCAGCGGTGCGTCTGTTCGCTGAATCGGGCCTGACTTTCTTCGTTTCGAGCTCGTTCTCCAAGTCGTTCTCGCTGTACGGCGAGCGCGTGGGCGCCCTGTCGATCGTCAGCGAATCGAAAGAAGAAAGCGCGCGCGTGCTGTCGCAGGTCAAGCGCGTGATCCGCACCAACTACTCCAACCCGCCGACTCACGGTGCCAGCGTTGTCGCCGCCGTGTTGAACAGCCCGGAACTGCGCGCCCAGTGGGAAGCCGAACTGGCAGAAATGCGCCTGCGCATTCGCGGCATGCGCGAGCAGATGGTCGCCCTGCTGGCCGAGAAAGCCCCGCAGCGTGACTTCAGCTTCGTCGGCCGTCAGCGCGGCATGTTCTCCTACTCCGGCCTGACCACCGAACAGGTGCATCGCCTGCGTAACGAGTTCGGCATCTACGCCCTGGACACCGGCCGCATCTGCGTCGCGGCACTGAACCAGAGCAACATCAAAGCGGTCACGGATGCGATCGTTCAGGTCATCTGATTCGCCTGGCAATGAAAAACGGGAAGCCTTGGGGCTTCCCGTTTTTTATTTGTCCGAAGGAATGCAACATTCCCTCTAAACTGCATACAAATCTGAACTGTGGGAGCGAGCCTGCTCGCGAAATCGGTGTATCAGCCAAAGATCATGGCGACTGATCCGACGCTTTCGCGAGCAGGCTCGCTCCCACAGGTTTCGTATATATCCAGGAATAACCCACATGAAAAACGACAACCTGCGCGCCGACCGAGACGACCTGGATGACTTCATCCCCCGCGCCCCGGCCAGACGCGAAAAAAGCCTGGTGCTGCAAGTCGCCGCCGGGGTGTTTCTCGGCGGCCTGGCCCTGTGGCTGGTGCAACTGGCGGCCACCGCGTTGTACGCAAAGCTGCTGATGGGCACCCTTACATTCGGCGGCTGACAGCCGTTCGGCAAAAAAAGAATCGGCAAAGCTTGACTAGTCTTTTTAAATCAGTAACATACGCACCAATTCCGCAATAGCTCAGTTGGTAGAGCAAATGACTGTTAATCATTGGGTCCCTGGTTCGAGTCCAGGTTGTGGAGCCAAATAGCAAAGCCCCTGAATCGAAAGATTCAGGGGCTTTTTTGTGGGCGCTCGAAAGTCCAAGGATCAAAAGATCGCAGCCTTCGGCAGCTCCTACATTTGGAATGCGCTCCCCCTGTAGGAGCTGCCGCAGGCTGCGATCTTTTGCTCTTCAAACCAAAAAGGCCGATCTGTCTCACAACAGATCGGCCTTTTTCATCCAGTCAGCGATCAGACATGCTCGCCACTCTTCACCTGCACCTTCGACGCCCCATGCCCATGATCGTGGTCATCAGGCTCGACTACCGGCACTTCTTTGCCATCGCAATCGTGCAGCTTGCCGTCGCTGAAGTAGTCACCCTCACGCAGCGCCGCCAGGTCGCGATAACGCAGAGTGCGCTCTTCCGCAGCCGCAAACACCGACTGCTGGTCCGAGTTGCCGGCAGTGAAGTGGTTGAAGGTCAGGTTCAGCACGATCGCCATGATCGCCGACGAGCTGATGCCCGAGTGGAAAATGGTCGCGAACCAGCTCGGGAAATGATCGTAGAAGTTCGGCGCGGCAATCGGGATCATGCCGAAGCCGATCGAGGTCGCGACAATGATCAGGTTGACGTTGTTGCGGTAATCGACTTTCGACAGCGTACGGATGCCGCTCGCCGCCACCGTACCGAACAGCACAATACCGGCACCGCCCAGCACTGAGGTCGGCACTGCGGCAATCACCCGCCCCATGAACGGCAGCAGGCCGAGGATCACCAGGAAGATACCGCCGGTGGCCACCACATAACGACTCTTGATCCCGGTCACCGCCACCAGCCCGACGTTCTGCGCGAAGGCGCTTTGGGTGAACGATCCGAAGATTGGTGCAAACATGCTCGACAGCATGTCGGCGCGCAAACCGTTGCCCAGGCGTTTGGAGTCGACCTTGGTGCCGATGATCTCACCGACCGCCAGAATGTCCGCCGAGGTTTCCACCAGGGTCACCATGACCACGATGCACATCGACAGGATCGCGGCGAAGTGGAAAGTCGGCATGCCGAAGTGGAACGGCGTCGGGAAGCCGAACATCGGCCCTTGAGCGACACCGGAGAAATCCGCCATGCCAAGGAACACTGCCAGCACCGTGCCGATCACCATGGCCAACAGGATCGACAGACGCGAGATGGTCGAACTGCCGACCTTGCTCAGCAACAACACCAGCACCAGCGTGACCGCCGCCAGCCCGATGTTCTGCATGCTGCCGAAGTCCGGCGCATGGCTGTTGCCACCCATGGCCCAGCGCGCCGCCACCGGCATCAGCGTCAGACCAATGGTAGTGATCACGATACCGGTGACCAATGGAGGGAAAAACTTGGTGATTCGCGAGAACACCGGGGTGATCAGCAAGCCGATCAACGATGCGGCAATCACCGCGCCCAGCACCGACTGGAAGCCGCCCTCCCCGCCACTGCTGACGATCGCGACCATGGTCGCCACACCGGAGAACGACACGCCCTGCACCAGCGGCAACTGACAGCCAAAAAACGGTAGACCCAGGGTTTGCAGCAGTGTTGCCAGCCCCCCCGCAAACAATGAAGCAGCAATCAACAAACCAATGTCCGCCGGCGACAGCCCGGCCGCCTGGCCAATGATCAGTGGCACCGCAACGATACCGCCGTACATGGTCAGAACATGTTGCAGGCCGTAAGCCATATTCGCGCCGACCCCGAGATTTTCGTCCTCGGGCCGTTGGTGTGAAACATGGGGCGTTTTCATGTGGGGGGTTCCCTGGTTTTTGTTATGCGCACACTGTATTCAATACTCGGGACAAATGTCCATAGAGTTGTATACAACTTATCGGTCACATAATGGATAGGTAGCCACCCAAGCTTCTATCCCGCCACCTCTAGCTCCCACAAATCCGGCAACACATCCCCTCCTGCCCCCGGGTTTTATCGCACTAGGCTGAAGTGTTCATGGCGACCAGCGGTGCATTGGCGCCTTTTTTATACATATAAAGTATGCATAATGAAGTCATTCGAAATTCAGTACGACAAAAGCAAAAACGCAGCCAACAAACTCAAGCACAGGGGTGTCAGCCTTGCCGAGACCGAGCCGGTCTTTCACGACGAGCGCGCGCTGACGATCGAGGACAACGACCATGACGAACAGCGCTGGATCACCCTCGGCCTCGATGGCAAAGGGCGTTTGCTGGTGGTTGCGTACAGTTATCGCGAAGCCAACGTCGTACGAATCATTTCTGCACGCGTCGCCACACCGAGCGAGCGTTGCGCTTACTTTCTGGAGGCTTGAACAATGAAAGACGAATACGACTTCTCGCAGGGCAAACGCGGTGCATTGGCGCCCGCCAAGGGCAAAACCCGCATCACCATCATGCTCGATGACGCCGTCATCGAAGCCGCCCGCAACGTGGCGGAAAACGAAGGCTTCGGTTATCAGACGGTGATCAACAACACCCTGCGCCATGCCCTGCTGGAGCCTGGCAGCAAAACGCAGGAGGCCGAGCCGCCCCACTCCGGGCAATTCAAGAAAGGCATCACCGCCGCCGACCTCAAGAGCCTGGAAAAAAAGCTCTCGGCGGCGGTCGGTGAAATCCGCCGGGTACTGGAACCGGAGGCAAAGCCCTGAGATCAGTCCGGTACGAGCATCCGCGCCAGCGACTGACGCACAGGCGGCTGGTCAGGCAGGCGCAGGCCGAACTCCTGCTCCAGCACCTCGATCAACTCATCGACATCCGCCACCTCGCGCCGCTCGCTGTCGGCGCCCATGTGATGAACCGCGAAGCTGCCGTTGTTCAGAGTCCGTCGCCAGCCATCGCCGGTACGCGCAACCATCAGCCGTTTGGCGAACGGTGACTCGGGATGGGTCGAGACGTACCAGTTGCCGAGGGTGTAATCGATGTCTTCCTGGCGTTGCAGATCAAACAGGTACATCGCGCGCCACTCGCCTGCGACACTGGCGCGCAGCATGTAGCCGTCGGCCTGTTTCTCGATGCGATAGGACTCGTGCGGCGTCGGCTGTTCAGCCTCGGTATCGAGCAACAGCGGCGCAGTCGGCACCATGCCGCCAAAGCCGACATCGGTGATGTAGCGTTCGCCATCGATGATCACCAGACTCAAGCGATGGGTGCGCGCCGTCCAGGTGCCCTCGGGTTGCGCCAGTACTACGCGTCCGGAGATACCACGGGCCTCGAAGCCCAGTTCCTGCAGCAACGCCAGAAACAGATTGTTCAGTTCGTAGCAGTAACCACCCCGACCACCGTGGAGGACTTTCTGTTCGACCGACGCCAGATCAATCAGCACCGGTGCGCCCGTGATCGTCGACAGGTTCTCGAACGGGAAGATCCCGGTATGGCGTAACTGCAACTGCCGCAGGGTTTCCAGGGTCGGTGCCGGTGGGGCATCGAACCCCAGGCGCTGCAGGTACAACGTCGGATTCGCCAGACGTGGCTCGCTCATTGCTCAGTCCTTTTGCATGTGGCCGCGGATCGCTGTGCCGCTGGCCGACAGGTATACGGGATTGGGCCCCGACTCCGACAATTGATTTCGCCAATCAGCGCTACCGCCGCTTGCGCGAACCGATGCGAATCCACGTCGGTGCATGGTCGCTGGCGTGCGGTTCGTTGCGCACCCAGGCGTCGACCCCGGCCTCGTGCAGGTACGGACTGAGTGCCGGATTGAGCAGCAGATGATCAATGCGCAGACCAGAGTTGGTTTGCCAATGCTGGCGAAAATAATCCCAGAACGTGTAGAGGCGATCCTCGGGATGCAGATGACGCAGCGAATCCGTCCAGCCCTGATCGAGCAGCCGTTGATAACACTCGCGGCTTTCGGGCTGCAGCAGCGCATCCTTGAGCCAGGAACGGGTGTTATAGATGTCCATATCGGTGGGCACCACGTTGTAATCGCCGGCCAGCACCACCGGATGATCGCTGCTTTGCAGATCCTTGGCGTAGCGGATCAGGCGTTCGAACCAGGCCAGTTTGTAATCGAACTTCGGCCCCGGCTGCGGATTGCCGTTGGGCAAGTACAGGCAGCCGACCAGCACGCCGTGCACCGCCGCCTCCAAATAACGACTGTGCTTGTCGTCGGGATCGCCCGGCAGACCACGACGGCTTTCCAACGGCTGCGCATCGCGAGCGAGGATCGCCACGCCGTTCCATGACGCCTGACCGTGCCAGATCGCGCCGTAACCCGCCGCTTCGAGTTCGGCAGCCGGAAATGCACTGTCCACCGACTTGAGTTCCTGCAGGCAGGCAATGTCCGGCTGCTCGCGCTTGAGCCATTGCAGCAGGTTCGGTAACCGCGCACGCAAACCGTTGACGTTGAAGGTGGCGATCCGCAGGTTTTTCATCGTCCAGGCTCCGGCGAACAAGGTATGACCATTGTGACCCGGTGGCGGCGCCGCTGGTTGCATTGAATCAACCGGCTGCCGCGCAACAGGCGCTCACCTCTGGGCTGATTGCCGCGACCTGGCGCATGCTCAGTAAAGCTCAAGGTCGCAACCGCTCGTCAGCCAGGTGGCACCAACGTTCAGGGCCGTCAGACCAAAGTCAGGTAACCGACCCTCTCTGGAGACGTACCATGACATCGCGCAAACTGACTTCCCTGTTGCTCGCCGGTCTGTTGACATCCGCGTCGCTCGGCGCCTTTGCCGCCAATGACGGGGCAGATGCCTCAGGTACCCAATCCGGTGCGACAAGTGGCACCAACATGCCACCCAACACCAATCCCGGAGCACCGAAAAACGGCGACAGGACCGATGGCGCCGGCAAGGGCACGGGGACTAACAGTGGCACCATGGGTTCTGGTTCGGGGGCGGGTGGCGGCACCGGTTCGGCCGGCGGTGGCACCGGCAGCTGAACGAACAAGCGTGACCGCTGGTGATCCGGCATAAAGCCAACAATCTGTGGCGCGGGAACCGGGTTCCTCGCCACAGATCCGGGGCGGGCCTTTAGCGATCCGAACGCATCAACTCGGCAACCTCCGACTCCAGCGACAACACCGCCGCGCGATTACGCCCGGCGTTTTTCGCCTGATACAACGCCGCGTCGGCACGCTGGATAAATTCTTCCAGGCTGTCGTTTCCGCTGGGCACAAACGCGTAGCAACCCAGGCTCACTGTCAGGTAGCCGGTCGGCGAACCGCTGTGGGTGATGCGCTTGTCCATCACGCTGCGGCGGATCTGCCCGGCAATCGCCAGCGTGCCGTTGATGTCAGTGTCCGGCAGCAGCACCGCGAACTCTTCGCCGCCGTAACGTACTGCCAGGTCAGCCTTGCGCTGGCAACTGTTCTTCAGCACTTGGGCCACCTGGGTCAGGCAATGATCCCCCGCCACATGGCCGTAGGCATCGTTGTAGCGTTTGAAGAAATCGATATCGAGCATGATCAGGCCGACCGGACTCGACTGCCGTGCACCGCGGGCGAATTCGATGTCCAGCGATTGCTCGAACAGCCGCCGGTTCGCCAGCCCGGTCAGGCTGTCATGAGTCGCAATCTGCTCCAGTGCGCGCTGCGCCCTGCGCAAGTTTTTCTCGATACGCTCACCGTCACGCACCTGATGAATGAACACCCAGCCGAACAGGCCGACGCCGAGAATCACCAGCGCCACAATCACGCTTGACTGAAAGGCCCGCTCGGACCAACCCTTGAGAATCGTGTCGCGCGAAGAGGCGGACGCGACCACCAGCGGGTAAGCCGTCAGCTGCCGGTAGCCGTATAAACGCACCACGCCGTCGACCACCGATCTGATCATCGCCGTACCGGCCGGCGCTTCAGGCAGCAGCTTCTGATAGATCTTGCCCCGCGCCAGCGACGAGCCGATCAGGCTCTCGTCGAACGGCCGCCGCGCCAGCAAGGTGCCGTCCTTGAGGCCGAGAAACATGATGCCGCTATCATCGAGGCTGAAGCTTTTGAAGAAGCGGTCGAAGTACGCCATCTTGATCCCGGCCATCAGCACGCCCTGAAAGTTGCCGGCGCGGTCATTAATGCGCTTCGAGATCGGAATGATCCACTCTCCATTTTCCCGACTGCGGATCGCCGGGCCGATGTGCGCCACGGTAGAAACATTCTGTTGGTGAAACTTGAAGTACTCGCGGTCGGCCACCCCGTTGCCACGAGGCAAGTCCGGGAACGAGGTGATCACCCACTGCCCCTCGCGGTCGAACAGGAACATGCCGTGCAGCTGTTCCAGTTGCTGCACCCGACGGGCGAAGGTCTGCTGCAGGCGTGGTCGTTGCGCGGCGCCATATCCGTCGTCCTCGACCCAGTCGGCGAGACTGGTGAGCACCAGATCGGCAGCCAGAAACGTGTCTTCGGCCTGCTGCGCCATGGCTCGGGTCAAGTTGGTGGAGGCGATCTGCGCGTTCGCCAGATCCTGACGCCGCGTCTGCTCCAGCTGCAAATAAAGCAAGCCGGACAGGCACAGGCACACCGCAACGATGAACAGCGCTGCCGCCTTGCGCAACGGCAGGCGTTTAAGCGTGCCGGGAGTTTGATGCGGTTCGTGAATGGGGATTGGCAAAAACGTGTCCTGGGCAGGTACGACAGGGGCCGCAGCCCGAAACCCTTACTTTTTGTGAGCGTAGCCCACCGGGATGCGCACGGCAAACCCGCCGCGCCAACACACGCCCGCCCCGTTGTATCGGCGCGCGAGGGATTTGGATGAACGCCGCGCCGCGATTTATTTTCAGAGGTCGTTTTGCAGGTGATCGCCCTCGCGTATCTGCGCAGGGCACCGATGACGGCTATCGGGGTTTGTTGATTTCCCGCAGCAGATCCGCGACCGGCAGGTTCATGGTGTTTGAATAGTAGGGTTTATAGCCGTACGCGGTGACGACGACTTTGCAGGGGATTTGTTGTTTGTTGGCGAGGAGTTGATTCAGCTCTGCCACCGAGAGATTTCTTTCAGAACTCCGGTTGCTTGAAGTTTCACTCAAGAATGCGCGAGTGAGATAGGAAAACTTGGCCTTGTTGTTTTCATTTTTCTCCGAGCGTATCAAACCGGTGGCGGAAAACTGTATGGCTTTGCCTACTGAGAAATCATGATCATCCGCCAATGCGCAATGAAGCATACCCGAAATCACCCCAACTCGCTCTCCGCGATCAAAAAGATCCAACACATCAACGTCCGACTGATACCGGATGACGTATAGCAGCGACTTTTCTCTTTCCACAGACTCGAAGCTCAGGTTTGCCGGAGGCTTTGTGTGATCCTTCGCACAACCAGAGCAGAAAGCGAGCAAGCCGCAAAGTAGTAACCTGTACATCATGGAAAATCCTTCATGATTGAGTCAAAAAGCATATCGGCTGCTGATTTGCTCCCTGCGATATGGGCAGTAAACAACCCCCATGCATTTGCATGATTAGTGTCTACATTGACGTTCAATGAAGGGCCACATGAGATAAGCCACTTTTCACCAAAATCAGCGACTCCATCTGACGAATCTCTTTTAGTTGGCATTGCTTTGATATTGATCCAATCGGCAGCAATTGGATCAGGACGCTCGCGATAAATATCAGAACCCAACCAGACCAGGGCCCCTTCACCCACGGGATCAAGGGTAATCAGCATCTGAATCCGGTAACCCCATTCCGACATGATCTTTGTCAGATGCGCACCATTCCAACCGCCGAGGCTATGACCCACGATATAGACAGGACAGCTCTTGTAGGGAATCAGACTCAGGACATGACGCTGAATATCCTGTTTTCCTCTGACTTCGTTGTAGCCCAGCCACTCAGACTTGTATTTACCCTCCTTAGCCAAGCTTGTCGTGCGCTCATCAAAATCCTTCCGTGCCTCTTGGATGTTTCCATAAGGCCCCGAAAAATAATAACGTTCCTTATCCCCGGCGCCTCCGACGAAAACAACAATCGCCTTGGTACTCTCCACCGGCACAGGCTTGTCACTGACATCCTTCTTGTCCGTCAGCGCATGTTCCTTGTGCAGCTTGTAATTAATGCCTTTCGCGCACGTTACTGTTTCAGCCGCCATGCCTCACTCCTCCAGAAACAGCTTGATGGTTTCAGGCAGGTGCGAGCTGACCTCGTGGGTGAACCCATTAGCGTCAGACACCCCGTGTTCCAGTCGCCCATCTGCGCGCTGAATCACGTAGGGATGATTGATCATGGGCTCACCGGTCACGTCATTGACGAGTTTCAACTTGTCCGTGAAATGCACCGGCATCGGCAGCAAACCACTGAAAGGTGCCGCTGTTACCGTGTCACCAATGATGACCGTGCCGGATCCACCAATGACCACATTGCCGTGCCCTCCGGTGCTGTCCAGGGTCGCGGCGTTCAAGCCATTGATAAACACCGTCGAAGAAACGCCGCCAGTAATCGGGCTACCGCACGCTGATTTATCAGTCATTCGTGCAGCCGCCAAGCCGTCGAAATTCACGTTCGGCGAGCCACTGGCAATCGGATTGGTGCCATGTCCCGGGAGTGGGCAGGCGGTCGGATCGGTGACGCGGGCGGCGGGTTTTCCGCTCATGAACAGCTCCTTGCAGTGTTGCGGGTCATCCTTTTGGGGGCGCAAGCATGCGTGAATTTCCAGGTTGCTTCAAACCTCCAGGCAAAAAAAGGCGCCCGATCGAGGCGCCTTTTTAATTCGTGCAAACCACTCACATCAACGCGACGGCGGCACCCGAATATCCCCCGCCCGGCACTGGGTCTTCACGCCCTTGCCGCAAGCACCGAACTGCAGATCCTTGCCCATGCATACCCGCACTTCCGAGAGTTCCGGGCCGCTGCAGATCACCGCGATGCCATCGGCCGGGATCCCCGGGTTGGCCTTGCGGAACAGGTCGGCGATTTCCTGGGCTTCGAAATAATACGAGGAACTGAACGGCTGCAGCTCTTGCGGGATCTTCACCGCGCCCACCGCTTTGTCCGCCTCATCCAGATAACCCATCGCGCCCAGACCGCTGCAAGTGCCGTGCTTGGACCATTCGTGATCAAGCAGTTTTTTGGTCGGGAACAGCGTCAGACCTTTGGTCGTCTCCGCCGCCGACAGCGTGGTCAAGGGTGGGCAGGATTCCGGCCAGCCGCCATTGGCGTATTGCGGCCACAAACCGTGCAGCACGAAGCCATAACCCTTGCCGGAACATTGCACGTCATCTTTGTGAGTGAGGCAAAAGGTCGGCGACCAGGACAGCGTCAGCAGGTAGTAATCGAACTGCCCCGCCACCGCTTCCGTTTGCACCTTGCTGGCGTGCGACTGACGCGCCGAACTCAGGCCGATGCTACCGGCCGTCAGCGCGATCAGCGCCAGAATTGTAAACAGCTTTTTCATGTACCCGCTCCTTGGGACGCCTGCGTCCGTGGTTTTTGATGCTGGCCAGACTTGACCAGCGCTGATTTCGCCATGCTTGTGTTGCAAGCGCATGACGCAAGGCAAAGCCGTACACCGTTGAAAGGTCTACGATTAACAGGCAGACATCAAACCAAGGGATCCGAAATGAGTAAAGCAGACGAACTCGCCGCCAAACTCAAGCAAACCCGGCACACCCACGCGGATGCCGCGCTGGAGATCGATTGCTGGCCGGCGCAGGTCTACGATCTGTACCACCGCATTGAGGTCTGGCTGCAGCCAGTCACTGAAGTCGGCCTGAAAATCCGCCGCAATCCAACCCACGTTTGCGAGAGCTCACCCGATGGCGAAAGCCACGATTACGCGATCGACCAACTGGTGATCGAAGCTAACCAGCAAACCCTGACCTTTGATCCCATCGCCCGGTTTACCGAGGACGGCGCCGGCCGCGTGCAGATCACCCTGCCGGATCGCAACACCTACCTGCTGCGCACCGTCGATGAACATCATGAAAGCCATTGGTGGTTGCAGACAGTGGAAACCGGGCAGGAGCTGGATGCGATTGCGCTGACCGAGAACAATCTGTTGCAGGTGGTGCAGGAAGGTCTGGGCCTGTAACAGGGACGGGCAAACTGTCAAAACTGTAATCCCGCCCTCAGCCAACTGAAAGCCAGCGCTGGTTAGCCTCCCCGTCATGTTTCAAACGGGGACTTCCAGCGCATGCCTTCCAACACTTCAAGACGCACCTTCGTCAAAGGCCTGGCCGCCAGTGGCCTGCTCGGCGGCCTCGGTCTGTGGCGCGCGCCGGTCTGGGCGCTGAGCGGGCCAGGGCAGATCAATGAGCTGAGCGGCAGCGAGTTCGAGCTGTTCATCGGCGAAACCCCGGTCAACTTCACCGGCAGCCCGCGCACTGCGCTGACCATCAATGGCAGCCTGCCCGGTCCGCTGTTGCGCTGGCGCGAAGGCGACACGGTGACGCTGCGGGTGCGTAATCGGCTCAAGGACAGCACTTCGATTCACTGGCACGGCATCCTGCTGCCGGCCAACATGGACGGCGTGCCGGGTCTGAGTTTTCACGGCATCGAACCGGGCGGCGTGTATGTCTACCAGTTCAAGGTGCGGCAGCACGGCACTTACTGGTATCACAGCCACTCCGGCTTGCAGGAACAGGCCGGGGTCTACGGGCCGTTGGTGATCGATGCGAAAGAACCGGAGCCGTTCCACTACGACCGCGACTACGTGGTGATGCTCAGCGACTGGACCGACGAGGACCCGGCCAGCCTGCTGAAAACCCTGAAAAAGCAGTCCGACTACTACAACTACCACAAGCGCACGGTTGGCGATTTCATCGACGACGTCAGCGACAAAGGCTGGAGTGCCACCGTCGCCGACCGCACGATGTGGGCGCAAATGAAGATGAACCCCACCGACATCGCCGACGTCAGTGGCGCCACCTACACTTTCCTGATCAACGGCCACGCCCCTGAATCGAATTGGACCGGCCTGTTTCGCCTCGGCGAAAAACTGCGCCTGCGCCTGATCAACGGCTCGGCCATGACCTACTTCGACGTACGCATACCCGGGCTGAAAATGACCGTGGTGGCGGCGGACGGTTTGCACGTCAAACCGGTCAGCGTCGATGAACTGCGCATCGCGGTGGCGGAAACCTACGATGTGATCGTCGAACCCGCCGCCGACGCTTATACCCTGTTCGCCCAGGCCATGGACCGCAGCGGTTACGCCCGCGCCACCCTCGCGTCCCGCGCCGGTCTGACGGCCCCAGTGCCAGCGCTGGATTCGCGCCCATTGGTGACCATGGACGACATGGGCATGGGTGGCATGGACCACGGCTCGATGGACATGAGCGACATGGCGGGCATGGACCACTCGGCGATGGGCCCGATGCAATCGCACCCCGCCAGCGAAAAAGACAATCCGCTGGTGGACATGCAAGCCATGACCCCCACACCGAAACTCGACGACCCCGGCCTCGGGCTGCGCAACAACGGTCGTCGCGTGCTGACTTACGCCGACCTGCGCAGCACCTTCGACGACCCGGACGGCCGCGATCCCGGGCGCACGATCGAGCTGCACCTGACCGGGCACATGGAGAAGTTCGCCTGGTCGTTCAACGGCATCAAGTTCTCCGATGCCGAACCGCTGCGCCTCAAGTACGGCGAGCGCATCCGTCTGGTGCTGGTCAACGACACGATGATGACCCACCCCATCCACCTGCACGGCATGTGGAGCGATCTGGAAGACGAAAACGGCAACTTCCAGGTGCGCAAACACACCATCGACATGCCTCCCGGTACCCGTCGCAGTTATCGGGTCACGGCCGATGCATTGGGCCGCTGGGCCTATCACTGCCATCTGCTTTATCACATGGAAACGGGCATGTTCCGCGAAGTGCGGGTGGAAGAATGAAGGGGCTGATGATGACTCGACTTGCAGCGTTCTCCGTGCTGTTCATCAGCGCCTCTGTCATGGCCGCCAATGACATGCAAGGCATGGATCACAGCCAGATGCCCGGCATGGATCACTCGATGCAAAGCATGGACGACGGCATGATGCAGCCTGCCGCACCCACTGAAAGCCGCACGCCGATCCCGGTGCTGACCGACGCCGACCGCGCCGCCGTGTTCGCCAGCCCCGGCGGCCATCAGGTGCATGACAGCGCGATCAACAGTTACTTCCTCGCCGACAAACTCGAATGGCAAAACGCCGATGACGGCAGCGCTTTGGCCTGGGATCTGTCCGGCTGGATCGGCGGCGACATCGATCGCCTGTGGCTGCGGTCCGAAGGCGAACGCAGCAACGGCAAGACCGAGGACGCCGAACTCCAGGCATTGTGGGGCCATGCGATTTCGCCGTGGTGGGACGTGGTCAGCGGCGTGCGTCAGGACTTCAAACCCGGCGCCGCACAAACCTGGGCCGCGTTCGGTCTGCAGGGCATGGCGCTGTACAACTTCGAAGCCGAGGCCACGGCGTTTCTCGGTGAGGGCGGACAAAGCGCGCTGCGGCTGGAAGGCGACTACGACATTCTGCTGACCAACCGGCTGATCCTGCAGCCCACGGCCGAACTCAACGTCTATGGCAAAAACGACCCGCAACGAGGCCTTGGTTCCGGCCTGTCGAACACTGAAGCCGGCCTGCGCCTGCGCTACGAAATCCGCCGCGAATTTGCGCCGTACCTCGGCGTGACGTGGAACCGCACCTACGGCAACACCGCCGATTACGCCCGCGAAGAAGGCGAAAGTCGCAGCGAAGCACGCCTCGTACTCGGTGTGCGGCTGTGGTTTTGAATCCCATTAAAAAACAACCCGGAGTCTTGCATGCGCACATTGAATATCACCTTGGCACTCGCCAGCGGATTGCTCTTGAGCAGCCTCGCCCAGGCCCACCCGAAACTGCTGTCATCAACCCCGGCCGAAGGTGCTGACGGCGCAGCGCCGGACACGATCGAGCTGCACTTTTCCGAAAACCTGTTGACCCGGTTCTCCGGCGCCAAACTGGTGATGACCGAGATGCCCGGCATGGCCCATTCGCCGATGCCGATGAAGGCCAGAGTCAGCGCTGGCAGCGACCCGAAATCCATGCTCGTCACCCCGCTCGCGCCGTTGCCCGCCGGCACCTACCAGGTCGAGTGGCGCGCGGTGTCGTCCGACACGCACCCGATCACCGGCAACGTCACGTTCAAAGTGAAGTGAGCGATGGCTGAACTGATCAACATCATTTTGCGCCTGGCGTTGTATGTGGATTTGCTGCTGTTGTTCGGGGTAGGGTTGTTTACGCTGTACAGCGCTGACGCCGACCTGCGGTCTGGCCCGATGCTGCGTGGATTGGCGTTGATCGGGGCACTGCTATCAGTGGCTGGACTGGTGCTGATGACGAGCACCATGAGTGGCGAAACCGAACTCGCCGCACTCTGGCCGCATCTGCAGGTGATGCTGCTGGAAACGGACGTCGGGCTGGCGTGGGCGCTGCGCATGATTGCGCTGATCGTGGTGCTGATTCAGCCGGGGATGTGGCTCGCGTCGACGGCCGGCGCGGTTGTCCTCAGCTCCCTTGCGTGGAGTGGGCACGGGGCCATGGACGAGGGCTCGCTGCGGTTCTGGCATTTCCTCAGCGACATCCTGCATCTGCTGGCGGCGGGTGCGTGGTTGGGCGGGATGCTGGCGCTGGTGTTGCTGGCGCGGGGTCGTGTGGATGAAGCGCGGATTCGCCTGCTGGCTGAGGCGGTGAAACGCTTCGAATGGGTTGGCGCGACGATTGTGCTGACGCTGTCGGTGAGCGGCGTGGTGAATTACCTGTTCATCGTCGGCCCGAGGCTGGATGACGTGCTGCTCGGCACTTACGGTGTGTTGCTGGCGATCAAGGTTGTGCTGTTTGCCGGGATGCTGGTATTGGCCGCGCTGAACCGCTTCCACCTCGGGCCGGCGCTGGCGCGATCACTACGCGATGGACAGCACGTCATCGCGGCGAACGCACTCAGGCGCAGTGTGCTGCTGGAACTGGGCATGGCCCTGCTGATCGTGGCGCTGGTGGCGTGGCTTGGCACGTTGAGTCCGGACGCGGGATGACACCCGCGAAGGCCTTTCACTACACTGGTTCACCGTCCTCTGCAGAAGCCCGATGTTCATGACTATTCTAAAAAGCACGATGATCCTTTGCGGCACGCTGGCCCTGGCCGCGGGTGTTCAGGCTCAGGAAGCCACTTCGCACCTCGACAGCATCCAGCAACAAGGCCAACTGCGCGTCTGCACCACCGGCGACTACAAGCCCTACACCTTCAAGCGCGCCGACGGCGAATTTGAAGGCATCGACATCGCCATGGCGCGCTCGCTGGCCGACAGCCTCGGGGTCAAAGTCGAGTGGGTGCAGACCACCTGGAAAACCCTGATGCCGGACATGCAGGCCGGCAAGTGCGACATCGGCATGGGCGGGATTTCGGTGACGCTGGAACGGCAGAAAAAAGCCTTCTTCAGCAACACCCTCGACAGCGACGGCAAGATCCCGCTGGTACGCTGCGCCGAGCAGGCCAAATACCAGACCATCGAGCAGATCAACCAGCCAGACGTGCGCCTGGTGGAACCGGCCGGCGGTACCAACGAAGCCTTCGTCCACGCCTTCCTGCCCAAGGCGCAACTGGCCCTGCACGACAACGTGACGATCTTCCAGCAACTGCTCGACAACAAGGCCGACGTGATGATCACCGACGCCTCGGAAGCGCTGTATCAGCAGAAACTCAAACCGGGGTTGTGCGCGGTGAATCCGCACCAATACATGCAGTACGGGGAAAAGGCTTATCTGCTGCCGCGTGATGACATCAGTTGGAAACTGTACGTTGATCAGTGGCTGCATCTGAGCAAAGTCACTGGCAGTTATCAGAAGGTCATTGGTGAGTGGCTGGCAGTGCCGCAGTAACCCACCAGACATAAACAGTTGTGGCGAGGGAGCTTGCTCCCGCTGGACTGCGCAGC
>NZ_JBQEPG010000013.1:0-183499 GCF_052045635.1 Pseudomonas sp. 22189
TTGATCTACGGAAACACCTGAGTTCTACGTTGTCCCATTAAAAGATCGCAGCCTGCGGCAGCTCCTGCAGTGCCAACCCGATCACAGATTTGCGACGGATGGCTCAAGGCGCCTTTGCCGCAGCCGATAGCCTGCTGACAGGAGACCCTTTATATGCTGCCACCGATGCTCCCCCTGAGCGCTGTGCCGATCACTTCCCAGCAGGATCCGATTCGCCAGCGGCCGGACATTCCTCCGGTGGTGCCGGTGCAGGAAAGCTCCAACGAAAGCACGATCGACCTGCAAAAGCGCGACCCGGAAGAGGACCGTCTGCTGGCGCGCGAAGAACAGCGCCGCCAACAGGAACGCGATCGGCGCCGTCGCGAAGCCGATGAAGACCCTGAGGAGCATCTGGCCGTGCCGGGTACCGAGCTCAATGCCGACAACACCGTGCCGGTGGTGCCGCTGATGGAAGATCAGCCGCGCCAGGGCTTGTGGGTCGATATCGAGATCTGAGTCCGCCGATTTACACGAATTGTTGTCGGGTGCTGGTGTCAGGCTGCATGATTGGCGCAGCCCTGCCGCTGATGCGGCAGTTGTGTTTTCTTCAAGTGATGCGCTGAACGCCATGAGCCAAGATGAAAAACTGATCGACCTCGGCACCGAGCGCGCCAAGCGTGTGCATGATCTCAACGAAAAGCGCCTGAACGAAGTGCGCAAGGCCTTCGAGCAGGCCATGCCGTTGGGAAAAACCCAGAAAAAGCCGAAAAAGAAACCGAAAAAGCGTTGATCTCCCCCTGCATCCTTTGATGTAGGTCAGTTATTTTCCCGCCTTTATCCTCTGTGTTGACCGGACTTGATCCTGGTCAATTTCTGCGCCTGCGCGATTGGTTAACTTAGCTCCATCGCAGCAAAGCAGGGGCCAGGAGGCCACAGTCATGTTTTTCGATAACGTGGTGTTTGCCGGGGTTCTGACCGTAGGTCTCATGGTTCTGTTTTTTGCAGGGTTTGGATTTTTTATCTGGAAGGACGCGCATAAGCGCAAGAAGTAGTCCTTTCTGGATTGAATGAGCACGCAAGGCATTTTGGGCGACTTCGGTTGCCCTTTTTTTTTGTTCTTGGCGGCCTTTGGGCCGACCATGTTGTGGGTTGTTGGGTGTGAATTTCCGTTGCTGCGGGTGTTGCTTATTACGGTTCCGCCCTTACGGCGGGTCACTTTGGCAAACGCCCCAAAGTAACCAAAGGGCTTTACCCTAACGTTCGGCCCTCGCTCAGGCTCGGGTTCCTTCGCTGCGGGATTCATCCGGGGGGCAGCGCCTACGGTTTGCTTCGCTGCACCTCCTCTCGCTGTGTTTGGCTGCGCCAAACGGTCGCTGCGCTCCCACCCCCGGATAAATCCCTCCACTCAGCCTGCCGACGGGCCCTGAGATCAAAAGCTTTACTCGAGCTAACGCTCATCGTGTTGAGTGGGGCGGCTTCGCCGCATGGGGTGTGCACGAATAAAATTGTGGGAGCGAGCCTGCTGGCGAAGGCGGCCTGACAGCCGACCAATTTCTAACTGAAAACACTCAATCCCATGTAGGAACTGCCGAAGGCTGTGATCTTTTGATCTGGCTTTGGCTTTGGCTTTGGCTTTGGCTTTGGCTTTGGCTTTGGCTTTTGATGTGGCTTTTGATCTTCAGCCCCTTCGGCAGGCCGAGCGTAGGTGTCCATCCGGGGGGGAGGCGCGCAGCGCCATGCGGCGAAGCCGCATGCATCGAGAGGAGGTGCAGCGAAGCAAACCGTAGGCGATGCCCCCGGATGGACACCGTAGCGAGGGAACACTGAGCCTAAGCGAAGTGCCGTACGCCGGGGCAAAGCCTTTTGGGTTACCTTTTCGGCGTCTGGAAAAGGTGACTCGCTGTAAGAGCGAAACCGCCAGCAGCAACACCCGCAGCAACGGATATGCCCCCAATCCAACTCTCGACCAAAACAAAAAAGGCGCGATCCTTACGAATCACGCCTTTCTCATGTGCAGCGGTCTATCAGCTACCCAGCGCTTTGGACGCCAACCAGAACAACCCGGCCGACAGCGCCACCGTCGCCGGCAAGGTCAGAACCCACGCCAGCAAAATGGTACGAACAGTCCCGCCTTGCAGGCCGCTTTTGTTGGCGACCATGGTGCCGGCCACGCCCGAGGACAGCACGTGGGTGGTGGATACCGGCAGGCTGAAGATGTTGGCCATGCCGATCAGACTCGCGGTGGTGATCTGCGCCGACATGCCCTGGGAATAGGTCATGCCTTGCTTGCCGATCTTCTCGCCGATGGTCAGTACCACGCGTTTCCAGCCAACCATGGTGCCCAGGCCCAAGGCCAGCGCGACCGCCAGAATCACCCAGAACGGGGCGTATTCGGTGGTGGTGGTCAGGTCTTTGCGCAGTTTGTCCAGGTCAGCCTTTTCACGCGCTTCCAGGCCTGGCAGCTTGCCGACTTTCTTCGCAGTGTCGTCCAGGCACAGCAGGTAGCGGCGCACTTCGATGCGGCTTTCCGAGGACAGCGAATGGTAGTCCGCTACACCTTTGAGCGTATCGAGCAGGGCGTTGATGGTCGGTTCGGTCTGCTGCGGGTTGCAGCGGAATTTCTCCGGCAGGTCGCCTTGAACGCTTTTGCCCAGGGCCAGGAATTCGCCCAGGGAATCAGCATTGCGCTTGTAGAACTGGCTCAGGTGCAGGGTCGCATCACGAGTGCGTTCGATCTGGTAAGTGGTGCTGCTCAGGTCGAGGACGAACTGCGCAGGCACGATACCGATCAACACCAGCATGATCAGGCCGATGCCTTTCTGGCCATCGTTGGAGCCGTGCACGAAGCTCACGGCCATGGCCGAGATCACCAGGACCAGGCGGTTCCAGAACGGCGGATGTTTCTTGTCGTCGATCTTGCGGCGCTGTTCCGGGGTCTTGTGCATCTTCGACAGCGGGCGCCACCACTTCAGGCCGATCAGGATCAGCGCGGCGATCAGGAAGCCGGCCATTGGCGAGAACACCAGCGAGGCGCCGATGTCTATCGCTTTCTGCCAGTTCACACCGTCGGCCAGCGGGATGTTGTTGATCAGGGCGTTGGCCAGGCCAACGCCAAGGATCGAGCCGATCAGGGTGTGGGAACTGGAGGCCGGGATACCGAAGTACCAGGTGCCCAGGTTCCAGGTGATCGCCGCGGCGAGCAACGAGAACACCATTGCCAGGCCATGGCCGGTGTTCACATTGATCAGCAGTTCTACCGGCAGCAGGTGAACAATGGCATACGCCACGCCAACGCCGCCCAGCAACACGCCGAGGAAGTTGAACACACCGGAGAAGAACACCGCCAGGTGAGGCGGCATGGCTTTGGTGTAGATAACAGTGGCTACCGCGTTAGCGGTGTCATGAAATCCATTGATGAACTCGAAGGCGAGGACAAACGTCAGGGCGAGCAAGAGGCTCACAAGCACCCAAGCATCCAGTCCGCTGAATAAATCGATCATGAAGGTTTTCTGACCCGGTCATAAGGGGGCGCGATTATGCCAGAAAAGACTGGAAATCGATCCCCTACCTGCTCATCGGTAGCAATCAATGTCGAATTAAATTGTTGCAAGGTGCAAAGCCCGAGCGTGTTGCAGGGTTTTTCAAGTGTTTGATTCTCCTGAAAAAAACCTTCAGGCAGCAGGCGTTTCGTCGAGTGCGCGAGGGCCTCAAACGCTTGTGTGAAATATCTCTGAAATGAGTCAGACACGCTCCTTTCCCGCGCAACACGGGGGAGGTGGCCGCTGCCCGCGGATAGCGGGCGCGCAAGGCATTGTCGGGTCACCGCGCTTGTAGCCGGTGGCGACGCAGACCCTCGAAAAACTCACAGTCGCCCGTTCATGGCTCTTCGGTTTTGAGTTCTTCTTCCATCTTTTTCAGTTCTTGCTGGAAAACCTGATCCTGAACAGTGGGGCGTTTACGCCATGCTTTGCGTTCCGGTTCCGGTTGAGCGGCGTAGGTGGTGACTTCCCCGCCGTAAACTTCCTTGTAACGTTGTTCCTGGCGCTCAAGTTCCGCGCGCAGTTCGTCTTTCGTCACAGTGCTACCTGTTTGAGTTGAGATGAATGTCTGGTGAAACGCACGGCAACGAGTCGATTGAGCGCGTCCACCGAAAGGTCATGCCCGTAAAAGGCATTGGAGTTATCGGCAGGGCGGTCAAGACTTCCATGTTGCAGGCGGCTGCGACACCAGATTAAAACTGACGCAGCATCAGTTGCCTGTTTCAGCGGGCGCTGTCGTTGCATGAGTCATGCGCGTCAGCGCTGGCCGGAGCTGTCGGCGATTGGCATCGCTTCGGCAGGTGGCGGCTTCGGTGAATAAAACCGGCCCCACTGAGAGGCATTATAGCGGTCGATTCGGGATTGACTATCTTTGCCAAATTAAAAACGGTTCCGGATGTGTGATTGTTTTTGTGACTGACAATTTTTATCGCTAGTTGAAATCCGCTGAAACCTTTATGCGCTCAGTGTTGTGTTTCTGACGCCATTAAGTCGAACAACTAACGCACGATGGAAAGTTGGATTAACCCGCTCCATGGTCGATCAGGCAAACCATGAAGAGCCTGTGCCGCGGATTGCGATAATCGGTCGACGGTTCGATAATCGCCCAATCTTGGCGTCCCGGTCCTTGTGCATTTGCCGGCGAGCCGCTTGTATAGCCATTGATCCGCGCCGCAAAAAAGGACAAGAAATGAACGATCAAATGCGCAACTCCTTCACCTCCGTGGCGCCGCCGATCGTCGCGTCGCCAGCCAAGCGTATCCAGGCGCTTACTGGCGATCCGGATTTCATGACCTCGCTGGCCCGTGGCCTGGCAGTGGTGCAGGCGTTCCAGGAGCGCAAGCGGCACCTGACCATCGCCCAGATCAGCCATCGCACGGAAATTCCCCGCGCCGCCGTGCGCCGTTGTCTGCACACCTTGATCAAACTGGGTTACGCCACCACCGATGGCCGCACGTACTCGTTGTTGCCCAAAGTGTTGACCCTCGGCCACGCATATCTGTCGTCGACGCCGTTGGCGGTCTCGGCCCAGCCGTACCTCGACCGCATGAGCGAGCAACTGCACGAAGCCTGCAACATGGCCACGCTCGAAGGTGACGACATTCTGTACATCGCCCGTTCAGCGACCACACAACGCCTGATTTCGGTGGATTTGTCAGTGGGTGGACGCCTGCCAGCCTACTGCACATCCATGGGCCGCATCCTGTTGGCGGCACTGGACGACACCTCGCTGCGCGAATACCTCGACCATGCCGAACTGGTGGCCAAGACCAGCCGCACCCTGCATACCCCGGAAAGTCTGCTCGCATGCCTGCAGGAAGTGCGGCAACAGGGCTGGTGCATCGTCGATCAGGAGCTGGAGCAGGGCCTGCGCTCGATTGCGGTGCCGGTCTACGATGCATCGGGCCAAGTGGTGGCCGCGCTCAACGTCAGTACCCACGCCGGCCGCGTCAGCCGCACCGAGCTGGAACAACGCTTCCTGCCGGGCCTGCTCAGCGCCAGCCGCGACCTCAGCGCACAACTGTTCGCCTGATGAAGCTGTTCGATAAACGCACAGTGTTGCGTTTATCGAATTGACGCTAAAACCCTCGGATCATTAATGTCGCGGCAGCGTCATCCGGCGCCGATATGAATGAGCCTGCCGGATTGTCGACTCCCATAATAATGACAAGAGGCAACTCACCATGCGCATGCTCCCCGACTGTCTCAGCTCCGTTCCCTGTTGCCGGATTCACCGCAACGCCTGATCCCGACCTTCTATTCTTGTGACCGTGCCGCTCTCTGGCCGGCCGCCGTTCGACTGCGTTTTTTGCGTGGAATAAAAATAATGAACCAGCCCCAGTCCGCTGTAGGTAACTGCCTCGACGTGCAGACCTTCATCAATGCCCAACCGATCTCGCGCTATCAGTGGCGGGTGGTGATCCTGTGTTTCCTGATTGTGTTTCTCGATGGCCTCGACACAGCGGCGATGGGCTTTATTGCCCCTGCGCTGTCTCAGGATTGGGGCATCGACCGCGCCAGCCTCGGCCCGGTAATGAGTGCCGCGTTGATCGGCATGGTCTTTGGCGCTCTGGGTTCGGGCCCTCTGGCTGACCGTTTCGGGCGCAAAGTGGTGCTGGTCGGCGCGGTGCTGCTGTTCGGCGCTTTCAGCCTGGCCTCGGCCTACAGCACCAACGTCGAGCAATTGCTGGTGCTGCGTTTCCTGACCGGTCTCGGCCTGGGCGCCGGCATGCCCAACGCCACCACGCTGCTCTCGGAATACACCCCGGAGCGCAAAAAGTCATTGCTGGTGACCAGCATGTTCTGTGGCTTCAACCTCGGCATGGCCGGCGGCGGTTTCATCTCCGCCAAATTGATCCCGGCGTTCGGCTGGCACAGCCTGCTGCTGATCGGCGGGATCCTGCCGCTGATCCTCGCGGTGGTGCTGCTGTTCTGGCTGCCGGAGTCGGCGCGTTATCTGGTGGTGCGCAATCGCGGCACCGAGAAAGTGCGCAAGACCCTGTCGCCAATCGATCCGGTCGCCGTGGCGCAAGCCTCGAGTTTCAGCGTTCCGGAGCAGAAAACCGTCAAGGCGCGCAACGTCTTCGCGGTGATTTTCTCCGGCACTTACAGTGTCGGCACCTTGTTGCTGTGGCTGACCTACTTCATGGGCCTGGTCATCGTCTATCTGCTGACCAGTTGGCTGCCGACTCTAATGCGTGACAGCGGCGCGAGCATGGAGCAGGCGGCGTTCATTGGCGCGTTGTTCCAGTTTGGCGGGGTGTTGAGTGCGGTCGCTGTGGGTTGGGCGATGGACCGCTTCAATCCGCACAAGGTCATCGGCACGTTCTACCTGCTGGCCGGGGTGTTTGCCTACGCGGTAGGGCAAAGCCTGGGCAACATCACGCTGCTCGCGACCTTGGTGTTGGTGGCGGGTATGTGCGTCAACGGCGCGCAATCGGCGATGCCTTCATTGGCGGCACGCTTTTATCCGACCCAGGGGCGCGCGACCGGAGTCTCGTGGATGCTCGGGATTGGCCGCTTTGGCGCGATTCTCGGGGCGTGGATGGGCGCGACGTTGCTGGGGCTGGGCTGGAACTTCGAGCAGGTGCTGACGGCGTTGGTGATTCCGGCGGCGTTGGCGACCACGGCGGTGGTGATCAAAGGTGTGGTCAGTCATGCGGATGCGACTTGATATTTCGATGTAAAGCGAAAAGATCGCAGCCTTCGGCAGCTCCTACATGTGAACGCGTAACCCTGTAGGAGCTGCCGCAGGCTGCGATCTTTTGGCGGTCAACACGGAACGATAGGGTGATAACAATCCGTTCGATAAACGAACACTCAGTCGATTATCGGATTGTTTGGCGATTTTCAGCGGCTTAATCTGCAGTGACTCCGGCGCTGAACCTCGCGCCTTTTTCTCACTGGCGATTCACTACAAAAAACGGGAGCCCGCTCCATGGCTGAGATCCTTTCGCTGCACGACGCGGTGAAGCAATTCGTCAACGACGGCGACACCGTCGCGCTCGAAGGCTTCACTCACCTGATCCCTACGGCGGCGGGTCATGAAATCATTCGCCAGGGCAAGAAAGATCTGACCCTGGTGCGGATGACGCCTGACCTGATCTACGACCAACTGATCGGTGCCGGTTGTGCACGCAAGCTGATCTTTTCCTGGGGCGGCAACCCCGGTGTGGGTTCGCTGCACCGCCTGCGCGACGCGGTCGAAAAGCAATGGCCGCATGCCCTGGAAATCGAAGAGCACAGCCACGCCGACCTGGCCAACGCCTACGTCGCCGGCGCTTCCGGCCTGCCGTTCGCCGTGCTGCGGGCCTACGCCGGTTCCGACCTGCCGAAGGTCAATCCGCTGATCAAATCCGTGACCTGCCCGTTCACCGATGAAGTGCTGGCCGCGGTGCCGTCGGTGCGTCCGGACGTGACCGTGATCCACGCGCAGAAAGCCGACCGACAAGGCAACGTGCTGTTGTGGGGCATTCTCGGGGTGCAGAAAGAAGCCGCGCTGGCAGCCAAGCGCTGCATCGTCACGGTCGAAGAAATCGTCGACAACCTCAACGCGCCGGTGAACGCTTGCGTGCTGCCGACCTGGGCCTTGAGCGCGGTCTGCCATGTACCCGGCGGCGCGCATCCGTCCTACGCCCACGGTTACACCGAGCGTGACAATCGTTTCTATCAGGCGTGGGATCCGATCGCCCGTGACCGTGAGACGTTTACCGCGTGGATCAACGAATACATCCATGGCTGCGCTGACTTCAGCGCGTTCCAGGCCAAGTTGGCCGCTGCTTCGGAGGCCAAGTAATGACTTACACCACCAATGAAATGATGACCGTCGCGGCGGCCCGTCGCCTGAAGAACGGCTCGGTGTGCTTCGTCGGCATCGGCCTGCCGTCGAAAGCCGCCAACCTCGCGCGCCTGACGTCGTCGCCGGACGTGGTGCTGATCTATGAATCGGGCCCGATTGGCGCCAAGCCAAGCGTGCTGCCGCTGTCGATCGGTGATGGTGAACTGGCGGAAACCGCCGACACCGTCGTGCCGACCGGTGAGATTTTTCGCTACTGGCTGCAGGGCGGGCGCATTGACGTCGGTTTTCTCGGCGCCGCGCAGGTCGACCGTTTCGGCAACATCAACACCACCGTGGTCGGCGACTATCACGCACCGAAAGTACGCCTGCCGGGTGCCGGTGGCGCGCCGGAAATCGCCGGTTCGGCGAAGAGCGTGTTGATCATCCTCAAGCAGTCGGCGCGTTCGTTCGTCGACAAGCTCGACTTCATTACCTCGGTCGGGCATGGCGAGGGCGGCGATTCGCGCAAGCGTCTGGGCCTGCCGGGTGCCGGTCCGGTCGGGATCATCACCGACCTGTGCATCATGGAGCCGGAGCAGGGCACCCACGAATTCGTGGTCACCGCTCTGCATCCGGGCGTGACCCGTGAACAAGTGGTCGCCGCCACCGGTTGGGCCATTCGTTTTGCCGACAACGTGGAAACCACGGCTGCGCCGACCGAGACCGAACTGACCGCGCTGCGCGATCTCGAAGCGCGCACCGCCGCCGCCCACGGCCAGGCACCGGGAGAAGCATGATGCGTGACGTGTATATCTGCGATGCAATCCGTACGCCCATCGGCCGTTTCGGCGGTGGACTGGCCGCCGTCCGTGCCGACGATCTGGCCGCTGTGCCGATCAAGGCGCTGATGGAACGCAATCCGTCGGTGGACTGGAATGCAATCGATGAAGTGTTCCTCGGCTGCGCCAACCAGGCCGGCGAAGACAACCGTAACGTGGCGCGCATGGCGCTGTTGCTGGCCGGTCTGCCGGAGAGCGTGCCGGGGGTGACCCTCAACCGTCTCTGCGCCTCGGGCATGGACGCGATTGGTACTGCGTTCCGCGCCATTGCCAGCGGCGAGATGGAGCTGGCGATTGCCGGCGGCGTCGAGTCGATGTCCCGCGCGCCGTTCGTGATGGGCAAGGCGGACGCAGCGTTCTCGCGCAACATGAAGCTGGAAGACACCACCATCGGCTGGCGTTTCATCAACCCGCTGATGAAAGCCCAGTACGGCGTCGATGCGATGCCGCAGACCGCCGACAACGTCGCCGACGACTATAAGGTGTCGCGTGCCGATCAGGACGCTTTCGCCCTGCGCAGTCAGCAACGCACGGCCGCTGCACAAGCGGCGGGCTACTTCGCCGAGGAAATCGTCGAAGTGCGGATCGCCCACAAGAAGGGCGAAACCGTGGTCAGCCAGGACGAACATCCGCGCGCCGACACCACGCTTGAAGCGTTGGCCAGATTGAAGCCGGTCAACGGCCCGGACAAGACGGTTACCGCTGGCAACGCGTCCGGCGTCAACGACGGTGCTGCTGCGCTGATTCTCGCGTCTGCCGAAGCGGTGAAGAAACACGGCCTGACCGCCCGCGCCAAGGTGCTCGGTATGGCCAGCGCCGGTGTCGCACCTCGGGTGATGGGCATCGGCCCGGTGCCGGCGGTGCGCAAACTGATCGAGCGCCTCGGCGTGGCGGTCAGCGATTTCGATGTGATCGAACTCAACGAAGCCTTCGCCAGCCAGGGTCTGGCGGTGCTGCGTGAACTGGGTCTGGCCGACGATGCTGCACAGGTCAACCCGAACGGTGGCGCGATTGCCTTGGGCCATCCGTTGGGCATGAGCGGCGCGCGACTGGTGCTGACTGCGTTGCATCAGCTGGAAAAGACCGGCGGCCAGAAAGGTCTGGCGACCATGTGCGTCGGCGTCGGGCAGGGTCTGGCCCTGGCCATCGAACGCGTCTGACGCAGCGCGTCGATTGATAAGAACAGAGGAAAGCGAAATGACTGACAAGCCTGGCTACCGTCGTCCGCAGGAAGGCACCCAGCCTGAATACCTGCACCCGACGTATCAATCCACCAACCTGCGCTCGCCGTCCAAGCCGTTGGTGTTTCTGCCGCATTCGTTGTCGGAGATCACCGGCCCGACCATCGGTGCCGAACGTGTCGCCGACAAGGACAACGACCTGACCGCCCAACACGACGGCGAGCCGTTGGGCGAGCGCATCATCATTCACGGCCGTGTGCTCGACGAAAACGGTTTGCCGGTGCCGGGGATTCTGGTGGAGATCTGGCAGGCCAACGCCGCCGGTCGCTACAACCACAAGCGCGACCTGCACGACGCGCCGCTGGACCCGAACTTCACCGGCACTGGCCGAACTGTGACCGATGCCGACGGTTGGTATCAGTTCCAGACCATCAAGCCCGGCGCCTATCCGTGGGGCAACCACCACAACGCGTGGCGTCCGGCGCACATCCATTTCTCGCTGTTCGGGCCGAGCATCCTCACCCGTCTGGTGACGCAGATGTACTTCCCCGGCGACCCGCTGCTGGCCTACGACCCGATCTACAACTGCGTGCCGGACACTTCGGCCAAGGAACGTCTGATCGCCGCTTTCGATCTGGAAAAAACCATTCCGTCCTACGCCCTCGGCTATCGCTGGGACATCGTCTTGCGCGGCCGCGACGCCACGCCGATGGAGAAATAAGATGACGCTGACTGCCACCACGTCCCACACCGTCGGGCCGTACTACCACATCGGCCTGACTTGGCTGAATCGCGAAAACCTCGCGGTCGAACAAACCCTCGGCGAGCGCGTGGCGATCACCGGCCAAGTCGTTGACGGCAACGGTGATGTGGTCAACGACGCGATGCTCGAAGTCTGGCAGGCCAACGCTGCCGGCAAGTACGCACACCCGGAAGACGAGCAGGACAAACCGCTGGACCCGCATTTCGAAGGTTTCGGCCGGGTGCCGGTGGACGCCGAAGGGCGCTTCCGTTTCACCACGATCAAACCAGGCACGGTCGAGGGCCTGAAGGGCACGACCCAGGCGCCGCATCTGGTGGTGCTGGTGTTTGCCCGTGGCTTGGTCAAGCACTTGCTGACGCGCATCTACTTTGAAGGTGAGCCGGCGAACGTCAATGATCCGCTGCTTGAATGTGTGCCGGCTGAGCGCCGCGCTACGTTGCTGGCGAAGCCGGATGCGGCGGGTGTGTATCAGTGGAATGTGATTTTGCAGGGCACTGAGGCGGAGACGGTGTTCTTCGATTATTGATCGCACCTCATTCCAGTGGAGTGAGTTTGTGGTGAGGGGATTTATCCCCGATGGGCTGCGAAGCAGCCCCAAGACCGGAGTTCACGGTGAAACTGACACACCGCGTCTGCCGGATTTGCGAGTGCTGCGCACTCGATCGGGGATGAATCCCCTCGCCACAAAAGCCCTCTTTCAGAAGAGGGGCTGTGTAATGCCTAGTGGATGTATCTGTGGAACGGGACTGTTGCGAAGTGTGTCTAGACTCTCACCTGTCCCTTCAGAGTAAAAAACAATGACAACTACCACCGCTCATTACACCGGCGAGGAGCGCAGCAAGCGCATCTTCGCCATTGTCGGTGCCTCGTCCGGCAACCTCGTCGAATGGTTCGACTTCTACGTCTACGCCTTCTGCGCGATTTATTTCGCCCCGGCGTTTTTCCCCTCCGACAACCCGACGGTGCAACTGGTCAACACGGCCGGGGTGTTCGCTGCCGGGTTCTTGATGCGCCCGATTGGCGGCTGGATCTTCGGGCGGCTGGCGGACAAGAAGGGCCGCAAGACCTCAATGATGATTTCGGTGCTGATGATGTGCTTCGGCTCATTGCTCATCGCCTGCCTGCCGACTTACGCCAGCATCGGCGTCTGGGCACCGCTGCTGTTGCTGTTCGCGCGTCTGCTGCAAGGCCTGTCGGTGGGCGGCGAGTACGGCACCACCGCCACCTACATGAGTGAAGTCGCGCTCAAGGGCCAGCGCGGCTTTTTCGCTTCGTTCCAGTACGTGACACTGATCGGCGGCCAACTGCTGGCGGTGTCGCTGGTGGTGATCCTGCAACAGTTCCTCAGTGAAGATGAGCTGCGTGCCTACGGCTGGCGGATTCCGTTTGTGGTCGGTGCGGTGGCGGCGGTGATTTCACTGTTCCTGCGTCGTTCGCTGAAAGAAACCACCAGCAAGGAAATGCGCGAGAACAAAGACGCCGGCAGCATCCGCGCACTGTTCCGTGATCACAAAGCCGCGTTTATCACCGTGCTGGGTTACACCGCCGGTGGCTCGCTGATTTTCTACACCTTCACCACGTACATGCAGAAGTACCTGGTGAACACCGCCGGCATGCACGCCAAGACCGCCAGTTACATCATGACCGGCGCGCTGTTCCTGTATATGTGCATGCAACCGCTGTTCGGCATGCTCGCCGACAAGATCGGCCGACGTAATTCGATGCTCTGGTTCGGCGCGCTCGGCACGCTGTTCACTGTGCCGATCCTGTTGAGCCTGAAAAGCATCAGCAGCCCGATTCTGGCCTTTGTGCTGATCACCGTGGCGCTGGCGATCGTCAGTTTCTACACCTCGATCAGCGGCCTGGTGAAAGCCGAAATGTTCCCGCCGGAAGTCCGCGCCCTCGGCGTCGGTCTGGCCTACGCGGTGGCGAATGCGATCTTCGGCGGTTCGGCCGAGTACGTGGCCCTGAGCCTGAAAGCCGGGGGCATGGAAAACGCCTTCTACTGGTACGTCACGGTGATGATGGCGGTGGCGTTCCTGTTCAGCCTGCGCCTGCCGAAACAGGCGGCGTACTTGCACCACGATCTGTAAACCGATGTGCGCGGGCCGCATAGGCCCGCGCCGGCAAGGACTGTTTATGACTCAGCGACCGGGCAATCAATTGTTCGATGCCTACTTCACGGCCCGCGATATGCGCGAGGTGTTCTGCGATCAGGGCCGGGTGCAGGCCATGCTCGATTTCGAAGCGGCGCTGGCCCGGGCCGAGGCGCGGGTCGGGGTGATTCCGGCGTCCGCCGTCGCGCCGATTGCCGCCGCTTGCAATGCCGGTCTGTATGACTTCGCGGCGCTGGGCGAGGCGATTGCCACGGCCGGCAACTCGGCGATTCCACTGGTCAAGGCGTTGGGCAAGCAGATCGCCGCGAGCAGTGCCGAGGCCGAGCGCTATGTGCATCTGGGTGCTACCAGTCAGGACGTGATGGATTCCGGGCTGGTCCTGCAATTGCGGCAGGCACTGGAGCTGATTGAAAGCGATCTGGCAGCGCTCGCCGATTCGTTCGTCACTCAGGCCCAACGGCATGCGGCGACGCCATTGGCCGGGCGCACCTGGCTGCAACACGCCACGCCGGTCACCCTCGGGATGAAAATCGCCGGTTGGCTCGGCGCGGTCAGCCGCAGCCGTCAGCGTCTGTGCGAACTCAAACCGCGCCTGCTGGTGCTGCAGTTCGGCGGTGCTTCCGGCACCCTCGCGGCACTCGGCGAGCAAGCATTACCGATCGCCCAGGCGCTGGCCGAAGAGCTGCAATTGGCCTTGCCTGAACAACCGTGGCACACCCAGCGTGATCGCATCGTCGAGTTCGGCGCGGTGCTTGGTTTGATCGCCGGCAGCCTCGGCAAACTCGGGCGTGACGTCAGTCTGTTGATGCAGACCGAAGCGGCGGAAGTGTTCGAACCGTCGGCGCCGGGCAAGGGCGGTTCGTCGACCATGCCGCACAAGCGCAATCCGGTGGGTGCGGCGGTGTTGATCGGCGCGGCGACGCGGGTCCCGGGGCTGGTCTCGACGTTGTTCAGCGCCATGCCTCAGGAGCACGAACGCAGCCTCGGTCTGTGGCATGCCGAATGGGAAACCCTGCCGGAGATCTGCTGCCTGGTGTCCGGTGCGCTGCAACAGGCGCGCCTGCTGGCCGATGGTCTGGAGGTCGATGCCGAGCGCATGGCGCGCAATCTGCAATTGACCCAAGGCCTGGTGCTCGCCGAAGCGGTGAGCATCGTCCTCGCGCAGCGGGTCGGCCGCGACACTGCGCATCACCTGCTCGAACAATGTTGCAAACGCGCGGTGGCCGAACAGCGCCACCTGCGTGCGGTACTCGGCGACGAGCCGCAAGTGACCGCCGAACTGAGCAGCACCGAACTGGATCATCTGCTCGACCCCGCACATTACCTCGGCCAGGCGCAAACCTGGGTCGAGCGCGCGGTGGCCGAACATAACGCATTGTCTGTCTGAAAGGAGAGGGCTGTGGCTTTCGTTCAACTCGCCGATGGCGAACTGCATTACGTCATTGAAGGCTCGGTCGATGCGCCGGTGCTGGTGCTGTCCAACTCGCTGGGCACCGACCTGCACATGTGGGACGCGCAGATGCCGGCGTTCACCAAGCACTTCAGGGTGCTGCGTTTCGACACCCGTGGTCACGGTCAATCCCTGGTGACGCCGGGGCCGTACAGCATCGAGCAATTGGGCCACGATGTGCTCGGCTTGCTCGATGCGCTGCACATCGAGCGCGCACATTTCTGCGGACTGTCGATGGGCGGGTTGATCGGTCAGTGGCTGGGGATCAATGCCGGCCACCGTCTGCACAAACTGATCGTGTGCAACACCGCGGCGAAGATTGGCGATCCGTCGGTGTGGAATCCACGCATTGACACCGTGCTGCGTGATGGCCCGGCAGCGATGGTCGCCCTGCGTGATGCGTCGATTGCCCGTTGGTTCACCCCGGACTTTTCCGCGGCCAATCCGGCTGCAGCGAAGAAGATCACCGACATGCTCGCGGCGACTTCGCCTGAAGGTTATGCGGCCAATTGCGCGGCGGTGCGCGACGCCGATTTCCGCGAGCAGCTGGCGTCGATCAACCTGCCGCTGCTGGTGATTGCCGGCACCGAAGATGCGGTGACGCCACCGTCCGGTGGGCATTTCATTCAGGAGCATGTGCGCGGCGCCGAGTACGCCGAGTTCCATGCCGCGCACCTGTCCAACGTGCAGGCGGGTGCCGCATTCAGTGATCGTGTGTTGGCGTTTCTGAACGCTCAGTGAGGAAGTTTTTGTGGACGAGAAACAACGTTATGACGATGGCATGCAAGTACGCCGTGCGGTGCTGGGCGATGCGCATGTCGATCGCAGCCTGACCACGCTGACCGAGTTCAACTCGGAATTTCAGGAGATGATCACCCGTCACGCCTGGGGCGACATCTGGACCCGCCCGGGCCTGCCGCGGCATACCCGCAGCCTGATCACCATCGCCATGCTGATCGGGATGAACCGCGAAGGCGAACTGAAACTGCATTTGCGCGCAGCGGCGAACAATGGCGTAAGCCGGGGCGAGATCAAGGAAGTGATCATGCAGAGCGCGATTTATTGCGGGATTCCGGCGGCGAACGCGACGTTCCATCTGGCGGAGTCGGTGTGGGATGAGCTTGGGATTGAGTCTCGGAAATAAACATTAGAATCAAAAGATCGCAGCCTCCGGCAGCTCCTACAGGGGAGTGCATTCCAAAGTAGGAGCTGCCGCAGGCTGCGATCTGTTGATCTTCAAACCCTGGCCACAATGAAAATCCGCTTGAACGGAAACAGCGTCTGCCCGTTTTTCTCCGGCGGATAATACTCATGCACGCGCATCAGGAAGTGGTAGATAAACCGCGCCTGCTCCTGTGACGTCAGCGCCTGCATCACTGGCCGCAACGCCGAGACCTTGACCCAGTCGTACACCGGCGACTTGCCGTCTACCACTTGCAGTTGCTCGGTTTCCCAGATGTCCAGCGAAGTGGTCAGCGGCGCCAGCAAGCGATAGTAATCCTCCAATGCCAACAACGGCCGCGCGGCCATTCGCTGGCGCAATTGCGGTGTGCCGATGGGGGTGTGTCCCGGTCCGGCATCGTCGAGGGTGTCGAGCATCAGTCGATACCACAAGGCATCGCGCCAGTCCGGCATGTGTGCTGCCAGACAGCCACCGGGCTTGAGATGACCGAGCAGGCGCGGCAGCCGTTGTTGATGATCGCCAATGAAATGCAGCACCGCCGCCGCGAGCAGCAGGTCGGCGGGTTGCTCGGGGTGCCAGTCGAGCAAGTCGCACTCTTGCCATTGGGCGTTGATCGGCAGACATCGGGCCTGATCCAGCATCTGCCGTGAGCTGTCGACGCCCAGCAACTGCGCTCGCGGCCAGCGCTCGGCCAGCAACTGCGTGGCAATGCCGGTGCCGCAGCCCAGGTCATAAATGTGTTTGGGGTCGTGCAGGTCGACACGGTCGAGCAATTCGTTGACCGGGCGTTGCCTGAGACGGGAAAACTGCTGGTACGCCTTGGCGTCCCAGTGGGTGCAGGCGTTCCCTGCCGTTTCGAGTTTGGCGCTCATGAGGAGGTCCTCTCTGGCGGATTACAGTTGTCGTCCAATGACGTTGAGGGTTTTCAGGACAACGGCCACGCCTTTGCGTGTGTCCTCTTCATTCAGCAGTTTGAGCAACGCCAGAGTGCCCGGCGCCGCTGACTGTGCCGATACTTCGGCTTTGGCCATGCGCAGTGCATTACTGACTGTCCAGGTGGCGGCAGTGCCGCTCTCGAACAATTGCGCGAGTTTTTCCACCATGGCCGCGTCGAGCAGATCGGCGATATCGGAAACCAGGGAAAGCAGGTCGACAATATTCTCCAGGCGTCCGCCATCGATTAACGGCTGCAGTTTCGCCATCAGTGCAGTGAACCCGGGCGTGGCTGACATTTCCTCGGGCATGTTCATGAGCAATCACTCCTCCCTGTGCAGGGTCAAAGCATTCCCCGGGCCACCGCCCAGTAAAGACCGCGATTGAAGCCGTTTCTGAGCAGACCGCCCAATTTGGTCGGGGGTGTCGGCAATACATCGTGGGCGTAGTCGTACCAGAGTGGCATCCCGGCATTCAGGCCCATTTGGGCTACCGCCTGTACCCGACCGTCATATACCGAGTTGGGTGCGCCAAGACGGATCTGGGCCGTGATGTTGTTGGCGATCACCGGCGCCTGGTTATGACAGGCGCCGCCGGCCTTGCTGACCGGCAGGTCGACGGTGTCGCCGATCACGTAGACATTCTCCAGACCGTAGACCTGCAGCGTTTCGTGATTGGTCGGCAGCCATCCTTCATCATTGGCGGCTTGTGAGATGCCGCACTCGCGCACGACCTCGACGGCCTGGATTGGCGGAGTAGCCATCAGGATGTCGAAGGGGTGCGCGTCGCCCTCGGCTGAGTGGGCGATTTTTGCATCAGGATCCACATGGCTCAGGGTGAAGCCGCGCTGAAATTGAATGTTTTTCTGGGCAAAAATGCTCGGCAGGATTTCACCGGTGGGACGCTGCAAGAACAGACAATTGCGCAATAGCTGGGCAACTGTCGGGTAGGTGTAGATGATTTCCACTTGCTCGCGAACGCCCCGGCGACGCAACAAATCATCCAGCATCAATGTCGTTTCCACGGGCGCGATTCCGCATTGGTGCGGGACGTTCGGTGTCTGCGGGAAGGACACGGTAATGAAAATCCGGCCTTTTTCGATGGTGTTCAGGCGTTGCGCCAGTTGCCGGGCAGGAAGGTATTGATAGAAGTGGTCGCCGGCTTCTTGCAGACCCTCGATACGTTCCGGCGCCGGCACGCAGCCGGTGGCGATCACCAGAAAATCATAGGCGAAGCGTTTGCCGGTTCGGGTGTGCAATTGCTGCCCGGAAAAGTCGAAACGGGTGACTTCTTCAACGTGGAAACTGATTTCCGGGCGCAACAGTGAGCGTTCCGGACGTTTGAGTTCCTCTTCGAAGAACTGGCTGAACGCCACATACATGAACGCAGGTTTGTAGTAATGATCGGGGGAACTGGACAGTAATGTGATCGAGACGTCGCCGCGTAGAACTTCCGGATACAGCTTGCCGACCAGTTGATTGGCCAGCATGGTTCCACCTACACCGCCACCGACGATAACTATTCGCTTGCTCATACCTGACCTCCGTGGCCAAGGCAGCTTCGCGTACAGCATCCGGAGATAACGGAAGAAAACTAAGGGCTCCTACAACTGGCTGGAGAATTTACACACCCTTTTGACTGTATCTGCGCCTCGACAAATCGCCAGTCCGGGCTGACCAGTGGTTGATGCCGGCGCCACTCATGCAGCGCCGGCGTGCGGGTTCAGAGCAGGCTGATCGGATAGCTGATGATCAGGCGGTTTTCGTCGAACTCGTTGTTGCTGAAGTCGCGGCGCATGGTCGAGTTGCGCCAGCGCACGTTGAGGTTGCGCAGGGTACCGCTTTGTACGGTGTAGCCCAGTTCCGATTCGCGGCCCCATTCCTTGCCGTCGGTGATGGTGCCGGTGTGTACGTTGTCGCCGCTGATGTAGCGGTTCATCAGGGTCAGGCCGGGGATGCCCAGGGCGGCGAAGTTGTAGTCGTGGCGCACCTGCCAGGAACGTTCCTGGGCATTGTCGTAGCTGGAGTTGTAACTGTCGTTGGCCAGGGTGCCGCCGCTGGTGCCGTTGACGCGCATCCAGGCGCTGCCGCCGGTGAGTTTTTGCAGGCCGACATAGAAGGTGTTGCCGCCGTAGCGGGCCGAGAACATCCCCGACCAGGTCTTGTTGTCGAGTTCGCCGGCGCGGGCGCTGCCGTCGTCCTTGCCGTAGAAGAAGCCCAGGTTGGCGCCCAGCGTCCAGTCGCCGAGTGGCTGGCTGTGAGTCAGGTTGAGGTATTGCTGGCTGTAGATGTCCTTGAGTTCGGCGTTCCACAGGCCGATCTGCGTGCGTTTTTCGTTGAAAACGTACTCGCCGCCCTGAAAGTTGAAGCGATCAGAGGTGAACGCCGCTTTGCCGAACATCGACATGTCGCTCATGCTGCTGTCGTCGCGCGGGCTGTTGGCGCGGAACTGCCCGCCGTAGAGGGTCAGGCCGTTGATCTCCTTCGAGGTGATCTGGCCACCACGGAAGGTTTGCGGCAGCGAACGACCGTCGTCCGAACGCAGGATCGGCAGCACTGGCATCCATTCGCCGACCTTGATTTCGGTCTGCGACAGCTTGGTCTTGAACGCGACGTTAGTGCGGCCGAAGTTGTCCGCCGGACGCCCGTCGTGATCCAGCGGCAGCAGTTGCGTGCCGCCGGTGCCTTTACCGCCATCGAGTTTTACCGAATACAGGCCGAGCACGTCCATGCCGAAACCGACGGTGCCCTGGGTGAAACCGGATTTGGCGTCGAGGATGAAGTTCTGCGTCCATTCTTCAGCCTTGCCCTGCGCCTTGGTCGGGTTGGTGAAGTTACGGTTGATGTAGAAATTGCGCAGATTCAGGTTGGCGCTGGCGCCCTCGATAAAACCGGCTTCTTCGGCTGCGGCGGGCAGGGCGGCGCCGGTCAGGGCCAGGGCGATCAGGCCGGGGAGGGCGTACGGCGCAGTGGGATGAGTCATCGCAGGGTCTCTTGTTATTTTTTTAGGTCGAACGGAGCCGTTGCCGCCATTTTCGGGGCGGGCACGAGCTTGCAGAATCAGGGATGAAGCGGCGGAGATCAGCCGGACGGGACAGGGCGCGGGAGCATGGTGTCGAACCTGTTGTTATTGGTTTTGTGGAGCGAATGGTGCGGGGGGCGGATGTTTTGATTCAATTGGTAAAAGCGGGTTCTGGGCGATTATCGAACGCAAGATTCAGTTGGATTTCAGGGTGCCTGTGAAGGCCTCATCGCTGGCAAGCCAGCTCCCATAAGGATCTTCAGTGAACACATATTTTGCGGACCTCTGAAAACCTGTGGGAGCTGGCTTGCCAGCGATTGGGCCAGTGCAGGCACCTAAACTTTTCCTGAGGCAACAAAAAGCCCACCAATCGGTGGGCTCCTTGTATTCAACCGATGATCAGAACAGCTTCATCTTCGGTGCTTCTTCTTTCAGCGGTTCGTTCTGCGCGGTCTGCGCATTCCAGCCACCCCCAAGGGCCTTGTACAGGTTGACCGCACTGGTCAGCTGCGCGAGGCGGTCGGTGATCAGTGCCTGTTGCGCGCTGAACAACTGACGCTGGGCGTCGAGGAAGGTCAGGTTGCTGTCGACACCGATGCGGTAACGACGCTCGGCCAGGCGGTAGTAATCCTGGTTGGCCGCGACGAAGTCACGCTGCGCTTGCAACTGCTCGGTGTAGGTCTGGCGTGCGGCCAGGCCGTCGGCGACTTCCTGGAAGGCGGTCTGAATCGACTTCTCGTAGTTCGCCACGCCAATGTCCTTCTGGATCTTGGCGTAGTCGAGGCTGGCGCGCAGGCTGCCGGCGTTGAAGATCGGCAGGTTGATCTGCGGCTGGAACAGCCATGTGCCCGAACCACCTTTGAACAGACCGGACAGGTCCGGGCTCAGGCTGCCCGCATTGGCGGTCAGGCTGATGCTCGGGAAGAACGCTGCACGGGCGGCGCCGATGTTGGCGTTGGCCGCTTTCAGGTTGTACTCGGCTTGCAGGATGTCCGGACGACGTTGCAGCAGATCCGAAGGCAGGCCGGCCGGTACGTCACTGAGCAGATCATCCGACAGCGGTTTGGCCGCTTGCAGATTGGCCGGGATGCCGGTGCCGAGCAGCAGGGTCAGGCTGTTCTCGTCCTGAGCCACCTGACGGGTGTACTTGGCCAATTGTGCCCGGGCGTTTTCCACCGAGGTGCGCGACTGCGCCAGGTCCAGCGCCGAGGCCACACCGACTTCGTTGCTGCGGCTGGTCAGCTTGTAGCTTTCTTCGAAGGCACCGAGGGTGTCTTGCGTCAGCTTGAGCAGTTCCTTGTCGGCCTGCCAGGTCATGTAGGCGTTGGCCACACTGGCCACCAGACTGATCTGGGTGCTGCGACGCGCTTCTTCGGTGGCGAAGTATTGTTGCAGCGCTTGTTCGCTCAGGCTGCGCACCCGACCGAACAGGTCGAGTTCGTAGGCGCTGATGCCGACGGTCGCGGTGTAGGAGCTGCTGATGTTCGCTTCACCGGTCTGCGACGCACGGGCCGGAACCCGCTGACGACTGCCGCTGGCATTGGCCGAAACCGCCGGGAACAGATCCGCTCGCTGGATGCGGTATTGAGCCGCATAAGCGTCGATGTTCAGCGCCGCGACACGCAGGTCGCGGTTGTTTTCCAGTGCCACCTGGATCAGCTGCTGCAGGGCCGGATCATGGAAAAACTGCTTCCAGCCCTGCTCGGCAGCGGCTTGCGCCGGCGCCTGGGCCGGCGAATAGGCCGGCCCTTGCGGGTACTGACCTGCGACAGGAGCCTCAGGCTGCTGATAATCGGGGATCAGCGAGCAACCGCTCAGCACGAAGGCGGCGACTGCGATGGAGAGTAGCGACTTGCTCATTGGCCAGCCTCTTTAGGAGTTTCAGTCGTCTCGTCCGGATCGGCGATTTTGCGCTGGCCCATGGACGAAACCGTGACGAAGAACAGTGGGACCCAGAAGATCGCCAGGATCGTGGCCGTGAGCATACCGCCAATCACGCCGGTACCGATCGCATGCTGGCTACCCGAACCTGCACCCGTGGAGATCGCCAACGGTACTACACCGAGAACGAACGCCAGCGAGGTCATGATGATCGGTCGCAGACGCATGCGGCATGCTTCGATCGCCGCCTCGCGCAGACTGCGTCCTTGCTCGTGCAGCTCTTTGGCGAACTCGACGATCAGAATGGCGTTTTTAGCCGCAAGACCGATAGTCGTCAACAGACCCACCTGGAAGTACACGTCGTTGGACAGCCCGCGCAGGCTGGTGGCCATCAGCGCGCCGATGATCCCCAGCGGTACCACGAGCATCACGGCGATCGGAATCGACCAGCTCTCGTACAGCGCCGCCAGACACAGGAACACCATCAGCAGCGACAGGGCATACAGCGCTGGCGCCTGCGAGCCGGACAGCCGTTCCTCATAGGACAGACCGGTCCAGGAGATACCGACACCGGCCGGCAGCTTCTTGGCAATCGCTTCGACTTCGGCCATCGCTTCGCCGGTGGAGTAACCCGGCGCCGGAGAGCCGAGGATCTCCATCGCTTCCACACCGTTGTAGCGCGCCAGTTTCGGCGAACCGTAGATCCACTCGCCCTTGGCGAATGCGGAGAACGGCACCATGGTCCCGGCGCTGTTGCGCACGTACCACTTCTTCAGGTCTTCCGGGCTCATGCGAGCGCCAGCCTGACCTTGCACGTACACCTTTTTCACTCGACCGCGGTCGATGAAGTCGTTGACGTAGCTACTACCGAAGGAGATCGACAGGGTGCTGTTGATGTCGGAAATGCTCACGCCCAGGGCGCGGGCCTTCGCATCGTCGATTTCCAGGTGGTATTGCGGCTCATCGTTCAGACCGTTCGGGCGCACCTGGTAGAGCACCTTGCTCTGTGCAGCCATGCCGAGGAACTGGTTACGCGCTTCCATCAGTTTTTCGTGACCGATACCGGCGCGGTCCTGCAGGAACACGTCGAAACCGGTGGCGTTACCCAGCTCCAGTACCGCTGGCGGGGCGAAGGCAAACACCATCGCGTCGCGGAAGCTGAAGAAGTGCTGCTGGGCGCGCTGGGCCAGGGCAAACACGCTGTTGCTCGAATCACGCTCGTGCCACGGCTTGAGCATGATGAACGCCAGACCCGAGCTCTGCCCACGACCGGCGAAGTTGAAGCCGTTCACGGTGAACACCGAGGACACCGCTCCCGCTTCTTTCTCCAGCAGATACGAACGCATTTCGTCGATCACGACCTGGGTCCGTTCGGCACTGGAACCCGCCGGGGTTTGCACTTGGGCGAACAGTACGCCCTGGTCTTCTTCCGGCAGGAACGCAGTCGGAATGCGGGTGAACAGCCAGATCATGCCGACCACGATCAACAGGTAGGCCAACAGATACGGCGCCTTGCGCTGCAGGATGTTGCCGACGCCGCGCTCGTAGCTGCGCACGCTGCGGTCGAAGTTGCGGTTGAACCAGCCGAAGAAGCCTTTTTTCGGCGTGCCGTGCTCGCCTTTCGGGATGGCCTTGAGCATGGTCGCGCAGAGCGCCGGGGTGAAGATCAGCGCAACCAGCACCGACAGGGCCATGGCCGAGACGATGGTGATCGAGAACTGACGGTAGATCACACCGGTGGAACCGCTGAAGAACGCCATCGGCAGCAATACTGCCGACAGCACCAGGGCGATACCGACCAGAGCGCCCTGGATCTGACCCATGGACTTCTTGGTCGCTTCTTTCGGTGACAGGCCTTCTTCGGCCATCACCCGCTCGACGTTTTCCACCACGACGATGGCGTCGTCCACCAGCAAGCCGATGGCCAATACCATACCGAACATGGTCAGGGTGTTGATGCTGAAACCGGCAGCCGCGAGGATGCCGAAGGTGCCGAGCAATACCACCGGCACGGTCATCGTGGTGATGACGGTGGCGCGGAAGTTCTGCAGGAACAGGAACATCACCAGGAACACCAGCGCGATCGCCTCGACCAGGGTTTCAACCACACCCTTGATCGATTCGGTCACCACTGGCGTGGTGTCGTACGGGAACACCACTTCCATGCCTTGCGGGAAGAACGGCTTGAGTTCGTCAATCGTCTTGCGCAGAGCCTTGGCGGTGTCGAGGGCGTTGGCGCCGTTGGCCAGTTTGACCGCCAGACCGGACGACGGCTTGCCGTTGAACTGCGCCGAGATGGTCGAGTTTTCACCACCCAGGCCGACGTCGGCGACATCGCCAATGTGCACTTGCGAACCGTCCTGGTTGACCTTCAGCAGAATCGCCTTGAACTGCTCGGCAGTCTGCAGACGGGTCTTGCCGATGATCGTGGCGTTCAGTTGCTGGCCAGGCAGCGCCGGCAAGCCGCCGAGCTGACCGGAAGACACCTGAACGTTCTGCGCCGAGATCGCGCTGCTGACATCAGCCGGGGTCAGGTTGTACTTGTTCAACTTGGCCGGATCGAGCCAGATGCGCATCGCGTACTGGGCACCGAAGACCTGGAAGTCACCGACACCGGCAGTCCGCGAGATCGGGTCCTGCATGTTCGACACGATGTAGTTGGACAGGTCGTCCTTGGTCATGCTGCCGTCACGCGATACCACGCCGATCACCAGCAGGAAGTTCTTCACTGCCTTGGTCACGCGGATACCCTGTTGCTGCACTTCCTGCGGCAGCAGCGGGGTCGCCAGGTTCAGCTTGTTCTGAACCTGAACCTGCGCGGTGTCGGAGTTGGTGCCTTGCTCGAAGGTCGCGGTGATGGTCATGCTGCCGTCGGAGTTACTTTCCGAAGACACATAACGCAGGTTGTCGATACCGTTGAGCTGTTGCTCGATCACCTGGACCACGGTGTCCTGAACCGTTTGTGCCGAAGCACCCGGGTAGGTCACGGAGATCGCGATGGCCGGAGGCGCAATGCTCGGGTACTGGTTGATCGGCAATTTGAGGATCGAGAGTGCCCCGACCAACATGATCACCAGGGCAATTACCCAGGCGAAAATCGGACGGTCGATAAAAAATTTCGACATGAGTTACTCCCCTTTGCCGCCAGCGGCTTTGTCAGCTGCTTGAGCGGGGGCCGGGTTCTTGGCTACGTTGGTCGCTTCGGTCGGGTTGACCTGAGCACCTGGGCGAACATATTGCAGGCCTTCGGTGATCAGACGATCGCCGGCTTTCAGGCCATCTTCGATCAGCCACTGGCTGCCGACGGTGCGGCTGGCCTTGAGCTGACGCAGCTCGACCTTGTTGTCCGGGCCGACAACCAGTGCGGTCGGGGTGCCCTTGAGGTCACGGGTCACGCCTTGTTGCGGCGCCAGAATGGCCGCGGCGTTGACGCCGGCCTGCAACTGGGCGCGAACGAACATGCCGGGCAGCAGGGTGTGATCCGGGTTCGGGAACACGGCGCGCAGGGTCACGGAACCGGTCGTCGGATCAACCGACACTTCGGAGAATTCCAGTTTGCCGTCGAGTTTGTACTGGCTGCCGTCCTCAAGGGTCAGCTTGACCGCTGCCGAGTTGTCGCCGGCCTTCTGCAGGCGACCGCTTTCCAGCTCGCGGCGCAGTTCCAGCAGTTCAACCGAGGACTGGGTGACGTCGACATAGATCGGGTCCAGTTGCTGGATCGTCGCCATCGCGTCGGCCTGACCATTGCTGACCAGCGCACCTTCGGTCACCGCAGAACGGCCAATACGACCGGAGATCGGCGCGTAGACCTTGGTGTATTTCACATTGATCTGCGCGCTTTGCAGCGACGCTTCCGATTCCATGCGGTTGGCCACGGCGGTGTCGTATTCCTGACGGCTCACGGCCTGCTCGTCGACCAGTTGCTTGTAGCGGTCGGAGATCGACTTGGTCGAACGCAGATTGGCTTCGGCGCTTTTCAAGGTCGCTTCATAGACTGCCGGATCGATCTGGTACAGCTGCTGACCGGCTTTGACGTCGGCGCCTTCCTTGAACAGGCGCTTGAGAATGATGCCGTTGACCTGTGGCCGGACTTCAGCGATGCGGTACGCACTGGTGCGCCCCGGCAGTTCCGACGTGAGGGTGAACGCTTGTGGTTGCAGGGTGACGACGCCGACCTGAGGAGGCGGAGCGGCCGGGGCCGCTTCTTCCTTTTTACATCCGCTGAGCAGCGATGCCAGGGCGACGGCAGTGACCAGAGCGGTAACAGCTGGCTTGAATTGCATGAAGATCCTCGGGTCAGGCGCGCAAAATGCGCACAAGAAGTGTGGAAGGGTAAAAAAATCGGGTCGAGTGGATAAGTAGCTTGCTAAGGAATATACTTACGTTCATGGTTGTTTGTAAATAGCTTGGCGTCGTACCCACCCTGTTACAAAATGCGTCGCAAGGTTTGAAATTGTAGGCCGGGGAGCCGATTCGTGAGAAATCGGCCCCCTCTTTATTCAGCGGATATTCAGCCATCCCTGAAACATCCTGTTTGAGGTTTTACTGCCATGGTCCGTCGTACCAAAGAGGAAGCTCAGGAAACGCGCAGCCAGATTCTCGAAGCGGCCGAGAAAGCGTTTTATGAAAGGGGCGTGGCCCGCACGACCCTGGCGGATATCGCGACAATGGCCGGCGTTACGCGCGGTGCCATTTACTGGCACTTCAGCAACAAGGCCGATCTGGTGCAGGCGATGCTCGACAGCCTGCACGAACCGCTGGATGAATTGGCCAAGGCCAGCGAGAGCGAGGATGAACTCGATCCGCTGGGGTGCATGCGCAAGCTGTTGATCCATCTGTTCCATCAGGTTGCCCTGGATCCGAAGACCCGTCGCATTAACGAGATTCTGTTTCACAAGTGCGAATTCACCGATGAAATGTGCGATCTGCGCCAGCAGCGCCGCACGGCCAGTCTCGATTGCAATCTGCGCATCGGACTGACCCTGCGTAATGCGGTCAATCGCGGCCAGTTGCCGGAAGATCTCGACACTGCCCGCGCGGCCATCAGCATTCATGCGTATATCGATGGCCTCCTGTATGGATGGCTATTGGCGCCGGACAGCTTTGAGCTGCATGCCGAGGCCGAGCGTTGGGTCGATACAGGGTTGGATATGCTGCGCCTGAGCCCCAGCCTGCGCAAATGAAACAAAATGCGTAATTGACACAGGTTATGTCAATTGGCCTGCTTTTACAGACGCCCGAACCGCGAGTTTAAACGTAGCGAGCTACGGATTTTGTAGGGATTTTGTGTCGTCCCTGTGAACGAATGTTAGCTGCCCCGTACCGGACGCCCAAGAAAAAGCCCCCGGCTCTCACGAGTCGGGGGCTTTTGCGTTTCGGCTGCTTTGTACTGAATAACGTTTACAGCGTCGGGTAGTCGATGTAACCGACCGGGCCCTTGCCGTAGAACAGCTCTGGGCGCGGATCGTTCAGCGGGGCATCGGCCTTCAGGCGCGCCGGCAGGTCCGGGTTGGCAATGAACGGTACGCCGAACGCTACCGCGTCAGCCTTGCCTTCAGCCAGCCACGCATTGGCGCTGTCCTTGGTGAAGCGTTCGTTGGCGATGTACGCGCCGCCGAAAGCTTCTTTCAGCTGTGGGCCGAGGCTGTCGGCGCCTTCTTTCTCGCGGGAGCAGATGAAGGCGATGCCGCGCTTGCCCAGCTCGCGAGCCACATAAGTGAAGGTCTCGGCCAGATTGTCGTCGCCCATGTCATGGGAATCGGCGCGGGGTGCCAAGTGCACGCCGACACGGCCGGCGCCCCAGACGTCGATCGCTGCGTCAGTCACTTCCAGCAGCAGGCGCGCACGGTTCTCCAGAGAGCCGCCGTAGTTGTCGGTACGCTGGTTGGTGCTGCTTTGCAGGAACTGGTCGAGCAGGTAGCCGTTGGCGCCGTGGATTTCCACACCATCGAAACCGGCGGCTTTGGCGTTCTCGGCGCCGGTACGGTAGGCCTCGACAATCTCGGCGATTTCAGCGGTTTCCAGCGCGCGCGGGGTCGGGTAGTCGGCCAGTGGGCGCACCAGACTGACGTGACCTTTGGGCTGGATGGCGCTCGGCGCGACCGGAGCTTCACCGTTGAGGTACGACGGGTGCGAGATGCGGCCGACGTGCCACAGTTGCAGAACGATCTTGCCGCCGGCAGCGTGCACGGCTTTGGTCACGTTGGTCCAGCCGCGTACCTGGTCGTTGGACCAGATGCCCGGGGTGTCCGGGTAGCCAACGCCCATCGGGGTGACCGAGGTGGCTTCGGACAGGATCAGTCCAGCCGACGCGCGCTGTACGTAGTATTCAGCCATCAGCGCGTTCGGCACGCGGCCTTCGTCGGCGCGGCAGCGGGTCAGCGGGGCCATGATGATGCGGTTGGACAGCTCGAGGTCGCCCAGTTTGATCGGATCGAAAATAGTTGCCATGTGTACAACCCTCGTCAGTGAAGTGGTTAATCAGTGGGTAGCAGGGGCCAGGCCGGCATCGCCGTTCTGACGGAAAGTGATCAGGGTCACCAGCAGCGCGAGCACGGCCAGCGCGGCGGCGGCCAGAGGCACGCTGGTCAGGCCGAAACCGTGGGCGATGACGCTGCCGCCGACCCAGGCGCCCAAGGCGTTGCCGATGTTGAAAGCGCCGATGTTCAGAGTCGAGACCAGGTTCGGGGCCGCCTTGCCGAAGGTCACCACGTTGACTTGCAGCGCCGGGACGGCGGCAAACGAAGCGGTGGCCCAGAGGAACAGGGTGATCTCCGTCGGGATCAGCGCGACGCTGGTCCAGCTCAGCACGGTGGAAACCACCGCCATCGCCACGAACACGCCGATCAGGGTGGCGCCGAGACGCTTGTCCGCCAGCTTGCCGCCGATGATGTTGCCCACCGTCAGACCGAGGCCGATCAGCAGCAGGGTCCAGGTCACGCCTTTTGGCGAGACACCGGTGACATCACCGAGCAGCGGCGCGACATAGGTGAAGAGGGTGAACATCGACGCGGCGAACAGCGCGGTCATGCTCAGCGACAGCCAGATGCCGGCGCCTTTGAGGGCGGCGAGTTCGGCGCGCATGTCGAGTTTTTCCTCGTCACGTTTGGCCGGCAGGAAGCGGATCAGACCGATCAGCGCCACGACACCAATCACGGTCACCGCCCAGAAGGTCGAACGCCAGCCGGCTTCCTGACCCAGCGCCGTGCCCAGTGGCACGCCGAGCACGTTGGCCAGGGTCAGGCCGGTGAACATCAGCGCCACCGCGGATGCGCGCTTGTTTGGCGCGACCAGCCCGGCAGCTACCACAGAACCGATACCGAAGAACGCACCGTGGCACAGCGCGGTGACGACACGGGCAAACATCAGCACGTTGTAGTCACTGGCGATGGCACACAGCAGGTTACCGACGATGAAAATCCCCATCAGCGCTACCAGTGCGGCCTTGCGCGGCAGTCTGGCGGTGGCCAGTGCCATGAACGGCGCACCGATGGCCACGCCCAGGGCGTAACCGGTCACCAGCCAGCCGGCGCCGGGAATCGACACACCGAGGTCGGCCGCCACATCGGGCAACAAACCCATGATGACGAACTCGGTGGTGCCGATGGCGAAGGCACTCAAGGCCAGGATGAGTAGCGAGAGGGGCATTTGAATCAATTCCTTGTGGGAGCGCTGAGCTCTTTGACGATGGCGTCGAGGAACGCCTGGATCACGTCCTCGTTGCGTTTGAAGAAGTGCCACTGGCCGGCTTTCTGGCTGCTGATCAGACCTGCGCGTTGCAGGGTCGCCAAGTGGGCGGAGACGGTCGACTGCGACAGGCCGCAGCGTTGATCGATCTGCCCGGCACAGATGCCGTACTCGTGGTTGTGAATCTGCTCAGGAAACTGGGCTTTGGGGTCTTTCAGCCAGATAAGGATGTCTCGCCGTACTGGGTGTGCCAGGGCTTTTATTATTTCGTCGAGGTCGAGGTTCATGGCTTTGTGCTCGTGATGTGTAGCGCTATATCGCGATGAGGCGAACTTTAAATCGGTATTTCGCGATATACCAATATGAATTTGATCTGACGACCGCATAAATCGGTATATCGGGTTATAACGATACGTGTGCTGTAACGATGAAAGCGCGCAGTGCTAAGCTGCGCCCATGAACTATCTCGCACATTTACACCTCGGAGGCCAGCTCCCCGAGCAATTACTCGGCAGTCTGTATGGCGATTTCGTCAAAGGACGCCTGCAAGGGCAATTTGCGCCGCAGATCGAAGCGGCGATTCAGCTGCATCGGCGGATTGATGTGTTCACCGATCGCCATCCGTTGGTGGACATCGCCCTCGGGCGTTTCACCGAGACCCGGCGGCGTTACGCGGGGATTGTCCTCGATGTGTTTTTCGACCATTGCCTGGCCCGCGACTGGACGCTGTACGCCGATCAGCCGCTGGAGCATTTCACCCGCGACGTGTACCGGGTGCTGTCGAATGAACGGCAATTGCCCGAACGCCTGGCGAAGATCGCACCGCACATGGTTGCCAATGACTGGTTGGGTTCGTATCAGGCGTTTGAAGTGCTGGAGCAGGTGCTGCGCGGGATCTCCCGGCGCCTGACCCGGCCGGAGGAACTGGCGATGGCGATGCAGGAGTTGCGGCGTTTGTATGAGCCGCTGAGTGAGGATTTCGCGTTGTTCTACCCGCAATTGCAAGACTTCGCACAATCCTCAACAACACCCTGAATCCCTGTGGGAGCTGGCTTGCCAGCGATGGCGTCGGCACATTCAACATTCGTGTCGGCTGGTCTACCGCTATCGCTGGCAAGCCAGCTCCCACAGGGGCCGAGGGTGATTTTAGCGGTTGTATTTCAGGCGGCGATGGCCGGGCGCATCGGGGATTTTTGCTTTTCCGGAATCGCGCCAAACAACGCCTTCTGCACCGCCTGCTGCGCTTCGAACGCCAGTGCCGCACGCTCGCGGCCCTGACAGGCGATCGGCTTGAGCAGATGCACTTCGACATCGGCGCAATCATTGCTGAACAGACGCATCAGGTGCGACAGCAAATCATCGTCACCAATGAACGGCGCCAGCGCGTCGATGGCGCCATTGCGCAGATAACGGATCGCCACCGGTTGCAGCATCACCTCGGAATCGATGGCCGCCGACAGCAGGCGACCATGAAAAGTGCGCAGCGAACGGCCGTCGGTGGTGGTGCCTTCCGGGAACATCAGCAGCGGATGCTGCGTCTGCAAATGGCGGGTCATCTGTTTGCGGATCAATTGGCTGTCACCCGAGCCGCGACGGATGAACAGGCTGCCTGCCTTGGCCGCCAGCCAGCCGGCCACCGGCCAGGTGCGCACTTCGGCCTTGGACAGAAACGACAGCGGCGTGAGCATGCCCAGCAGTGGAATGTCAGTCCATGACACATGATTGCTGACCCACAGCATCGGCTGCTGCGGCAACTCGCCGTGCACCGTTACGCGAAAGGGCAGGGCATTGCTCAAACGTGCCATGAAGAAACGCGACCAGCGCTGCCGACGTTGCATCGAGTGCGCCAGGCCCAGACGTTCGAATATGCCGAACACGCTGGCCATGGTCAGGCCCAGCGTCACCACCAGCAGCACTCGCGCGATTCGCGCGTACACGCGCAACCGGCTCATCACACGGCCGCCTTGAAGTGCTTGGCGTAACGCGGGCAGAGTTCGTCGCGCTTGAGCAGGATGAACACGTCGGCGACCTGGAAGTCTTCGTCCCAGCACGGCTCGCCGCAGATCTTCGCGCCCAGGCGCATGTAGGCCTTGAGCAGCGGTGGCATTTCGGCGATCACGTTCGACGGAATGTCCAGCGACGGCAACGGATTCTTCGGTTCGGCGCGCAGGTGTTCGGTGCACAGGTAGCGTTCGCGCAGACGCTGCATGATCGCGTGAGCCTGCACGCCGCCGTCCTGCATCGCGATGCTCGCGCAACCCATCAGGTAGCTGTAGCCGCCCTGATTCAGCACTTCGGCCAGTTCACCCCAGAGCACGGCGATGGTGCCGCCGTTGCGGTAGGCCGGATCGACGCAGGTACGGCCGATTTCGAGGATCGGACCTTGCAGGTGCGCCAGGCCATGCAGGCTGAATTCTTCTTCGCTGTAGAACTTGCCCAGGCTGCTGGCGGCGGTGTGATCGAGCAAGCGGGTGGTGGCGACCAGACGCCCGGTGTTCAGGTCACGCACGCCGATGTGGCTGCAGTGAACATCATAGTCATCCATGTCCAGACCCAGTTCCGCGCCTTTCAGCTTGGCGTTGAATTCGCCGCTGAAGACGCTGAAGCGCAAGGCCTGGGCTTGCTGCAAGGCCTCGGCGCCGATCAGGCGTTCGGCTTGCAGGCGGCGTTCATTGCCGGTGTCGCTGATGCGGGCGATCTGAGTCATTTGAATCTCCGTACGGGCCTTGAACCCGTCGTGGGTTGCAGCCGATCGACTTTCTTTATGCAGCCATGTTGTGCAAAGTCAGGCTATGTAGCCCCGGTGTCATCACCGTGAACGTTTGGTGATGCTTGTATGACAGCCCACAAGGAGCCTCTTATGCCCTGGCCCAGCCTGCTCGAAAGCCGTGAACGCCTGCCCGCCGTGACTGATCTGGCGGAAGGTTTCGCCACGTTGTTGCATCAACTGGGCAACGTGACGCCGTTCGAACTGGCGGTGGCCGGAGGGCGGCGCATGGCGACGCCGGGGCTGGCGTTTCTAGTGGGGTATCAGGCGGCGTTGCGCATGCTTTGGCCGAGTGCGCCGCCGAGTCTTGGCGCGTTGTGTGCGACCGAACAGCGCAGCCTGCGCCCGGCGGACATGCAGACCCGTCTCAGCGATTTGCGCCTGAGCGGGCGCAAGGATTTCGTCACCGCCGGGGATGCGGCGGACTGGCTGCTCGTCGCCGCGCGCAGTGAACAACCCGGCGAGGCACCGCGCCTGAGTCTGGCGGTGGTCTATCCCGGCGAGCCCGGCGTGCGCGTGGAAAAACTCCCGGCACTGCCGTTGATGCCGGACATCAGCCACGGTCGGCTGCACCTGGACGGCGCGTTGTGCGAGTTGCTCGCGGGGGACGGCTGGGACGCTTATGTGAAGCCGTTCCGCACCCTGGAAGATGTCTATGTGTTGAGCGCGATGACCGCGTGGCTGTATGGCGTCGGTCAGGACAGTGGCTGGTCGCAGCCGCTGCTGTTGCGTTTGCTGGCGCTGCTGGCCGGCTGTGCGGAAGCGAGTCGCCAGCCGCCGAACAATCCGGCCGGACATGTGTTGCTGGGCGGGTTGTTTGCGCAGTTTGATGCGCTGAAGAACGAGATCGATCAGGCGTTGGCCGAGGGCAACCCGGAGTGGGCGCAGATGTGGCAGCGTGATCAGTCGGTGATGCAATTGGCGGCCGCCGCGCGGGCNTCTTTAAATGCACAATCAAAAGATCGCAGCCTGCGGCAGCTCCTACAGTGATCGGGAGATTGTCATTTTTCTGGGCCATGATCCTTGCACCCGTCCGTTGAGATTTTTCCATGATCAAAGGCCTGTCCCTGTTCCTGCTGCTGATCAGCTTCACGGTCCAGGCCGAGCAATGGCCGGATGAACAATGGCCAACGGGCGCAAAAAACAGTGGCGCAGCAGTCGAGGCATTAGAGGCCTACGCCTTCCCACCCCGCGACGACGACACCCGCCAGGGCATCCGCACCGACGCCTTGCTGGTCATTCGCGACGGTCAGGTTATCTACGAACGCTATGCCGGTCCGACCCGTGCCGAAACCCCGCACCTGACCTGGTCGATCAGCAAGAGTCTGATGGCCACGGTGCTTGGCGTGGCGTATGGCGAAGGCTTGTTCAAACTGGATGATCCCGTTTCAAAATTTTATCCGGCGTTGGAAAAACACCCGGCGATCACCATGGCCGACCTGCTGCACTGGGCTTCCGGTCTGGACTGGCAGGAGGATTACGAATACGCCCCGCTGAAATCCTCGGTGGTGGCGATGCTCTACACCCGTGGGCAGCGCGACATGCCCGCGTTCACCGCCGATCACGACGCCTACGCGCCGCCGGGGCAGGCGTTCCGTTATTCCAGTGGTGACAGCAATCTGCTGGCGGCGGCGCTGAAGAACATGGTCGGCCCCGAGCGTTATCCCGACTATCCGTGGACGGCGCTGTTCGAGCCGTTGGGCATCCGCCATGCCGTGTGGGAAACCGATGCCGGCGGCACGTTTGTCGCGTCCTCTTACGCGTATCTCACCGCCCGTGATCTGGCGCGGGTTGGCCTGTTGATGCTGCGCGACGGACGTTGGCGCGACCGGCAATTACTGCCCAAGGATTGGGTGGCCTTCAACCGAACTGCTTTTACCGGCTACAAGGCGCATCAGGACGAAGCGGTGCCCGGCGGCCAGTGGTGGCTCAATCGACCGGCGGATGGCGCCGCCGCGCCATGGCCCGACGCGCCGCCCGACACCTTCGCCGCCCTCGGTCATTGGGGGCAGGCGCTGTATGTAATCCCCAGCGAGAAACTGCTGATCGTGCGTTACGCCGATGATCGCGACGGCAGCTATCGCCACAACGAATTGCTCAAACGCGTGCTCAAGGCGGTGCAGCCATGAAGCTGTTGAAGCGGGTGTTGCTGCTGGCGCTGATCGTGCTGCTCGGCTGGATCTGGCTCGAACGCGACAATCTGTGGGCGTTCCCCGACATCATCAGTGCGTACACGGCCAAGGAATATTGCTCGTGTCGCTACGTGATGAACAACGAGGCTGAATATTGCCGGGGTTATGTGAAACAGTGGCTGCCGACCAGCGGTTTTACCGATGACAGCGCGAGCAAAATCGTCACCGTCAGTGGCATGGGCCGCAGCAACCGCGCGCAGTGGCTGGGTGAACGACAAGGCTGTCGTTTACAGCCTTGAAAGATCGCAGCCTGCGGCAGCTNTTTGCATTCCTTGTAGGAGCTGCCGCAGGCTGCGATCTTTTGATCTTGATGTTTGCAATAAACCTATGGGCGGTTAAGGTTCGTGCAGGTTTATCGCCCCCACGAGTATTCAATGTTCAACCGCTCCCTCTATAAAGCCTTCGCCAGTCTGCTGCTGGCCGCCGCCGCGCTGCCGGCGCAGGCCAATTGGTATCTGGACGGTGAGTCGTCGCGGCTGTCGTTCGTCAGCACGAAAAACGCCCACATTTCCGAAGTACAGCGCTTTCTGGTGCTGCACGGCAAGGTCGATCCGGATGGCCGCGCTGAAGTCGAAGTCGAGCTGGATTCGATCAACAGCGGCATCCCGTTGCGCGACGAGCGCATGCGCAAGGAGCTGTTCCAGATCGAGCAATTCCCCGAAGCGACCATCAGCACCCGGATCGACCTGCGCCCGATCAACGATCTGGCCCCCGGCGCGCAGCTGGAATTGCGTTTGCCACTGACCGTCAACCTGCACGGCAAGCAACATGAATACCCGGCGCAGTTGCTGGCAACCCGCCTCGATGACCGGCGGTTTCAAGTGGTGACCCTGGAGCCGCTGGTGATCAATGCCGAGGATTTCGATCTGGTGCCGGGCCTGGAAACCCTGCGTAACCTCGCTGGCCTGTCGGCCATCAGTCTGTCGGTGCCGGTGGGTGCGGTGCTGATTTTCACGGCGCGCTGACATGCGCGGCGCGGTGTTCCCGTGGCGGGACGGCAACCGCTTCGAACTGTTGATTGACGGCCCGCAATTCTTCCCGCGCATGCTGGTGGAAATTGCCCGCGCCGAAGAACAGGTCGAACTCGAGTTGTATCTGGTGGAGGCGGGCGCCTGCGCCGAAGCCGTGGTGCAGGCGCTGGTGCAGGCCGCCGAGCGCGGGGTGCGGGTACGCTGCCTGTTCGATGACTACGGCAGCCTCGCGTTTACCCTGCACCTGCGTCAGCGCCTGATCAAGGCCGGGGTCGAACTGCGTTTTTACAATCGACTGAGCTGGCGGCGTTGGGTCGGCAACTTTTATCGCGATCATCGCAAACTGTTGCTGGTCGATCAGCGTCTGGCGGTGGTCGGCGGCACGGGTGTCACCGATGAGTTCTGGACGCCGGGGCAAGACAGCAGCGAATGGCATGAAGTGATGGTGGAAATCAGTGGTCCGCTGGTGCTCGACTGGCAAGTGCTGTTCGACCGCCAATGGATCGCCAACCGCCATCGCCGGGCCTGGAAACCGTCGGCGCATGTCGGCCTGCCACGCTTGCCCAAGGTTCCGGACATGGGCGAGGGCATGGGCCGCGTGGCCTACGCCGATGCCCGCCAGCATCGCGACATTCTGCAGTCGCTGTTTCGCGCCTTGAACAGCGGGCAGAAACGCATCTGGATGGCCACGCCTTACTTCCTGCCGACCTGGAAAATCCGCCGCTCGCTGCGCAAGGCCGCTGCCCGAGGTGTCGACGTCCGATTACTGCTGACCGGGCCGCGCACCGATCACCCGTCGGTGCGTTACGCCGGGCATCGCTACTACCCGCGCCTGCTCAAGGCCGGGGTGCAGATCTTCGAATATCAGCCGTGCTTCCTGCACCTGAAAATGGTGCTGGTGGACGAGTGGGTGAGCATCGGTTCGTGCAACTTCGATCACTGGAACCTGCGCTTCAATCTGGAGGCGAATCTGGAGGCACTGGATCCGTCGTTGACGGCAGCGGTGGTGCAGAGTTTCGAGAAGGACTTCGGCCTGAGTCAGCAGGTCAGTCTGGAGGAGTGGCAGCGCCGGCCGCTGTGGCGGCGGGTGAAGCAGCGGATCTGGGGCTGGGTGGATCGGCTGGTGGTCAATATTCTCGACAGACGCGGATAAGGCAAAAGCAAGATCAAAAGATCGCAGCCTGCGGCAGCTCCTACAGGGTGCACACCCTCCCAATGTAGGAGCTGCCGAAGGCTGCGATCTTTTGCTTTTAACGGTTACAGCAACTCAAAGCTCTGCTGTGTCACATCCTGCGAATCCAGGCCGATCTGCACGTTGAACTTGCCAGGCTCGGCCGCGTACTTGAGCTGGGCGTTGTAGAACTTCAGGTCATCCTCGGTGATGGTGAAGTGCACGACTTTCTGTTCGCCGGCCTTGAGCATGACTTTCTGGAAGTTCTTCAGTTCTTTCACCGGGCGAATCATCGAGCCGGTGACGTCCTGAATGTACAGCTGCACCACGGTTTCGCCGTCACGTTTGCCGGTGTTTTTCAGGGTGACACTGGCGTCGAGCTTGCCGGTGGCGTTCAGCGTGGTTGACGACAGCGCCATGTCGCTCAGGGCGAATTGGGTGTAGCTCAAGCCGTAACCGAACGGGAACAGTGGGCCCGTGGTGTCATCGAAATACTGCGAGGTGTAGTTGCCCGGTTTGCCCGGCGTGAACGGCCGGCCAATGCTCAGGTGGTTGTAGTAGGTCGGGATCTGGCCCACGGAACGCGGGAAGGTCACCGGCAGTTTGCCCGACGGGTTGTAGTCGCCAAACAGCACGTCGGCGATGGCGTTGCCGCCCTCGGTGCCGCTGAACCAGGTTTCCAGAATCGCATCAGCCGACTGGTTCTCTTCGAGAATAGTCAGCGGACGGCCGTTCATCAGCACCAGTACCAGCGGTTTGCCGGTGGCTTTCAGGGCACGGATCAACTCGCGCTGGTTTTCCGGGATGTTCAGGTCGGTGCGGCTGGAGGACTCGTGGGACATGCCACGGGATTCGCCAACGGCGGCGACGATCACGTCAGCGTCCTTGGCCGCTTTCACCGCTTCGTCGATCAACACGTTGGCCGGGCGCGGATCATCGACCACTTCCGGGGCGTCGAAGTTGAGGAAGTTCAGGTAATCCAGAACCTTCTTGTCGCTGGTGATGTTGGCGCCACGGGCGTAGATCAGGTTGGCCTTGTCACCAATCACCGAGCTCATGCCGTCGAACAGGGTCACCGATTGTGCCGGCTTACCGGCCGCCGCCCAACTGCCCATCATGTCGATCGGCGCCTTGGCCAATGGACCGACCAGCATGACTTTTGCGTCTTTCTTCAGCGGCAGGGTGTCGTTCTGGTTCTTCAGCAACACCAGGCTGCGACGTGCCACGTCACGGGCTTCGGCGCGGTGCAGACGGCTTTCGGCGTAGGTGTCGGCCGGATCATCCTCGGCCTTGCCGATGCGCAGGTACGGGTCTTTGAACAGGCCCATGTCGTACTTGGCGGCGAGCACTTCGCGCACCGCGTTGTCGATGTCTTTCTGTTCGATCTCGCCGGACTTGAGCAGCCCCGGCAGCTCTTTGCCGTACAGGGTGTCGTTCATGCTCATGTCGATGCCGGCCTTGATCGCCAGCTTCGCCGCTTCGCGACCGTCGGCGGCCACGCCGTGTTTGATCAGTTCGAAGATCGCGCCGTGGTCGCTGACGGCCAGGCCCTTGAAGCCCCAGTCCTTGCGCAGCAGGTCGTTCATCAGCCAGGTGTTGGCGGTGGCCGGGATGCCGTTGATCGAGTTCAGCGCGACCATCACGCCACCGGCGCCGGCGTCAATCGCGGCGCGGTAGGGCGGCAGGTAGTCCTGGTACATCTTCACCGGGCTCATGTCCACGGTGTTGTAGTCACGACCGCCCTCGACCGCGCCGTACAGGGCAAAGTGCTTGACGCTGGCCATTATGCTGTCGGCGGCGCTCGGGGTATCGCCCTGATAGGCCTTGACCATCACTTTGGCGATGCGCGAAGTCAGATAGGTGTCTTCACCGAAACCCTCGGAGCTGCGGCCCCAGCGCGGATCGCGGGAGATGTCGACCATCGGCGCGAAGGTGATGTCGAGGCTGTCGGCCGCAGCTTCCTTGGCGGCAACGCGCCCGGACTGGCCGATAGCGTCCATGTCCCAGCTCGACGCCAGGGCCAGCGGAATCGGGAAAATCGTACGGTGACCGTGGATCACGTCGTACGCAAAAAACATCGGAATCTTCAGGCGACTGCGCATTGCCGCGTCCTGCATCGGACGGTTTTCCGGGCGGGTGATCGAGTTGAACGTACCGCCGATGTTGCCGGCGGCGATCTCTTTGCGGATCAACTCGCGGGGCATTTCCGGGCCGATGCTGATCAGGCGCAACTGGCCGATCTTTTCATCGAGGGTCATTTGCTTCATCAGATTGCTGATGAACGCGTCCTTGTTTTCCAGGGGTACCGGGGTCGTGGCGGCCAATACTTGATGACTGGCCAGGCTGACGAACAGGCCCAGCAAACACAGCTTCTTCATGAATATTTTTCTCGAGGGCCCAAACGGCAATGCAATGCCGGCCAGCCAAAAGTTAGGGAGCGACTATTGTTGTTCGGGTGCAGGCTCAAAATGACCGAGCCAAAAACGCCCGCCGACCGTCGGCAGCGTTTGCGCAGGGCCTCTTTTTAGCCCATCGGCCCGTTGCAATCCAGTGGCGCGGCCGATTATGCCCCAACCGCCGATGCAGAAGGTTTCACGGTCGGTTTTTTATGAAATACGCCAGGGAGCATCACTTTGATGAATGTCAGTCCAACCTACCGCTCGCGTCTGCAGGTCGCCACGTTGCTGGTGCTTGCCACTTTGTTGACCGCATGTGGCATCAACAATATCCCGACCCTCGACGAACAGGCGAAAGCCGCTTGGGGTCAGGTCCAGAACCAGTATCAGCGCCGTGCCGACCTGATCCCCAACCTGGTGGAAACCGTCAGAGGCTACGCCAAGCATGAGGAAGCGACCCTGACTGCCGTGGTCGAGGCGCGGGCCAAGGCGACGTCGATCCAAGTCGATGCCAGCACCCTCGACAACCCGGAAAAACTCAAGCAGTTCCAGCAGGCACAGGATCAGTTGAGCGGTGCCCTGAGCCGGCTGATGGTGGTGTCCGAGCGTTATCCCGACCTGAAAGCCAACCAGAACTTCCTCGCCTTGCAGTCGAAGCTCGAAGGTACGGAAAACCGGATTGCCGTGGCGCGGCGCGATTTCATTCTGGCGGTGCAGAAATACAACACCGAGATCCGCACGTTTCCCGGGCGCCTCTGGCATAGCGTGATGTACAGCGACCTGCCGATTCGCGAAACCTTCGAAGCCACCACCCCCGGTGCGGAAAAGGCCCCGGAAGTGAAGTTCTGACCCGAGGTTATTCATGCGTGTGTTGAAGATAGGCCTGGTGCTGATGCTGTGGCTGTTCGCCGTCAGCGCCCGGGCCGAGTTGACATTCCCGGCGCTGAGCGGGCGAGTGGTGGACGAGGCGCAGATGCTCGAGCCGTCGGTGCGCGCCCAGTTGAGCCAGCAGTTGCAGGCGCATGAGCAGGCGACCGGCGAGCAACTGGTGGTGGTCACGGTGCCCGATCTGCAGGGCACCACCATCGAAGACTACGGCGTCCAACTGGGCCGGCATTGGGGCATCGGCCAGAAGGACAAGAACAACGGCGCGCTGCTGATCGTCGCCCGGGACGAGCGCAAGCTGCGCATCGAAGTCGGTTACGGGCTGGAAGATCGGCTGACCGATGCACAGAGTTCGGTGATCATTCATCAAGTGATCACCCCGGCGTTCAAGGCCGGCAATTTCAGCAAGGGCATCAGCGATGGCGTCGCGGCGATGCTGGTGGTGCTCGGCGGCAATCCGCTGGACGAACCATCGACGGTGTACGAGTCGAGCGGTGACCCGCAAAACGATTTTGTCTCGCGTCATCCGCTGTTGTTCGTTTTTCTGGTGGTGTTGTTCATCCTGACCGTGTTTGTCTGCCAGATGCTCGGTATCCTTCCCGCCGGCCGTGGCGGCTCCGGAGGCGGGGGCGGTTTCGGCGGTGGTGGATTTGGCGGTGGCGGTGGAGGCGGGGGCTTCAGCGGCGGCGGGGGCAGTTTTGGCGGCGGCGGATCGTCCGGCGGCTGGTGAACACACAACAATAATGATCAGGCACTTTTCGACATGGCATTACTGACCGAACACGAACAACGCAAAGTCGCCGAGGCGATCGCCCGGGTCGAGCGCGACACCGACGCCGAACTGGTAACGGTGCTGGCGGCGCGCGCCGATGACTACGCATACATCCCGTTGCTGTGGGCCAGCCTGCTGGCGTTGCTGGTGCCGGGCATCGTCCATTACCTGACTGGCTGGCTGACCATGCGCAGCCTGTTGCTGGTGCAATGGGGGCTGTTTATCGTCCTGTGCCTGCTGTTTCGTCTGCCGAAAGTCACCACCCACCTGATCCCGCGTCGCGTGCGGCACTGGCGCGCATCGAACCTGGCACGGCGCCAGTTTCTCGAACAGAACCTGCACCACACCGTCGGCAGTACGGGGATGCTGATCTTTGTCTGCGAGGCCGAACGTTACGTGGAGATTCTGGTGGACGAGGGGATTTCCCGGCGGCTGGACAACAAGAGCTGGGACGCGATTGTCGCCGCGTTCACCGAGCAGGTGCGGCAGGGACGCACGCTTGAGGGGTTCATCACCTGCATCGAGGCCTGCGGTGAGTTGCTCAAGGTGCATGTGCCGGTGACGCAGGTGAGGAATGAATTGCCCAATCGTTTGATTGTGTTGGGTTGAGTCAGTCATGTGGCGAGGGGATTTATCCCCGATCGGCTGCGCAGCAGTCGCAAAAAATGTGCATCTGATTTGACTGGCCGGACATAAAGGGCAGCGTCGCGCCCTGTCGGGGATAAATCCCCTCGCCACAAGGTTGGGTGTCATGGATTTTGCCGTTGGGTAAATAAGAACGTGTCCCCAACCGCCATCCCCCCTAAAATACCCGCCATTCCCGTTTCGCCCCGCCCGAGGCTGCTTGTTCATGTCCGTTAACGCCCCATCCGCGCCGTCTGCCAAACCGGTGCCCGATCACCACGCCCAGTTCATCGAGCTGCTGCAAACCAGCCTCGAACAGAACGGCTTCATCAAACTGGTGCTGGCCAAATACGTGGGCGAAGAGGCGGAGCTGCAGCGGATCATCATCAAAGCGGTGACGGTCAAGGCGCAGCCACACCTGTCGTTTGTCTATCGCTACAAGACCCGTGACATCACCAAGAACCTGCCGCTGAGCGAAGGTGTGGCGGTGATTGCCGAGCTGTTGCCGGCGGCGTTCAAGAATGCGCATTTGCTGACTGTGACCGACGAAGCCCAGCTCGAATACAGCAAAAAGGGCAAGAGTTCACTGTTCAAGAGCAAACCTCAGCAATTGCGTGAAGCGCCGTCCGCCGAGCACAACCGCGAGAAAAACCGTTTTCTGGACCTGAGCCGACCGTTCCTCAAGGACCTGGGCGTGACCAACGCGCAGCATGAGCTGATCCCGGCGATGTCGCGCAAGTGGAAGCAGATCAACAAGTTCATCGAAGTCTTCAGCCACGCGCTGACCTCGTCACCGCTGGCGCTGGACAAACCGGTGCGAGTCGCGGATTTCGGTTCGGGCAAGGGCTACCTGACGTTCGCGATTCACGATTACTTGCGCAACACGCTGAAGGCCGAGGGTGACGTCACCGGCGTCGAGCTGCGCGAGGAGATGGTCAACCTGTGCAACGCCGCCGCGGCGAAACTGGAACACCCGGGCCTGGTGTTCAAGTGCGGTGACGTGCGCAGCGTGGCGCCGAGCGAACTGGACGTGATGATTGCCTTGCATGCGTGCGACATCGCCACCGACTACGCGATTCACACCGGCATCCGTTCCGGCGCGTCGATCATCATGTGCTCGCCGTGCTGCCACAAACAGATTCGCCTGCAGATCCAGAGCCCGGCGCTGCTCAAGCCGATGCTGCAATACGGTCTGCACCTGGGCCAACAGGCGGAAATGGTCACCGACAGCCTGCGTGCACTGTTCCTCGAAGCCTGCGGTTACGAGACCAAAGTGTTCGAATTCATCTCGCTGGAACACACCAACAAGAACAAGATGATTCTCGCGGTGAAACGCGCCGAGCCGGCGGACCCGGCCCGGCTGCTGGTGAAGATTCAGGAACTCAAGGACTTCTACTACATCAGCGAACACTGTCTGGAAACCCTGCTGCGCGCCGACGGCTTCCTCGCCTGACACCCGATACTGATCCGACACGAAACCCTGTAGGAGCTGCGGCACGCTGCGATCTTTTGATCTTTANAAGATCGCAGCGTGCCGCAGCTCCTACAGGGGCATGCGCTCGTCATTCGAGGGGCGGTGGTCATGCAGTGGCCGGTTGGGCAGGACGCACAGCGGTCTTGCGCCCGAGCATCACCGTCGCGATGACCCCGCAGGCAAACACCCAGGTAATCGGTTCCACATGTTCCCCAAAGAACAGCGCCGAAAACGCGATGGTGAAGAAGATCTGCAACAACTGGATCTGACTGACTCGCGCAATCCCGCCCATCGCCAGCCCGGCGTACCAGGCGAAAAAGCCGAGAAACTGCGAGAACAGCGCCACGTAGCCGAACGCCCACCAGGTCTTGGCTGACACCGCGCCATGATGCTGCAGCGCCAGGTACAACACCGGGCCGATCAGCAGCGGCGTCGACAGCACCAGCGCCCAGCAGATCACCTGCCAGCCGCCCATTTCCTTGGCCAACCGGCCACCCTCGGCATAGCCCAGACCACCCACGGCAATCGCGCCGAGCATCAGCAAGTCGCCGGCCTGAATGCTGCCGGCCCCGGTGTACAACGCGTAACCGAGCACCAGCGCACTGCCCAGTGCGGCGCAGGCCCAGAAGGCTTTCGACGGGCGTTCATGGGACAGCCACGCCGCATATAGCGCCACACACAGCGGTTGCAAACCGTTGACCAGCGCGCCGTGAGACGCCGGCAAGGTTTGCATGGCCCACGCCGACAGCACCGGGAAGCCGAGAATCACCCCGGCGATCACCAGGCTCAGGCCTTTGATCTGCTGCCAGCTCGGCCACTTCTCGCGTCGCCACAGCAACAGCGCCGCCGCCGGAATCGCCGCGAACAGCGCACGGCCCAAGCCATTGAGCAGCGGATGCAGTTCCTGCACCACGATCCGGGTGAAGGGCAGGGTCAGGCTGAAAATCACAACCCCGAGCAGGCCGAGGGCCATGCCGGTGTTTTCGCGTGAGGACATGTGAGTGACCAGAATTGAAGGTGACAGGGAAGTGACTTCATCTAGCCATAAACCGTGGAGTCCGGGCTGTTACAGCTAGGCACAGAGTTATCCATACAGTTCGCGGTAACCCCTGTAGGAGCTGCCGAAGGCTGCGANCTTTTGATCCTCGCTTTTAACAGCAAGATCAAAAGATCGCAGCCTTCGGCAGCTCCTACAGGGGACAGGTCGTAGTAGCCGGTTGTTACCCGCCCAAACGGATAAGGTCTACCTTGAAGACTCCTGCAAGCCCATTTCCAGAGGAGTCCTCCCCATGGCCGCGAAAAAAATCCTGATGCTGGTCGGCGATTACGTCGAAGACTACGAAGTGATGGTGCCGTTCCAGGCCCTGCAGATGGTCGGCCACACCGTGCACGCCGTGTGCCCGGACAAGGCCGCCGGCAAGACCGTACGCACCGCGATCCATGACTTCGAAGGCGACCAGACCTACAGCGAGAAACCCGGGCACCTGTTCGCCCTCAACTTCGACTTCGCCAAGGTCGCCGAGGCCGATTACGACGCGTTGCTGATCCCCGGCGGACGAGCGCCGGAATACCTGCGCCTGAACGAAAAAGTCCTGGAGCTGGTGCGCGCCTTCGACAAGGCTGGAAAGCCGATTGCCGCGGTCTGCCACGGCGCGCAGCTGTTGGCGGTAGCGGGCGTTCTCGAAGGGCGCGAATGCAGCGCCTATCCGGCCTGCGCCCCGGAAGTACGGCTGGCCGGTGGCACGTTCATCGATATCCCGGTGACCGACGGCCACGTTCAAGGCAATCTGGCCACGGCACCGGCCTGGCCGGCGCATCCGAACTGGCTGGCCGGTTTCCTCGGCCTGCTCGGCACCCAAATCACCCTGTAACGAGGATTCGCCGATGTGCGAGCTCTACGTCAAGGCCGACCCGATTCTCTACGAATCCCGCTCGCGCTCACTGCGTATCTGCGGCGTGGTGACGACGCTGCGCCTGGAAAACCAGTTCTGGGACATCCTCAGCGAAATCGCCGAAGTCGATGGCATGACCACCAACCAGTTGATCGCCAAGCTGTATGAGGAGGTGATGGATTATCGCGGCGAGGTGGTGAATTTTGCTTCGTTCCTGCGGGTGAGTTGTACGCGCTATCTGAGTCAGCGGCGGGTGACGGAGCCGCAGTTGTCGGTAGTGCGAGCAGTGGTGAAATAGCCAACACCGGGGTGACGCCTTCGCGAGCAGGCTCGCTCCCACATTGATTGCCGAGTGCTCACCTATTTTTGTGATCACTGGAGATCTACTGTGGGAGCGAGCTTGCTCGCGAAGAGGCCATTACAGGCGACAGAAATCTTGGGCTGGTCTTTACTCATTGGCGCAAAACCTTTCAACCGCCAAGGAGAATCGAGCATGTCCGGATGGTACGAAGTGAGCAAAAGCAGCAACGGCCAGTTCAGGTTTGTGCTGAAAGCCGCCAACGCCGAAACCATTCTCACCAGCGAGCTCTACACCACTCGTGCGGCAGCCGACAGCGGTATTGCTTCGGTGCAGACCAACAGCCCGCTGGATGAACGCTACGAGAAAAAGACCACCAAGGATGGTCATCCTTACTTCAACCTCAAAGCCGCCAACCACCAGATCATCGGCAGCAGCGAGTCCTACTCCAACGACACCGCGTGCGCCAAAGGCATCGCCAGCGTCAAGGCCAACGGGCCGAGCAAAGTGATCAAGGACAAGACCCTGCCGGTGCTCTGAACCTGGAACATCCCTCTGTAGGAGCTGCGGTACGCTGCGATCTTTTGATCTTGATGGTAAAGAGCAGGATCACAAGATCGCAGCCTCGTTTCACTCGACAGCTCCTACAAGGATTTTTGTTTTGCCTGAGATCAGCGCAGGGTTTTCAGGATGGTTTGCAGCTGCGTTTGTCCCGCCTCGCTCAACGGAAACACCGGCAAGCGCGGATCACCAACCTCCAGCCCCGTCTCCCGCAGTCCGGCCTTGATCGTCGCTGGCAAACCGCCCTTGAGGATGAAATCCAGCAGCGGCAACTGGCGATAGAACAGCTCGCGTGCGCGTTCCAGATCACCGGCCAGCGCAGCCGCATACAGATCCAGATTCAGCTGTGGGATCAGGTTTGGCGCGGCGGTGCACCAGCCTTTGGCCCCGGCGGCAAACGCCTCCAGCGCCAGCGGATTGCAACCGTTGTAGAACGGCACCTGACCTTCACCGAACAATTGCAGCTTGTGCATACGCTGAATGTCGCCAGTGCTCTCCTTGACCATGGTCACGTTTTCCACCGCATTGACGATGCGCAGGATCAGCTCGACCGACATGTCGGTGCCGCTGGTGGCCGGGTTGTTGTAGAGCATGATCGGCACGCCGATGCTGTCGCCGATGGCGCGGTAATGGGCGAGGATTTCCGCTTCTGTGAGCTTCCAGTACGAGGCCGGCAGCACCATCACCACGTCGGCGCCATGCGCTTCGGCGAAGCGCGCGCGGCGTACGGCTTTGGCGGTGGTCAGATCGGACACGCTGACGATGGTCGGCACCCGTTTGGCGACGTGCTGGATGCTGAACTCGGCGACTTGATCCCATTCGGCGTCGCTCAGATAGGCGCCTTCGCCGGTGCTGCCCAGCGGGGCGATGGCGTGAACGCCGCTGTCGATCAGGCGATCGATGGATTGGCCGAGGGCCGGCAGATCGAGGCCTTCGCCGTTGGCGCTGAACGGGGTGATGGTGTAACCGATGATGCCGTGAATATTGGACATGATGAGTCTCCGGGAAAAGCTGAAATCAGTTCAGGCAATCGGCGTGTTGGCGCAGGTTCTGCCGGGCGTAGTAGTTGAAAGCAGCGGCGTGGCGTTTGGGTTTCGACACCCAGTCATGGGCCTCGCGCCCCAGCGCCGGAATGATCGGTTTGATCGTGCCGGCGGCCATCGCCAGCAGCTGCAGTTTGGCGGCGCGCTCGATCAGTTGGGCGATGACACAGGCTTCTTCGATCGTGCTGCCGGTCGACAGTTGGCCGTGGTGCGACAGTAGAATCGCGCGCTTGTCGCCCAGTGCACCGGCGATCAGTTCGCCTTCTTCGTTGCCCACTGGCACGCCTGGCCAGCCTTCGAGAAATGCGCAGTCGTCGTACAGCGGGCACAGGTCCATGTGGGAAATCTGCAGCGGCACTTCCAGCATCGACAATGCAGCAATGTGGGTCGGGTGGGTGTGGATGATGCAGTTCACGTCCGGCCGGGCGCGGTAGACCCAGCTGTGGAAACGATTGGCCGGGTTGGCCATGCCGTGGCCTTCGAGCACTTCCAGGTCTTCGTTGACCAGCAGCAGATTGCTCGCGGTGATTTCATCGAAACCCAGGCCCAGTTGTTGAGTGTAATAGGTCCCCGGTTGCGGGCCGCGAGCGGTGATCTGTCCGGCCAGACCGGAGTCGTGACCGTTCTCGAACAGGATCCGGCAGGTCAGCGCCAGCTTTTGCCGGTCAGTCCACGTATTATCCGCCAGGCTTTTTTGCATTTGGGTCAGCGCTTGCTTGACCAGTTGTTCTTTAGGTAGTGCTAATGTCTTGGCCATGTCTGTGTCCTTTGGGTGATTGCAAATGACACTAAAGAGCCTATATGACACAAAGTGTCATAAGCAAGCATCAATCGTCGTTTCCTTGATGGAATAACTGCTGCGCATGTCTATCCGTTTGAAATTGTTGAGAAAAAAACTTGGCGTGACACTTGAGGCGCTGGCGGAAAAATCCGGCATGACCAAGAGTTATCTGTCGAAGGTCGAGCGCGGGCTGAACACCCCGTCGATTGCGGCCGCGCTGAAACTGGCGAAGGCACTGAACGTGAAGGTCGAGGAATTGTTCTCCGAAGACAACGTCAGCCTCGACAGCTATAGCCTGGTACGCAGCCACGAACGCCAGTCACTGGCAGCCAACGATCAGAGTCCGGGATATGCGGTGCTGGCGCATCAGGTCAGCGAGCGCAACCTGCTGCCATTCATCATCTACCCGCCGCGCGAATTCACCGACAAGACCTTCAAGGAGCACTTGGGCGAGGAGTTTCTGTTCGTCCACGAAGGGCAGGTGGAAGTGGATTTCATGAACGAACGGGTGCTGCTGGAGCGTGGCGATGCGCTGCACTTCAATGCGCAGAAGCCGCACCGGATCAGATCGGTGGGCGAGGTGCAGGCGCAGTTGCTGGTGGTGGTGCACAGCAGCGAAGAATGAACCTTAAAATCAAAAGATCGCAGCCTGCGGCAGCTCCTACGCCGATNCAGGCTGCGATCTTTTGATCTTGCTTTAAACCTCGACCGGCACCGAAAGCTTCGCATTGCCCAACGCATGCGTCTTCGCATCAAAAAACCGCAACTCGATCCCGGTGCCCTCGAACACCTTCACGTAATGGCGCTTCTGATGCTGAATGAACGCCGCACTGCGCGGATAGATCGAGATCGCCACGCTTGCCGGTTTCGCCAGGCGCAGCGCCCGCACGATGTGCGCATTCTGCTCGCCCAAGGCATGACCGAAGATGCACAGGTTATCCGCGTGCCCCAATAACTGTTCATAACAGAACGACAGATAATCCGAACTGCGGATGGTCTTGAGCTTGTCCGCGCTCGGCCCTTCGGTGACGAACAGCGGCACGTCGTCCAGCGTCTTGATCGTATTGTTGATCGCGAAACTGCCGAGCAGGGTGCCCTCGGTCGAGGTCAGTTTGCGCGCGGTGCCGTCCTGGTTGCGCACCAGATGCAGACCGCCGTGCAGGTACAGCAGACGCGGTTTGGTGCTGGCGCTTGCGCTCAGATCGAAACTGGCGTCGGGGCCGTTGAACAGGTCGTCGATGGCCTCGCTGCGGTGCTGGATCGCCCAGTGGTTGAGCAGGTCGTAGTTGGTGGTGAATACCGTGCGGTAGCGCGCCAGTTCCTCATTGAGCGTGACCAGGGTCGAGGCCTGTACCAGCCGCCACGGAATGTGTACGGCGTGCACGGTATTGATCAGTGCTTCCTTGATCGCGTAATAGCGATTGCGCGGTGCCGCCGAGCTGACGGCCAGCGCCTTGTTGACCCGACTGGTGGTTTTCAGTGCACCGAGCACCTGCTCGAAGCTGCGCGTCTGCATCGCATCGAACACGCTCAGCTCCGACGGGCTCAGCGGTTTCTCTTCCACCGTGCGCGCGTTTTCGAACAGCGAGTCGTAGCCGAAGTCGTCCCACACCGCGCGACTGGCGCCATTGCCCACCAACAGACCGTTGAAGTCAGTGGTGGCACGCAGGGCGCTCCAGTCTTCGAGGGTGGCGTCGACATCCAGAAAATCGGTCATTGCGTGGGCAGTCTCAAAACAAAGGGCGGATGGACGGCGACTTTATCACGAGCGGGCGTTGAGCCAGATCAACATCGGCTGTGACCGATCAGTCGATCCTGTGCACATCCGCCGGATCGGAGCAGTCGATTCGGCCCCAGTCAGGAGACGCGCATGAGCAGCACCTTTTTCATTCCAGCCGTAAACATCATGGGCAATGGATGCCTCGACGAGGCCATGGTTGCGATCCGCAACTATGGGTTTCGCAAGGCGCTGATCGTCACCGACGCGGGGCTGGCCAAGGCTGGCGTGGCGACCATGGTCGCCGAGAAGCTGGCGATGCAGGACATCGACTCGGTGATCTTCGATGGCGCCAAACCGAACCCGAGCATCGCCAACGTCGAATCCGGGCTGGCGTTGCTCAAGGACAGTCGTTGCGATTGCGTGGTGTCGCTGGGCGGCGGCTCGCCCCATGACTGCGCCAAGGGCATCGCCCTGTGTGCGACCAACGGCGGGCAGATCCGCGACTACGAAGGCGTCGATCAATCGAGCAAGCCGCAGTTGCCACTGATCGCCATCAACACCACCGCCGGCACCGCCAGCGAGATGACCCGTTTCTGCATCATCACCGACGAATCGCGTCATGTGAAAATGGCCATTGTCGATCGCAACGTGACGCCGTTGCTGTCAGTCAACGACCCGGCGCTGATGGTCGCCATGCCGAAAAGCCTGACTGCCGCCACCGGCATGGACGCGCTGACCCACGCCATCGAAGCTTACGTTTCGACCGCCGCCAACCCGATCACCGATGCCTGTGCGCTGAAGGCCATGACCCTGATCAGCAACAACCTGCGCCTGGCCGTGCGGGACGGCAGCGACCTCGCGGCGCGGGAGAACATGGCTTACGCGCAGTTCCTCGCCGGGATGGCGTTCAACAACGCATCGCTCGGCTACGTGCATGCGATGGCGCACCAGTTGGGCGGTTTCTACGATCTGCCTCACGGCGTGTGCAACGCGGTGTTGTTGCCGCATGTGCAGACGTTCAACGCACTGGTCTGTGCCGAGCGCCTGACTGACGTCGCCCACGCCATGGGCGCGGACATTCGTGGTTTCAGCGCGGAGGAGGGCGCTCAGGCGGCGATCAATGCGATCCGCTGTTTGGCCAGGGATGTCGATATTCCTGGCGGCCTGCGCGAACTCGGCGCCAAGCTCAGCGACATCCCGGTGCTTGCCACCAACGCACTGAAAGACGCGTGCGGCCTGACCAACCCACGGGCGGCGGATCAGCGGCAGATCGAGGAGATTTTCCGTAACGCGTTTTGAGAGGCGCCGTCCTGATATGTTCAGCAGAGCTCACTGGCCCCTTCGCGAGCAGGCTCGCTCCCACAGTTGAAATGCGATCACTGTGGGAGCGAGCCTGCTCGCCAAGACTGACTCGTCAACACCACAAAACCATGAGCTCTCAGATCAGCCAACCGCTGCCACATTCCGCTCAAACACCCCACCAAACTGAATCAACACCACCCCGCCGATCAGCAGCAACGCGCCCAACACCCGCGACGCCGTCAGCTGTTTCTCCACCAGCCCAAACAACCCGAAGTGATCCAGCACCATCGACGCAATCACCTGCCCGGCCAACGCCAGCGCAACAAACCCCGACGCGCCGAGCTTCGGTAACAACATCACCGCCAGCGCCACAAAGCACACGCCGAACGCACCGCCAGCCCACATCCACAACGGCGCCTTGCTGATAAAACCCAGCGACGGCAGCGGCAGGCGCAACGCCAGAATCACCGGCAACAACACCAACACACTGACCAGCAACGAGGCCAGGGTTGCCCACAGCGGATGGCCGAGGCTCCGCGCCAGATTGCTGTTGATCGCACTTTGAAACGGCACCACCGCCCCGGCAAACGCGGCCAGCAGCAACAGGCCGGCCCACTGCAACGTACTCATGATCACACTCCAACAGGTTTTGCTGGACTCTAGAGTATTCGTCGCGCAGATTTAAATTCCGTTTTGTCATCCAGAGCATGCACAAGATGAATGATCTGCGCCGTATCGATCTCAACCTGCTGGTGATCCTCGATGCCTTGCTCAGCGAGCAACACGTCACCCGCGCCGCCGAGCGGCTACACCTGAGTCAACCGGCGGTCAGCCATGCGCTGGCGCGTCTGCGCGACGTGCTGGGCGATCCGCTGCTGGTGCGCGCCGGTTCGACGCTGGTGCCCACGGCGCGGGCGCTGGAACTGGTCGCGCCACTGGCCGAAGCGCTGGCCCAGGTGCAATCACTGCTGGCGCCGAACACGTTCGATCCGGCCACTGCGCGGCGGACCTTTCGCGTGGCGATGTCCGACTACGGCGCGGCCATCATCCTGCCTGGACTGATCCGCACCTTGCGCCGCGAGGCACCGGGCATCGACCTGCAGATCAGCCACGCCAGCCGCGAAGGCATGCTCGACGGTGTGCTCAACGGCGACATCGACGTGGCCGCCGGGGTGTTCCCGGAAATGCCCAACGAATTGCGCAGCAGCGTGCTGTTTGAAGAACGCTACGTCTGCCTGCTGGATCGCCGCCGCTTGCCGGCCGACGGCGTACTGGATTTGCCGACCTATCTGTCGCGCCCGCACGTCTTGCTGGAAATGCGTGGCAGCGGTACCCCGGAAATCGAACGGGCCCTGACGGCATTGCGCGAACGCCGCCGCGTCGCCATCAGCCTGCCGCACTGGAGCGTCGCGCCGCAGGTGATCAGCGGCACGGATTTGATTCTCACGGTGTCGTCACGCAGCGTGCGCGACATTGATCAACAGCAATTGATTGTGCTGCCGCCACCGTTCGAGATTGCGCCGTTCACCTTTGTGCTGGCGTGGCATAAGCGCCGGGGTGGGGATCAGGCGTTGAACTGGTTGAATCGCCGGATTGAGGAGGGGATAGATCGATCCGGGATCTGCGATTGAGAATGTGCTACCAAGTGCGGGGAGGAAGCCTGCGAGTATGGAAAACGCGCAGAACCTGAAGCCGGCCCTGACGAACGCGGTAAGGAATCAAATAGGGGCGATCAGGGAGCGCCCATTCTCTGGTTCCGGGCAAACGTCCCTCGCGTCCGGAGGCGGGAAAGCGAGCAAGCTGATCGACGGAGTCGAGAATGGCTTGAACAAACTCAGAGGCCGCCTGCGGATTTTCAATCGCGATGTAGGCGGCTTCGTCATCGAGATTCCTTAGTGCAGTACGCAGCCACTCAACGCGCATTGGCATTCCATTTGTTGGCGATCGCCCTGACATCATCGGCAGAAGCGAAATCACCGGCATCGGCTTCGTCCAGCGCTTTTTGAATTTCTTCAATTTGCCAGGCTTCACGGGCCAGGTACTCGCGCAATGCATCGACTGCCAGATAGGACTTGCTGCGCCCGGTCGCTTTGGCGAGGTTAGCCAGCGTATCGGCAATTTCGTCGGGAAGCCGCAAAGACATGACGGACATGGTGGTCTCGGTGTAGTGGTTTGTAGTGCAACATACTACAGCGTCATACTTGCCCCGGCCCGCCATTCGTCTAACGGTTGCGCACAAGACTTTATCAAGGAAGAAAAATGATCTGCAGAAACACCTTCATCCTGGCTTTTGCATTCCTGGCCATCACCCCCCACGCCCACGCAGCCTGCACCACCAAGAGTTTCGACGGCAAATCCATGTCGCGTTGCAACGTCTGGCCGGCATTTCCGAGTCAGGCGATTTCGGTCAAATCCACCTACCTCGCCGACTCCGGTGGCGACGATGCCGGGGTGTTCGATCTGGAGCTGGCGCTCCTCAATGCGAGCAACGCCAAACCCATTGCCACTTACCATAAACCGGGCGCGTACAACTCCGATGCCGTGCGTCTGGAGGATGTACGCATCGATACGGCGCGCTACCGTTTGACCCCGGACGTCCGGGCTTTTGGGCTGCGGGCGAAATTCGCGCACAGTTCCCACGCCATCCCCTACGAAAAAACCGATCTGGCGCTGTATGTGCGTGAGGGGGACGAACTGCGTCCGGTGCTCGAAGGGCTGGTGGTGTACAAGAACCACGGTGAATTCACCAGCAAGTGTGAGGGCTATAACCGAAAAATCCGCCGCACCGTCGAGACCGGGCCTGCGATTCACCATGGTTTTGCCGATCTGATCGTCACCACCAGTGGCAGCAAAATGAAAAACACCCAATCTGGCAATCAGTGCGTATCGAAAACCACCGAGTTGAAGAAAAAGCAGGTCACCCTGACGTACGATGGCCAGCAGTACGCCGTCCCCGAAGACCTCAGAGGTTACTGATCCCGATGCTCACTGGCCTCAATCACCTGACCCTTGCCGTCAGCGACTTGCCGCGCAGTCTGGCGTTCTACCGTGACGTGCTGAATCTGCGTGTAGAAGCCACGTGGGACGCCGGCGCCTATCTGTCGCTGCCGGGGCTGTGGTTGTGCCTGGCGCTGGATGCGCAGCGCCGCGGCGAGCCGTCCGTCGACTACACGCATTACGCGTTCAGCCTGGCTGAGGCGAATTTTTCGTTGTTCGTGCAAACGCTAAAAGCGGCTAACGTGCGAGAGTGGCGTGACAACCGCAGCGAAGGTGCTTCGTTCTACTTCCTTGATCCTGATGGCCACAAGCTCGAAGCGCACGTCGGCAATTTGGCCTCGCGACTGGCAGCCTGTCGCTTGAAACCGTACTCGGGGATGCGTTTTTACGACGAGTCATGATCAGGCGTCGCAGGCTGATATAGACTGGCCATCATTTGTACTGGCGACAGCAGGTTTTTCATGACTCCATCGCTGCTAATGGCCGTTCTGGCCTCTGGTTTCATTTACGGCATCACACCCGGGCCGGGCGTTCTGGCGGTGTTCGGCATCGGCGCGGCACATGGCCGTCGGGCCGGGGCGGGGTTTCTTTGCGGGCATTTGCTTGGTGATGTGGTCTGGTGCAGTACCGCGCTGATCGCCATCGTCGGCGCCCGGGAAATCGGCAGCACGGCTTTTGACGTGCTCGGCGTACTCAGCGGCGTGTACCTGTTCTGGCTTGGCTGGCGCGCAGTGCGCGCCCAGCGGCGCAGCGATGATCAGCCGCAGGGCGCTGCGCGTCAGCCGTTCTGGCACGGAATCCTGTTTGGTTTGACCAATCCCAAGGCCTACCCGGTGGCGGTGGCGACGTTTACCGCGTTGCTGTCGAGTCGTGCCGAACTGCTCAACTGGTCGATGCTGCCGGCGCTGATCGCCCTGAGCTTCCTTGGCGGTTTGCTGGCCTACGCTATTCTGATCGGCGTGGTTGGCGCCCGCCGCGTACGCACGCTGTATCAGCGCCACGAGCTGATGATCACGCGTTTATGTGGCGTGATGTTCATCGGTTTTGCCATAAACGCACTGGTGCACGCACTACCGGGATTGCTGCCGAACAAGGCTTGAAATTGTGTGCAGGGATGCTTGATCAAGGGCAAGGATGGTTGAACAGTGCTGCATTGTCCGGACACCCACGCTGAACCATGGAAAGCCGAAACTCCGCGCCGTTGGCGAGTTATATGGACCTGTTGCTGGATGCCGTCTGTGCGGTGGACAGGCAGGGCCGTTTCGTTTTTGTCAGTGCCGCCTGCGAGCGCATTTTCGGTTATACGCCTGACGAGTTGATCGGCCGGCCGATGATCGAGCTGGTGCATCCGGCGGACCGCCAGCGCACGTTGGCAGCGGCCAGTGACATCATGGGCGGTGAACCGAAACATAACTTTGAAAACCGCTACGTGCGCAAGGACGGACGCATCGCGAACATACTGTGGTCGGCGCGCTGGTCGGAGGTCGATCAGCTGCGCATCGCCGTGGCCCGCGACATCACCGAGCGCAAGCAGGCGGAATCGCGTCAGGCTGCGCTGTATGCGATTTCTGAAGCGGCGCATGTCGCCGAAGACTTGCTGGCGCTGTTCAAACGCATTCACTTGATCATCGGCGAATGGCTGCCGGCGCTGAATTTTTCCGTGGCGCTGTACGACGAGCACTGTGCGCAGCTGAATTTCCCCTATCACGTTGATGACCACGAATCGCAGCCCGAGCAACCGGGCACCGTCACCGGGCGTTTGTGCGCGCAAGTCATCCGCAGCGGTCAGCCGATTCTGCTGACGCCCGACAACCCCGACGCCTCATCCGATTTCGCGGCGCTGGTGGCAGGGCAGGATTCACCGTGCTGGCTCGGTGTGCCGCTGAATTCGAAAAACGGCACCATCGGTGCGTTGATCGTCAAAAGCCTGCCCGGCGGCGAACGTTACACCGAACAGGACAAGGAACTGCTGCAATACGTCTGCGCCCAGGTCGCCACTGCCATCGAGCGCCAGCAACTGTACGCGCGGCTCAAGCGCATGGCGCAGTACGATCAATTGACCCAGTTGCCCAATCGCGGATTACTCAAAGACCGTCTCAAGGCCGCACTGGCCGGCGCCCGGGACGCGTCGGGAAACATGGCGTTGCTGTACGTTGATCTGGATCGCTTCAAACAGGTCAACGACACCTTCGGCCACGCGGTCGGCGACATGCTGTTGCAAACCGTGGCGAGTCGGCTCAAGGGCTGCGTACGCGATACCGATACCGTGGCGCGTATTGGTGGCGACGAATTCGTGGTGCTGCTGCACAGTATCCACGCCGCTGAAGACGCCGATAGCGTGGCCGAAAAAATCCGCCAGGTGCTTGTGCAACCCATGCGGCTGGACGGTCACAACCTGCACATCGAGCCTAGCATTGGCGTGGCTCGTTATCCCGAACATGGCAGCGAGGAGCAGCAACTGTTCCGGCATGCCGACCAGGCGATGTACGCCGCCAAACGCCTCAATCATCGGCTGGTTGATATCTGAACCGGTGCGCGCCGTTCGTCGCGGCGCGGGCAACTTTTCTAAACCTTTGGCAGCCTGGCAATTCTCAATCTAGGCGGGCACCTGCTCGTCAACGATCAACACCAAGAGGAAGAGAATCATGCCTAATTCAAGAAACTCCAACTCGGGAAACTTCGCCAACGATCGAACGAAGGCCTCTGAAGCCGGTCGCAAAGGTGGGAAAACCACCACCACGACAGTCGATAAAGAGCCTGCGAAAGCCGAAATGGGCCGCAAGCCAGCTCAGAAGTCGAAGTAGTCGGCGAGGTTGTTTTGATTGAGAGGCGGGGGCGCAAGCCCCCGCTTGAATTTGCAGAGATAGGAGGGCGCGACCATGAGCCGGATGGCCACGCAGATACGTCATTTAAGTGTTGCCACCCTGTTGGGTTTGTTCGCTGGCACGGCATTCGCCCAGTCGCCTGCCGACTTCATCAACGATGCTTCTGCCAAAGGCATGGCCGACATCGAAGCCAGCCGTCTGGCGCACCAGAAATCCGAATCCAAAGAGGTCAAGGATTACACCATCGTGGTGATCAATGACCGCACCACGGCCAACCAGCATCTGGCGAAGATCGCCAAGAAACTCGATCTGCCGGTTGCACCCCGTGAAGAAATCGCCGACAAGGCCAAGAGCATGATCCCGCAGGTCAAGGACGGTGAAACCTTCGACCAGGCCTACGCCGCCAGCCAAGTGAAAGCGACCGAAGAGGCCATCCAGCAGATCCAGCAGGAAGCGCAGTCGACCGATGTGCCGGAAATCAAGGCGTTTGCCGACGAGACACTGCCAAAACTGCAAAGCCATCTGCAAATGGCCCGGGCGCTGCAAGCCAGCCGCTGAGTTCGGATTTAACCAATGTCTGTGGCGAGGGAGCTTGCTCCCGCCGGGCTGCGTAGCAGACCTCTTCAGGGCTACTGAAACTCTCTCGCCGCAAAATTTGACCTGCCAGCAACGGTTTCAGCAGTCATTCAAATCCTGCTTCGGCTTGCTCTTCTCCCCCAGACCCTCAAGATCGAACACCTCGCTTTCCCCCAGGCTGCGGTAATGCTTGCGCAGCGCCTCCAGTTGTTTGAGATCCAGCGATTCCAACCCGAGCATCGCGTTCTGTGCTTCCTTGTTCACCCGCAGCAACTCATCAAGTTTCAGGTGCAGGATGTCGGTATCGCGGTTTTGCGTGTTCTGGATCAGGAATACCATCAGAAAGGTGATGATCGTGGTCGAGGTGTTGATGATCAGTTGCCAGGTGTCATTGAAATCAAAAATCGGCCCACTCAACCCCCACAGAAAAATCAGGATCAACGCGCCCATGAACGTTTTCGGGCTGCCGGCCCAAAGGGCCAGGGTCTGGGAGATTTTGGCGAATTTCATTGCGGTGTTCCTTATTGGGAGAGCATGAAATTCAGACATCCGGGATGCGATGAAAATTCTACTTACAACTGAAACCTGCCAATCATTGCGAGCAACCAGACACTCTTGGCAATAAGCCTCTCTGGAACTGCCCGCAGCGCTGCCTGTATGGTGACGAACCGCTGGAATGTCCCGACAGGAGAACGCAATGAGTTGGTCCGCCAGACAATACGTCGCTTTTGAAGATGAACGCACCCGCCCGGCCCGTGATCTGCTGGCGGCGATTCCCACGGTTCAGGCGCGATCGGTGGTCGATATCGGTTGCGGCCCGGGTAACTCCACCGAGCTGCTGGTGCAGCGTTTTGCGCAGGCGCAGGTCAGTGCTCTGGACAGCTCGGCGGACATGATTGACGCGGCGCGCAAGCGCTTGCCTGACGTGCGGTTCGAAGTCGCGGAAATCGATAGCTGGGCGGATCAAGGGCCGTTCGATGTGATCTTCGCCAATGCCGTTCTGCAATGGGTGCCGGATCACGCGACGTTGCTGCCGGCGTTGGCGGGTAAGCTGTCGGACGGAGGCAGCCTGGCGATCCAGATGCCGGACAACCTCAACGAGCCTTCCCATCGGCTGATGCGCGAAGTCGCCGCCAATGGCCCATGGGCCGCCAAACTGGCTGGCGCCGCCGGGCAACGCACCGACATGGCGAGTGCCAGCGATTACTTCTCGATGTTGCGTCCACACTGTTCGCGGGTAGATGTGTGGCGCACCACCTATCACCATCAACTCGCAGACGGCGCGGCGGGTGTGGTGGAGTGGTTCAAGGGCAGCGGCTTGATTCCGTTCTTGAACCCGCTGACTGAAGAGGAGCGGGCGCAATACCTGCAGCAGTATCTGGCGGCGGTGGCCAAGGCCTATCCGGCGTTGCCGGATGGCTCGGTGCTGTTGCCATTTCCGCGGTTGTTTATCGTCGCGACTCGCTGAAGCCAGCCTTCAGCCACCTGTAGTGAGGGGATTTATCCCCGATGGACTGCGCAGCAGACCCTTTAAGCGGGTGCTGCGCACCCATCGGGGATAAATCCCCTCGCCGCATATTGTTTGTTCAGATCAGATCAGCGCTGCACCGCCACCAGCATCATCATCGGCCGCTCCCGCTCTTCAGCCAGCGCCGGTTGCGCGGCCACCTCTGCATCGCTCGGCCCCCATTCGTTGACATGGCGGATGGCAAAACCTGCCGCGATCAACGCATTCAACAGCGTGCCCATCGTGCGGTGCTGCTTGATCACCCCGTCCGCCAGCCAGTGGGTCACCCGCTCGCCTTCCATCTGATAACTGTCCAGCGGCCAGCGCTTGTGGCCATCGCCGTCGACCAGCCAGCCCGGATTGCGTGGGGCCATGAAGATCGGATGCTCGATGGAGAACACAAAATGCGAACCCGGTTTCAACGCCGCGTACAGATGAGCGAACAGCCCTGGCAGATCCTTGATGTAGTGCAGTGCCAGCGAACTGTAGGCCAGATCGAAACGGCAGACCGGCAGGTCGAGATGCTCAAGGTCGGCGCGCTCATAGCGGATGTTCGCCGCCGTAGTGGTTTCGCGCGCACGCTCGAGCATTTTTTCCGAGACATCCAGCCCCAGCACCTGAGCGGCGCCGTGCTCACTGGCCCAGCGGCTGAACCAGCCATAGCCGCAGCCGAGGTCGACCACATTCAAGTCGTGCATCGATGGCAGCAACGCCATGAGTGCCGGCCATTCCGGCGCGGCATCGAGACCACCGATGGAGCGGTTCATCTGGCTGTAGCTGTGGAAAAATTCGGGGTCGTCGTAGATGTTTTGCGTCATGGGGAAGTGCTCTTTTAAGTTCGCTCGCCAGCGGCACAGTGGCCGCGCCATGGAGTCCCTCGAAAGTGAGAACGCGTATTCGTCGATGGCCGCGCAGGGGAGGGTGGTGGGTGATGGGGAAATGCTAGCGGGTCGTGGGGATGGTGAGAACCGTCGGTGTGTTGTGGATCTGTAATGTCGGAAAAATCTTCAGGGTTTCAAAAAGTGTGATTTGCAAGGATATGCAGTCATCGCAACAACTTGATGTTGTGATCAATTCGGCTTTGAATGGTACGCAGGGTTTCCTGAGTGATCACGTCAGGATAAAGATCATTTGCCACAGTCGAGAATTGACTGGATACGTCGCAAAAGCGGTCAATGATTATTCCGGCATCATGGGCGCCCACTTCCGCTTCTTCTGCAAGACCGAGCATGGCTTTTCGGTCGATTTCCAACGCTTCGCCCATCACATCCATCTGGTGATAACCACCCGGCCCCTCGCAAAAGGTCACATCGTAGGCCGGCGCTAATTTCCAGTCGCCAGTTCGTGACATGGTGTAGGCAAAATTTTTGGGGTGATCGTCTCGATTGTGGAACGCAACGTTGAATACAGCTCGCTCGAACGCTCGAGCTTTTTCTCGTACATCATTGGTGCATCTGTGCGTCGCGCGCAGGAAGTTGACGTAGTCCAATGCTCCAGGGGATCGAAAATCTGCTCCGGTGAAAGCTGCGAGACTTTGCATGGGGACGCGCAGCCCGTCCTGTCGATCAAAGCGTTTGCTGGCGAAGGCAGCCATTTCGTCTGACAGACTGAAGTATTGCGTGTCTGGTGTTTGAATGCCGCAGAGGCGCAAGCACTCGGCATAGACCATTTCGATAGCGCACACTTCGGGGTGTTCGTGCCGGGCCGGGAACTTCACCAGCCATGCTTCAAAATCCGGAGTGGCGGCAGTGGTGAACGTCCCGGTATCAGGATCGCGATAGACCAGAGCTTTTGGTCTGGCACCTTGCGGAAATCCTCCCACCAGCAACAACTTCTGAAGAAGCTCACCCCCTTCACCTTTGAGCACTTGCTGCACTTCGGATGCAAGCAATTCAATGGGAACATGCATCTGCGGTTCCTGCACCTCAGGCGCCACAGGCTTGAACGACATGGCTCCCATGGCATTGTTGCCAATGTAGGCCAGTCGCTCCAAGGGGCCGATGCGTGCAGGATTCAGGCCGCGACGTTTGAATAGACGATCCATCAGCAGCATGCCCCAACCGTCGGGCAGCGAGTCATAGACGGGGCCTGGCAATCCCAGCTGATGTTGCGGGAAATCCCGGCTTAATTTTGCGCCTTGTAAAGGAAGTTTCAGGGACGAAAGTTCGAGTCCTCTTTTTTTCGCTTCGTCGCTGTACTCAAACACCACCAGCGGCCGGCCGGTCAGAGCTGTGGTGGAAGCCAGCGTGCCCCACTGCCAATGTTCACCCCAGCCCTCGTAGTAGACGTCCACTCGCTCAAGCATTTTCGGATTTCCTTTTGATGCGTTGACGCTTGGCGCTGTTTTCGTAGCGCAGGATGTCATCCAGAGTTTCAAGCTTTGGCAGGAACAGATTTTCGAGTTCCTTGCTGCGTCCCAGTACCATGGCGACGCGCACCAGATTTTCGAAACCTACATTACGCCCGGCTTCCAGATTGGACACCGTGTTGGTTCCGATGCCGGCACGTGCAGCCACATCCGCCTGTGTCATTTCCAGAGCGAGCCGGTCAGTGCGTAGACGTTCACAGATCCGCTTGACGATCTCACTTGGCTTGCTAAGGCTTAAATCCAACATAATGGGTCTTACACCTCAAAAGCTACTTTAAATCCGGTAATTCTGGATTTATCCAGGAATTTGTCATCCATTCACTATTCCTGATTATTGTGGCTTATCTTTTGAAAATCGCAATAACCCACAGAAAAATGGAATTATTCAAATTTGGTTGAGGAGAGGTTCGAGTCAGGAGGAATCATCATTCCTGGTGCGTTCCCACAAATCCCGGACACAAAAAAACCGGCCTTGTAGGCCGGTTTTTTCTGTTCCTGCATCCCCCGTCATAACCACGACGTGAGACCTGATTGAGTGGAGCGGGTAGAGGGAATCGAACCCTCAACTAAAGCTTGGGAAGCTTTCGTTTTGCCACTAAACTATACCCGCTCAGAGCGGCTGACTTTGTACCAGAGTCGGGCGCGAATTTGAAGTTTTTCTTTTCCTCGCAGCGCGTTACAGCATTGAAAACGGTCATTCGCGGGCAAATCTGCAGGGCCATCGATACTGGTTTTTCAGCCCCACAGACCCGCTCGCGACGACACTTTTTCAAATGGCCAGTGCATGGTGATCCTGAACGAACGCATAACGCGTTCGGCTCGTTTGCTGTGACGGTTTCAGGAAGCCAAGCAGGGCGTTCTGGCTATCGCGGCACGCAGCCTTGTGCTCCATGTCGAGGAAGTGCCCAGTAGCCTGCAGCGTGGTGAAGGTGCTGTGCGCCACGTGGTTGCCGAATATCCGGGCGTCTTCGGCGGCGGTGTATTCATCCCATTCGCCGTTGAGGAACAGCACCGGCACATTGATCTTCTTCGCCGCATTCAAATAGCACTGACGATCGCTGTGCAACACGTCGTTGATGTGAAAGTGCATCTGCCCGTATTCGTGCTCGGCCAGGCTGCTGACGTGGCGATAGTTGAAGCGCTTGAACAGTGACGGCAGGTGTTTGCCAATCGTGTTGTTGACCAGGTGCCCGACCCGATCGCCATCGCGCTGGCCAAGGTAGTCGACACCGCGCTCCAGGTAATCAAGCATGTGTGCGTTGATCACTGGCGAGAACGAGCTGATCACGGCTTTTTCAATGCGCCGGGGCTGGTGGGCCAAGGCGACCAGGGTCGCCGCGCCGCCCCAGGAAAATGACAGCACATGTTCTGCGCTGAAGTGATCGATCAGCTCCAGCAGGATCTGCCCTTCGACTTCCTTGGTCAGATGTTTCTCGTGACGGTTGTGAATTTTCGACCTGCCCGCGTAGGGCTGGTCATAGCAAACCACGTTGAATTGCGGGTGCAGATTTTTCACGGTTTGAGCAAATGACGCAGTCGTGGCCATCGAGCCGTTGACCAGGATGATGGTCTTTTCTGCGGCGTCTGCGCGATAGAACTCCGTGTAAACCCGATACTGACCCTGTATATCCAGCACAGCGATTTCTGGCCTCATGTCATAAGACTCCTGGCAAGCAAGCGGGTATGCGCGCAATTAGAGATTGCACGAGCTTTGTGACAGGTAGGCATACGCCTGGAATTTACTTGGCCCATGTCGATCCATGACTGCGGTCGACGGGTGTTGTTATTGGCGGGCAGTCTGCCGGCTGAGGCGCAACCCAGAGGGCTGACGACCGGCAAAAAGTTTCTTGGATGTATGTTGTGACTAATCGGTCACAATTTGGCCGACGTCCTGATTCAAGCAGTGGGATGGGGATCGCGCAAGTGCCGTTGGTAAATTGTTCGACAACTTCTGCTGAGCGGTCGCCGGCTTAGAACAAATGAATCTCTTCGGTGCACAAAGCGCGGTACTCGCCCGGTTTCAGCGCGTTATCCAGCGACAGCGCGCCCATGGATTCGCGGTGCAGGCGCATGACTTTGTTGTTGAAGTGACCAAACATGCGTTTTACCTGATGGTAGCGACCCTCGACGATACTGAGGCGCGCCGCTCTCGGGCCCAGCACTTCGAGTTGCGCCGGTTGCGTGGTCAGGTTTTCGAAGGCGAAGTAGAGGCCCTCGGCAAACGTGACCGCGTATTGCGGCCCGATCTCCTGTTCGGTTTCGACGTAATAGACTTTTGGCAGTTTGGTCTGTGGCTGGGTCAGACGCCGTGACCAGCTGCCATCGTTGGTGATCAGCATCAGCCCGGTGGTGTTGAAGTCCAGACGCCCGGCGATGTGCAGGTCGTCCTTGTCCGGTTCATGGATCAGATCGAGCACGGTCGGGTGCTGCGGATCGCGGGTCGCACTGACGCAGCCAAGCGGTTTGTGCAGCATGAAGTAGCGCGCCGGTTTACCGACTTGCAGTACCTGCTCATCGACTTCGACGCGGCTGAACTCCAGCACTTCGCTGTGCGGGTCGCTGACGACTTTTCCGTCGATCCGCACGCGCTTTTCCACCAGCAACAGGCGAACCTGCTGACGGTTATAGCGGGGCAGGTTGCTGAGGAAACGGTCGACGCGCATGGTCAGAAATCGGCGGACAAAGGGCCGCGCATCTTACGTGATCGGCCGCGCTGCTGCTTGCAGTTGCGCTTCGACCTGAGCGCAGCGCGGGCACAGACAGGATTTGTCGCGCAGCGCCGCTGGCAGCGCCTCGAGGACTGCAGGATCAATGCTCACGCCGTAGCACCAGCAGGCTCGGTCAGCGGTTCGCGGGTCGGCAAGGCTGCAATCATTGCGTGCGCCGCAGGCCGGGCAGAGGTCGGGTTTAGTGTCGGAATCAGGCATAAGTCGGGTGAGGCATTTCCACGCAGGTGCGGTTACGGCCGGTTTGCTTGGCCCGTTACATCGCATGATCGGCCCGAGACAGCAGGGTATGCAAGGTGTCATGAGCATGTACGGTGGTGGCACCGATGTATTCCCGGACATTACTTAGGCTAACTGTGGGAGCGAGCCTGCTCGCGAAAGCGGTGGGTCAGCCAACGTAAATGTCGTCTGACGCTNCCTTCTTCCTTCGCGAGCAGGCTCGCTCCCACAGGTGGGCAGTGTGACTGGCGCCGCTGATCTGAAGCCTTTCCGCGCCCGGCACTTGCCCCGGACCTGACAGTCAAAACTGTGTCGGCTGCGCTGTCTTGCTGTGGCCGCTGGTCTTTCAGGAGGCCGTCATGAGTACTTCAAAACTGTTGCGCCGGGTGCTGCTGGGAGCGGTGCTCGGCTTGGGGCTGTCCGGGTGTTATTACTACGCCGGTCCTTACGATGCTTACCCTGCCACTTACTACTATCCCGGCTATTACTCACCGTATTACTACGGCGGTTATTACGGCCCGCGCTACTACGGTGGCGGGCACTATTACTACGGCGGTCACGGCTATCGCGGCGGTTATGGACGCGGTTACCACGGCGGCGGCTATCACGGTGGGCACCACTGATCGGCGGCTGAATGACAGCGTTTTCCAAATGAACAGGATTTCATCAATCACATGTTTCAACTTGTTACGAAAGCGCACCAGATTCGGAAAACGCTGTCAGATAATTCGTCAGTCATCGAATAAACGACTGATGCCTGCCAGCGTCGCTGGTGCGGCTACCCGCGGTCCAGGAGGCCGCCATGTATCGACGAATTCTTCTACTTGCTGCGATGATGTTTTCCGTTGCCGGTTGCGCTCCTTACTCCTACGCAGACAGTTACTACAGCTCGGAGGTCTACACGTCACCCGCTCCCGCGTACTACAACACTGGCGGCACGTATTACAGCGGTGGCAGCACCTACTACTCGGCCCCTCGCTATTACCAGGCGGCCCCGCGTTACTACCAACCGGCTCCGCGTTACTACTCGGCGCCGCGCTACTACCAGCCAGCGCCACGCTACTACGAAAGCCGTCGCTGGCACGACAATGATCGTGGCCATTGGGACGGTCACCGTGGTGGTTGGGATCGTGACCGTGGTGGACGCGATCATCACGGTAACCGCGGCGACCACGACGGGCGAGGCGGTCGCTGGTAATCATCCGCAAACCAAAAAGCGGCGCATTGAGCGCCGCTTTTTTTGTGCCTGCTGAAAAGTGCATGGATAGCTACATCTCCTAGGAAGCTCTCGGAAGGTTCCTACAGTTTTATTTCTTAATGTTTGATAGCGTTTATTAAAACCCATTGATGTTGGAGGAACTCAATTTTGCGGAGTTGTATAAACATGGAAGTCTTCACGTATGAATTTACTTGTTATTCATCAGAATTTCCCCGGTCAATTTCGTCACGTCGTATTGGAAGCGCTTCGCAGGCGGATAAAAGTACTTGCGATTGGGCGTGATACGGCACCGGGTGTCGTTGGTATAGAACTGCGTCAGTATCGGTCTTCAAGAATTGACTTCAATATTGGTCATCCATACTTGCGTGGTTATGAAGTGGCTGTGCGAGATGGGCAAAGTGTTTTCGAACTGCTGAAGAAGCTTAAGCGTGAGGGATATCGACCCGATATTATTCTTGCTCATCCAGGATGGGGTGAATCGCTATTCGTCAAAGACGTGTACCCGAATGTGCCCCTGATTCATTTCTGTGAATATTATTATCGTGCACAGGGAGCGGACTCTGGTTTTGATCGAGAATTTGCCGGTGCGTGGGATGCATCATCACGATTAAGAGTCTTGAACTCCATGCATCTTCTGAATATTGAACAGTGTGATGTTGGAATTGCGCCTACACAGTGGCAGCGTAGTCTTTTTCCTCAAGCCTATCAGCCCAAAATTCGTGTCATTCATGAGGGAGTGATTCAAACACTGCATGCAGAAAAAGTTGAGGCAGTAACACTGCCCAATGGCGTGGTGATTAAAACGTGTCAACCCATCGTGACGTACGTCGCCAGAAACCTCGAACCCTATCGTGGATTTCATGTATTCATGAGATCCATTCCCCATATTCAAGCCCAATGTCCAACCGCACAAATAGTCATCGTCGGCGGAGATGACGTCAGCTATGGAAGCAGGCCTGTCGGTTTCAAGAATTGGCGAGAGCGAATGTTGTCGGAGGTGGATTGCGATACTTCAAAAGTGCATTTTGCCGGGAGGCTGCCTTACCAGAAATATAGAGCGGTCCTGGAGCTTTCGAAGGTGCATGTATACCTGACTTATCCGTTTGTTCTGTCTTGGTCGTTGTTGGAGGCCATGGCGTCTAACTGTGTGGTGATCGGCTCTGACACAGCCCCGGTCACTGAAGTTGTTGTCGATGGGGTTAATGGTTTTATTGTCGATTTTTTTGATGGTGAAGCTATAGCGGCCAAAGTGTGTGGGGGATTAAGGTGTTTCAAAGAACTCGATGATCTCAGAAACGCGGCGAAGAGAACAGCAAACCGGTTCTCTATAGATAATGGCTTGAAAGGTTACTTTCAGATTTTTGAAGATGCAGTGGCGGGTCGGTTTTAATTGGCGTGTTTCGTTATTTTGAAATGGAGATTTGAAATGTTCAAAGTTTCACGCAAGGATGCTTTAAAAAAAATCAAGGTCTTGGTGAAGTACGGTCTGATTCTGCTGATGTGTTATTGGGTTGTGAATTTTTATATCGAATGGGAGGAAGCAGCAGAGCGCAGGGCGATTTACCAAAAGGAGCAAGGGGACTGCAGCAAAAAGCTCGCCGGTATGGAGCGGGTTCCTATCAAGGGCGGGAGTTTGCTCGATCGGACCCGGATACCCGGGTTCCACTTCGGATCGACATTGAAGAGTGACGGATTGTGCATTGCCGATATTCTTGAAGGTTCGTTTTGGTGGACGGGAACGGAACTTCGTACGGAGTATGAGATGAGCGGGATAGAACCACCTGCCGGGTGGGGATACTTTCAGGTCGCGGCCATTCTTTCTACCCGGACGGGACGCACTGAGCCGCACAGGATGGGGTATCGACATACAGACTGGCCGGATGATCTGATTGTGGTACTGAAAAATTATCCAGGATTAGAACTTTGGCTTAATGCTCCCCCGCCTCATTTCAAGAATGCCTTTTCCGTTACCACATTTGTTATGCGTGATTGGCGTCGGCATGACGGAACACCTAGGACGATAGATTGTGATGGATTGAATTATCCTGGCGACAAGATTAAGGCGGCTGGTTTGGGCAGGCTGGACTTGTTGAAGTTTAATAAAGAACAATTGGAAAATCTGGATTTTGGAGAGTTACAGACCTACTGCACAGTCGAGCTCTACAGTTTTGATTTTGCAGGTGGGATCGGACGTATCGGGCTGGACACAAGTTCGTTACGAGGTGCGCCTGAGGCGATTAAATTTGTTAGTGACTATCTTTCACGCGCCATAATTACAGGGAAGTAACTATGAGTTATGTTTTTGATGACTTACAAAAGTCAATGGTGCTACAGGCTGCTAGTATTTCTGAGGGGATGTGGTTTGATCAGGATGCTCAAAGGTATAAAGCCTCTGCGGAGCAGGGGCGAAATTGTGCTAATTTTTATCGGGTTTTATCCAAAATCATTGGCGAAAAAATTTCTGAGGATATTTTCTCCGAAAAAGATGTGGTTGATGTTTTGAAAAGCGCGAGGCTTTGGCTTGATGTGGCAATTGATGCCAATGGTGGGCAGGGTGCTTACTCTGCTTTGATTCGTGCCTATACCATGCGCCAAGGAGAGCTTAGATCAAGTAAAAGGTTTACTGATTCGGAAATGCAGAAGTCCTCTAATCAGGTCGCTGTAAATTTCATGAATACTCTGGCTAATGGATCAGTTGAGTATGATTTGGCTCCATGGACCGTACCTTCAATAAGCCAGATTGCCGCCATCGATGCGAGTGCTATTGGACGGGTTTTATTTGATGATATTGGAACGGACGATACCGCTACAAGCCGTAATGCAGGTTGGTCTGGAACCATCGGTTTCAGCCTGTTAGGTGGCAAACCCCCGTATGAAACCTGGAGACTGATTTCCGCAGGCGACCCCAGTTCAGAAATCAAAGGTAATCATGAACTGGCTAAAGTTAATAGACTCGATGATTTCAAGAATATTCTATTTGCCATTGACTCATACAGTGTCGGCCTTCGCGCGGCGGTCAATAACTTTGGCCTCAATGTGCTTGAGAGCGTGTTTTCCGTAGTGCCCGAGCAAATAAAAATTGCAATGGCCAGTGGAAACACCAACCCATTAATCCAGTATGTGGTGAAAGGCACACCCATTTCTCCCATCGTTGATCTGATATTGCGATATGGCAAAAATGCATTTTTTGACATGTTCAGACGAACATACGACGGCGGCTCTGATACCACGCCTACAACCGATCAAACGTTCGCGGCCAACGCCTACACATTTTTCTCAGGGTTTGCCCCGACGCAATCCCAAAGCATTGTTACCAAAACCATTGGCGAATATGGCAGCGCCACAGGATGGGCACGCCTCGCCATTCAGGACACGCCGCTTGGTATGGCTTTGCGCAATTCCCTGAAACAGCTCAGTGAAATAGTCATGGAGCGAGAGGACGGTTTCCCGGGTCGCGAACTGGAGCTTTATGACCCAGCAACTGGCAAAGGCTTTATTACCGAACAGTGGATTTTGGATCGTGCAGACATGTTGGCCCGGTTGATATCCAGAACCCATGGTTCGTTCGGAGAAAACACACTGCAGAAATTTTCTTTCACGGATATCGCATCGGGCAAACAGGCGTCCATGACCACTGGCGTATCCAACCCACTGGTGATGTTCGGTGACGACGGAGGGCGATCTTTCGGTGGCGCGACAAATGCCGATCATCTGTATGGCGGTGCGGGCAATGACTCGATCAGTGGACTGGCAGGTAATGACGTTATCGAAGGTGCTCGCGGTAACGACTGGATAAGCGGTGGCGACGGCAATGACGCGCTATACGGGATGGCGGGTGATGATGTTTTGATCGGCGGCAAGGGTAACGATTCTCTGACCGGTGGCGAGGGTAATGACCGATACACGTTTTACAGTGGTGATGGAATCGATGAAATTTTCGATGCAAATGCTGATGGGCAGTTATTGATAAATGACCGTCCGATTCCCGCCGTCAAACGCAGTGCTCTTCTGAGCAACACATGGTTCACGCAAGACCGATTCATAACGTTGACGCTCATTGAAGAACTCATGGAAAACACACTGAACATCCGCTACGGCCAGAGCGATCTGATCGTAATCAAGCACTACAGGCCGGGAATGCTGGGTATTCAGCTCCCGGACTTCGATGGCCACACCTTTTCAACACCCGATCTGGTTATCCAGGGTGACTGGAGAGCCGCCGATACGGACCCCAATGTTCCCGGTGATCAGCTTTCCTACGATGACTTGGGTAACGTTGTGCTGTTGCCAAATGTAAAACAGAGGAATAAGGCCGACGCACTTTACGGATCGCCCAAAGACGACGTCCTCCTTGGGCTTGGCGGCTCCGATCGACTGTTCGGACAAGCTGGAAACGATCGATTGTTTGGAGACAAACAGTCAACCCTGGAAAAAGCTCTGGCTGATGGTGTCGCCAAGGGGAAGGTCGGTCGTGGCGATTGGCTGGATGGTGGGCAGGGCGATGATCTGCTGGTGGGGACTGCCTCTGGAGACGTGCTGCTCGGTGGCAACGGTCGAGACACACTGGCTGGGGGGGCGGGTGATGACTTCTTGCACGGCGACGATACGACTGGGGTACTGGAGCAAAACTGGAAATATAAACGACATGAAGCCGTTCTTGCCCAAGGCGTCATCAGCTTGCGCACCACCTTCGACAAATCCTCCGTGACAGATGCATTGGAAGGAGGCAACGACGTTCTGTACGGCCAAGGCGGGAGAGATGTTCTCACGGGCGGTTGGGGCGAGGACGTGTTGGATGGCGGAACTGAAGATGATCAGCTGGGCGGCGACGGAGGCGATGACACCCTGACGGGTGGCAGTGGCAATGACACATTGTTCGGAGACAACCTTGATTGGGGCGGAGGACTCCAAAGCAAGCACCATGGCAACGATCTGCTGGAGGGAGGCAGTGGCGACGACGCTCTCGCTGGCAACGGCGGTAGCGACGTCTTGTATGGCGGCCCCGGCAATGATGTCCTGAAGGGGGATGACGAGGTATTGGATGGTGTGGCGGGTGACGCTAGCCATTTCTTCGGACGTGACTTTCTGGACGGTGGTGCGGGCGATGACACCCTTTGGGGCGGCGGTGCTGATGATTTGCTGTTTGGTGGGGCAGGAAATGACGAGCTGGTTGGCGATTACTACGACCATCCGATTCGCCACCACGGTGATGATTTCCTTGATGGCGGTATGGGTGACGACACGCTTCAAGGCTTGGGTGGCTCCGACACACTCATAGGCGGGCCGGGCGCTGATGCTCTGGATGGCGACCAGCCAAACCTGCCATCCGGCGGCACCAACGATGACCTCGTTCGAGGCGATGCCGGAAACGACACCCTTTGGGGGGGCTTGGGCGCCGACACGCTTTACGGCGGTGCTGACGATGACTTGATGTCTGGCGACTACGAGCAGACGCCTGAAGGCGAACAGGGTGCAGATTATCTGGACGGTGGTTCAGGCAATGACACGTTGCTGGGCGGCGGTGGAAACGACACGTTATTTGGCGGGGAGGGTGTGGACTACCTGCGCGGTGACTCAGGAAATAATGTGTTTGAGGGCGGAGCCGGTAACGACTACCTGGAAGCGAGGGACGGGGATGATATTTACTATTTCGGAGCCGGTGATGGGCTTGATGTAGTTGTAGACGCCGGTGGCAACAATGTCATGAAGTTTGGAGCCGGTTTTTTTGCGGATAATCTGAAAGTTGAAATTATCGATATTGAAATGGGTTTGGTATTGCGGCTGGCTAACGGAGTAGGTGACGCCGTTCTGATAAAAAATCACGAGACGTGGCGAGACTCAACTTTCAGTTTCAGTGATGGAGTGGTCTTGAGCTACCAGGATGTCATCAAGAAAATGCTTGCTCCGGTAGTTGTGATGGAACCGCCGGTAATGGAAGTGGTGGACAAGGCAGACATAGAAGAAACAGAAGACACGGGTGAAGACAGCGGTATCGCAAGCGTTCCCGTCCTGTCAGCCATTGATGTTTCGAGCGAAGGAAATGAGGCGGAATCGGGCAATGGCATTGAAGGGGTGGAAAAATTCCTCGGGGAAATTCAAGGAAGGCGTTCGAAAAACAGGCAAGCCACGGGTTTCACCCTCAATGATCAAGGTGTCTGGGTCAGAAATCAGATTGTCACGACTGATACGGGTTACATCACTTATACCGACTTGATTGATGAAAGCATCGAAAACGGATCCTTGTCTGACACCCCGCAGTGGATGAACGCTCCATCTGGCAGAGCTGTGTACAGCGACAGGAAGGCGAGCTCTGCATCCCACTCCTATTTCAAAAATACAAAGGCTGAGGGGGCAGCAAACCCATCGAACCACAAACCTCAATATTATCGATCTGGTTCGGGTGGCGGGTTTTCGTTTAAAGCAGGAGACGTGCTGGTAGAGGATAGAAACAAGTCAGGGACTATCGAAGGTTGGCACATCTATCCTGCAGCAAGCTTCAACGCTGGCGAAACTGTTCGTAAAGAATTTCGCCGAGATGTAAAGACCGAAACCATCAAGCACAAGACTGTGCAAGGTGACGCCGGCGGCGGACGAGTGAACCTGGAAGTCGGAAATACCTTTCATGGGGGTAAGGGTGATGACCTGATAGTCACTTATGCACGCTCACTGCTTGACTATGGCTCAGTGAATGACCGGATTCCTGGTGCTGTTTTATCGGCTGGGGCAGGCAACGATACGCTGCTCGGATCCGAGGGGGCCGATTATTTAATCAGCGGTTCAGGGATTGATTGGCTCTACGGTGAAAATGGTGCCGACACCTACACTGTCCAAGCACACGCTGGCGCAACGACCATTATTGCGGATGTACTGAGTCCTGTTTTTCACCGCCCGGAAGTGGGTGTGACGGGGTGGAAAGACGAGTATGGGCTGATCGATCAAGATGTTGTCATTCTTCCAGACGGGGCAAGGCTGGACGAGCTGCAATTAAGTTGGGGGGCGGCGTTGATTGAAACAGTCAATATAGAATTGGCCCCCAATCCGTCACGTGACAACTATCGCTATCCACCTCGGGCGAAGATGCTCTATTCGACCCTCGATATTAAATGGGGGACTCAGCAGGTTCGTATCGTTTTACCCAATGCAGGGGATCTCCAGGGCTCCGGGATCGAAGTCATAAGGTTTGCCGACGGCACAAGCATCAGCCTTAAGACTCTTCTGGAGTCTAGTCAACTGGGCCCTGCCCCGGATACTTACCACAATGCCGTCGTCATTGATGATGCAACTACCGCCCAATCTCTTCGAGATGCTCAAATGCTGCCATTGGTGGGCGGTCACGGTAATGATTTGCTAACGGGTAGCTCTGGCGAGGATGTGCTGCTGGGTGGCCCAGGTAATGACACGTTGTCCGGCGGTGCGGGCGATGATGTATATAAATATGATGGTCTTGGCAGGGACGTGATTGATAACTCGGGCGGCGGTATTGATGGAATCGATTTTTCAGATGTTGACTTGAATATCGGGCAATTGAAATTCCACCGCGAAGGTGATGATCTGGTAATCGTTGTGAATTACGGTGTTTCACCGAAGGTGCGGGTTTCCAATCATTTTTCTGGAGGGGAAAGCGCCATCGGCTATATAAGAGTTAGAAGCGGAGGTAAAGCGACTCAGGACTATACTGCCACTGAAATTGCTGAACGTTTGCATCCTCTTCCTCCGTTAAGGGATGTGGAGGATATCTTGATTAAGAATAACGAGGAATCGTCAATCGCTATTGCGGAAATAGTAAAGTTTTACGAGTTGAATAGTTAGGTTTAATAAGGTCAGTTAAAGCTCGCCCGCGACAGGCGACAAGCGGGGCTATCGCGGGCAGTTGCCAATTAATACTGCGACAGATCCGCCAACGGATGCCGACCTTCCCACACCTTGTGAAAATGCGCCTCGACCACCGCCTCCGGGACGTTATTGATGTCCGGCCAATGCCAGTGCGGCTTCTGATCCTTGTCGATCAGTCGCGCGCGAACCCCTTCGCTGAACTCCGGATGCCGGCAGCAATTGAGGCTCAGGGTGTATTCCATCTGAAAGACTTCCGCCAGTGACAGGTAGCGGGCGCGGAGGATCTGTTCCCAGACCAGATGCGCGGTCAGCGGCGAGCCTTCGCTCAGGGTTTTCGCGGCGCGGGCGATCAGCGGGTCGTTGCTGTCGCGTTGCAGGCTGATGGCTTTCCAGGCGCAGGTGACGTTGCTGACGTCGAGCAGTTCGTCGATCTGCTGGCGGCGCGGCAACCACTGCGCCTCGGGCATCTGCCCGACGGCTTCCTGTTGCAGGGCTTTGAGCAGACTGTTGAGTTGCATGTCGGTTTGCTCCTGCCAGTTGAGTTGCAGCAGGCCTTCGATCAGTTGCGGTTGCTGCTCTTCAAGCAGAAAGCGGTCGGCCAGATCCAGATCGATCGCATCACGCCCGTTCATGTGCGCACCGGTCAGACCGAGGAACAAGCCGAGCTTGCCCGGCAACCGGGAGAGAAACCAACTGGCCCCGACGTCCGGATACAGACCGATGGTGATCTCCGGCATCGCCAGGCGACTGCTCGGCGTGACGATCCGCGTACTGGCGCCTTGCAACAGGCCCATGCCGCCGCCGAGCACGTAACCGTGGCCCCAGCAGATCAGCGGTTTGGGGTAGGTGTGCAGGCTGTAGTCCAGGCGGTATTCGGCGGCGAAAAACTGCGCGGCCAGTGGCGGCACTTCGCCGGGATGGGCGCGGCAGGCTTCCACCAGGCTGCGTACTTCGCCGCCAGCGCAGAATGCCTTGACGCCATTGCCGCGCAATAGCACGCAGACGATTTGTGGATCCTTGGCCCAGGCGTTCAGTTTGTCGCTCAGGGCGTTGATCATCGGCAGGGACAGCGCGTTGAGCGACTTTTCAGCATCCAGGCTGGCGATCCCGAGGCGGGCGCCGTCGCTGCCGGTGAGTTCTTCGAAGTGCAGATTCATCGTGACCTCGATCGGGAATTTGAACGATCAGTATGATCGCTGTGTGGGAAAGTGCCGGATCTGCGTCAGATCAATTGACAAGCGTGGTCGGCTTTCCTAGGGTTCGCCCCATTGTTTTTGCCGGGTATGACCATGACTGCTGACGACCGTATCAAACTCGAACCGAGCTGGAAGGAGGCATTGCGTGCTGAATTCGACCAGCCTTACATGGCAGAGTTGCGCAATTTTCTGCAGCAGGAGCGGGCGGCCGGCAAGGAGATCTATCCGCCGGGACCGCTGATTTTCAACGCGCTGAATTCGACGCCGCTGGATAAAGTCAAAGTGGTGATCCTCGGCCAGGACCCGTACCACGGCCCGGGCCAAGCCCATGGCTTGTGCTTCTCGGTGCAGCCGGGCGTGCCGGCGCCGCCATCGCTGGTCAACATCTACAAGGAGTTGAAGCGCGACCTGAACATCGACATCCCCAATCACGGCTACCTGCAGAGCTGGGCCGATCAGGGCGTGTTGATGCTCAACACTACCATGACCGTCGAGCGCGCCAATGCCAACGCGCACAAGGACAAGGGCTGGCAGTTCTTCACCGACCGGATCATCGAACTGGTCAGCGAACGCCAGCCGCACCTGGTGTTCATGCTGTGGGGCGCGCATGCGCAGAGCAAACAGAAGCTGATTGATGCGACCAAGCACCTGGTACTGACCTCGGTGCACCCGTCGCCGTTATCGGCGTATCGTGGCTTCCTGGGCTGTGGGCATTTCAGCCGGACCAACAAGTTTCTTGAGCAGAATGGTGAAGCGCCAATTGAGTGGCGTCTGCCGCCGATTTGATGGGTTGAATGGGCGGGCCCTATCGCTGGCAAGCCAGCTCCCACAAGGTTTCAGGGGTGTACACACGATTTGTGCCACCCACAATCCTGTGGGAGCTGGCTCGCCGGCGATGAAGTCGACTCGGTATCACTCGGGATTACGATTCCAATACTTGAACAACGGCTCCGCCAGAAACAGCACAAACAACAGCCGCATCACTTGCATCGCCGTCACCAGCGGCACCGACAGTTGCAGGGTTTCCGCCGTCAGACTCATTTCGGCAATGCCGCCGGGCATCATGCCCAACGTCAGCGAACGCAGATCCAGATGGGTCAGCGCACTCAAGCCCAGTGCCGCCAGGGTGGCGATCAACATGGTCAACGCCGTGCCGATCAACGTACGCCCCATGAATGACGGCGCGCGCCGGAAGAACTGCCGATTGAAGTGACAGCCCAGTCCGCTGCCGATCAGCCACTGGCCGATCTGGCTGCCTCCGTCCGGCAGGCCAATGTGCAAATCCCAGGCAATGCTCACCGTGGCACTGACCAGCAACGGGCCGAACAGCCACGGATTGGGTTGACGCAAACGCTGCCAGAGCCAGGCGAGCAGGGCGCCTGTGGGAAACAGAATCGCCAGCCAACGCCAATCGACGTTGCCGGCGTGGGAAATTGGCGTGCCGTCGCCCAGCAGATACTTGAACGCAGCCGGCACGCACAGCACCACCACCAGCACCCGCAGACTCTGCCCGGCCGCGACATGGCTGAGCAACGCACCATTGCGCGCGCCGAGATTGACCATCTCCCCGGAGCCGCCGGGCATGCTCGAGAAAAACGCCGTGGCGCGATCTTCGCCGGTGCGGCGCATCAGCCACACGCCGACCACCGCCGACAGGCTGGTGACCAGCGCACCGAAGAAGATCAAACCGAAATGACTCAGCACCTGCTCCATCACCAGCGGGGTGAAGTGCAGGCCGATGCCGATGCCGACAATCCATTGGCCGCATTTGCGCCCGCCGGGGATTTCAGTAAGTTGCCACGGGGTCAGGCAGCGCACCAGGATGATCGCCAGCAACGAGCCGACCATCCACGGTAGTGGCCAGCCGATCTGGCTGGCGATAAAACCGCCAAGCAGACCGACCAGCGGGGTGGCCCACCAGCTTCTGAGGGACGTGCGATCAGACATCGGCGATGGCGCGTTGCGCTGCCGCACGTTTGCGCCAGATGCGGATGATCGGCATCAGCAGCATGATCCCTGTCAGTACCCAGACGCCGAGCGTGATCGGGCTCGACCAGAGGATTTCCAGCGCACCGTTGGAGATCGACAGGGCGCGACGCAGGTTCTGCTCCATCAGTTCGCCAAGAATGAAGCCCAGCAACAGCGGCGACAGCGGGAAGTCCAGCTTGCGCAGGATGTAGCCGAAGATGCCGATACCGATCATCAGGAACAGGTCGAACGTGGTGGCATGCACGGCATACACGCCAATCCCGGTGATGATGGCGATGACGGGCACCAACGCCCAGTTCGGCACGGCGAGGATGCGGGTGAAGATGCGGATCATCGGGATGTTGAGGATCACCAGCATGACGTTGGCGATGAACAACGAAGCGATCAGGCCCCAGACGATGTCCGGTTGCTGTTGGAACAGCAGCGGCCCCGGAGTGATGTTGTACAGCGACAGGGCGCCGATCATCACCGCCGTGGTGCCCGAGCCGGGAACACCGAGGGTCAGCATCGGCACCAGCGCACCGCAGGCCGCACCGCCAATAGCCGTTTCCGGCGCGGCGAGGCCTCGGGCATCACCTTCACCAAACTTGCCGCTGGTGCCGGCGATGCGTTTCTCGGTCATGTAGGCCACGGCACTGGCGAGGGTCGCGCCGGCACCCGGCAACACGCCCATGATGAAACCCAGCACGCCGCAGCGGACGTTGACCACGAATACCGAAGCCGCCTCCTTGAAGTTGAACATCATCCGGCCGGTGGCTTTCACCGCTTCCTGGCCGTGGTGGGTTTTTTCCAGCAGCAGGAGAATTTCGCTGATGGAAAACAGGCCCAGCACCAGCACCACGAACTGAATGCCGTCGGTCAGGTGAATGTTGTCGCCAGTGAAACGGTACACACCGCTGTTGGCGTCGATGCCCACGGTCGACAGGAACAGGCCGATCAGCGCCGCGATAAACGTCTTCAGCGGACGATCACCGGCCATGCCGCCAAGGCAGACAATCGCGAACACCATCAGTACGAAGTATTCCGCCGGGCCGAAGGCAATCGCCCATTTCGCCAGCAGCGGGGCGAACAGCACCATGCCGCAGGTGGCAATGAATGCACCGATGAATGAGCTCCATGCCGACAGCGACAGCGCCACACCGGCCAGACCTTTGCGGGCCATCGGGTAACCGTCGAGAGTGGTCATCACGGTGGAGGCTTCGCCTGGAATGTTCAGCAGGATCGAGCTGATCCGCCCGCCGTATTCGCAGCCCAGATACACTGCCGCCAACAGAATCAGCGCCGACTCCGGCGGCAGGCCGAGGGCGAATGCGATCGGGATCAGCAGTGCCACACCGTTGATCGGACCCAGGCCCGGCAACAGGCCGACAACAGTGCCGATCAGTGTGCCGCACAGCGCGGTCACCAGGTTGTAGGGGCTCAGCGCAACGCCAAAACCCTGACCCAAATAGCCAAGAGTATCCATATCAGTTCTCCAGAACGCTGAGCAGGCCAAGGGGCAGCGGAACGTCCATCAAACGGTCGAACAGCAGGTAAAGACCGATGGCCATCAGGCTGATGATCGCCACGCTGGGCAACCAGCGACCGCCGTACAGGCGTGCCATCGGGATGCCGGTGATGACGCTGGCGATGATGAAACCCAGCGATTCAAATGTGCCGGCGAACACCAGCAGCAGGACGACGCAGATGCCGATCTTGATCAGGGTTTCGCGATCCAGCGGCGGTTCGTCCGCGCTGTGTTTGATGGGGGCCGGGCGGAACACCATGTACAGCAGCGCCAGGCCCATCAGGCCGAGCATCAGCAAGGGAAAGGCACGCGGGCCGACCGGTTCATAAGAAAAAGCCGCTTGATACGGCCACGCCATCAGCGCCAGGCCGACGCAGGCCAGCAACAGCACCGAGGCGAAAATGCGTTGTAAGAGCATGGGGAACTCCTGTGCCGAGGCCTCGATGCACGAGGCCGCAGCCGCTAGAAAGAGACGATCACTGAATCAGGCCGAACTCTTTGGCCAGCACCTTGTAATCCGCCACCTGCTTCTTCACGTAGGTGTCCAGCTCCGGGCCGGTCATGGCGAACGGGAACAGTTCACGCTGATCGCGCAGCTTGGCGAAATCGTCCGAGGCCAGCAGTTTGTCAAAAGCGTCTTTCCACCAGGCGTAGTCTTCGTCGCTGACTTTTGGCCCGAGGTAGAAACCGCGAACCACTGGCCAGACGATGTCGTAACCCTGCTCGCGGGCGGTCGGGATGTCTTTCATTTCCGGCTCGTCGAGGCGTTTGTCGGCGAATACTGCCAACAGGCGCATGTCACCGCTCTGGATGTGCGGCATGGAGTCGGAAATGTCGGTGCTGCCGACCTGGATGTGCCCGCCAAGCAGCGCGGTGGCAATTTCGCCGCCACCTTCGAGGGCGACATAACGCAGGTCACGCGGGTTGATCCCGGCAGCCTTGGCGATCAGGGCGGTTTGCATCCAGTCCTGGCTGCCGACGGTGCCGCCGGAGCCGATGACCACCGAGCTCGGATCTTTCTTCAAGGCTTTGACTAGATCGTCGAGGGTCTTGTAGGGCGAATCGCTTTTCACCGCGATGGCGCCGTAGCTGGTGCCGACGGCCGCGAGCCAGCGCACATTGGTCTCGTCGAAACGACCGAACTTGCCTTGCGCCAGGTTCAGCAGCGAACCGCTGGACCACGCCACCAGCGTGCCCGCATCGGCCGGACGCTGAGCGACGACCGCGTTGTACGCCACCGCGCCGACACCGCCGGGCATGTAGGTCACACGCATCGGCTTGGTCAGCAGTTTTTCATTGACCAGCGCGCTCTGCGCCAGTTTGCAGGTCAGGTCGAAACCGCCGCCGGGGGAGGCCGGGGCGATGCATTCCGGGCGCTTCGGTTCGGCCATCAGTTGGCCGGCGAACAGCATGACGCCAGCGGCCAGAGCAACTTTACGCAGTGATAAGTTCATTGGTTTCTCCACGGTCTTCTTGTTGTAGGGCTTTTTGCAGGAGCTGCCGCAGGCTGCGATCTTTTGATCTTCCAACCCGCAGCATTTCAATCAATTACCAAAGGGCAACGCTATAGCTCACCAGCAGACGCACTTCATCGGCATCGCGAGCGGAGTAGTTGGAACGGTAGGTGGCATTACGCAGGCGTACGGCAACGTCCTTCAAGGCGCCGCTTTGTACTACATATTTGATCTCGGTGTTGCGCTCCCACTCTTTGCCTTCATCGCCGTTCTTGAGCTTGATGTTGTCACCGCTCAGGTAACGACTCATGAACGACAGGCCGGGGATGCCGAGGCGCGCAAAGTCGAAGTCGTAACGCGCCTGCCAGGAGCGTTCCTCGGCGCCGGCGAAGTCGTTGATCTGCACGAAGTTGACCAGGTACGGGTCGCTGCCATCGACATACGGGAAGGCGCTGTCGCCGGACATGTGCTGATAACCGGCGGTGAACTTGTGGCCGCTCAGGGCATAGCTGACCAGGCCATTGAGCGAGCGGTTGTCGATCTCGCCACCACGGGCCGCGCCCTGATCGTCACTGACCGCAAAACGCAGGTCGGTTGCGAATGTGCCCGGGCCCATCGGCCGCGAGGCGACCAGGCCGAAGAAATGCTGGTTGTAGACTTCGTCGAGTTGGGCGAAATGGTAGCTGCCGGTGATCTTGTCGGTGAACTTGTAGTCCACGCCGGCAAAATCGAAATGCTTGCCGGCCACGGTGCCAGCGAAACGGCTGTTCTTGTTATTGAGGGCAATGTCCTCGAAATCGGTGCTGTCGCGATCCTTGGCTTTCTCCAGACGCCCGCCGGTGAAGGTCAGGTTCTTGATCTCTTTGGAGGTCAGCAAACCGCCCTCGAAGGTCTGCGGCAGGATGCGCCCGTCGTTCGGTTTGAGGATCGGCAATTCAGGCATCAGGCTGCCGATTTTCAGTTCGGTGGCAGAGATTTTCACTTTGCCGGTCAGGCCGACCTTGGAATATTCGTCAGCGGCGCGCCCGTCATCGTGGGTCGGCAGCAGGCCGGTGCCGGTGCGATCCGGACTCGAATCAAGTTTGACCCCCAACATGCCCAGCGCATCGACACCGAACCCCACGGTGCCGTCGGTGTAACCCGATTGCAGGTTGAGCATGAACCCTTGGGCCCATTCATCCCGCTTGCTTTGCTGGGCACTGGTGCCGTCGCGAAAGTCGCGGTTGAAGTACATGTTGCGGGTTTCGAAGGTGGCGGAACTGTCTTTGATGAAGTCGGCGTAGCTCAGCGGTGAAAAACCGGCGAGGGCGGCGGCACTGGCGAGGGCGGTGTGGCTGAAACGCAAAGGGCGAGCGGGCGTGAAAGCCCTGGTCTGCAAGGACGGCATGCGCGGTGTACTCCGTTTATTGTTCTTATTGGTCGAAAACGCTTCGTGGCGTTTTTCGTAGCGCTGTGTGGCAGCAGCGACGGCAGTCGAAACTGTCCGTGACCGGACTCTAACGGCCTAACCTTTCGCTAACCTTTCAGCTGGATTTCGCGGTTTTCGGGCTTCACAGTGGCGGTTGCGGCTGTAAACTCCGCGGCAAAGAATGGCGTCGGCCATCCCTGAATGAGGTAAGGATCCATGCGTGTTCTGCTCGTCGAAGACCATTTGCAGCTGGCCGAAAGCGTCGCCCAGGCGCTCAAGAGCACCGGTCTGACTGTGGACGTGTTGCACGATGGCGTGGCCGCCGACCTGGCGCTGGGCAGCGAGGAGTACGCGATGGCAATCCTCGATGTCGGCCTGCCGCGCATGGACGGTTTCGAGGTGCTGGCGCGTCTGCGCGCACGTGGCAAGAATCTGCCGGTGTTGATGCTGACGGCGCGCAGCGATGTGAAGGACCGTGTACACGGCTTGAATCTCGGCGCTGACGATTACCTCGCCAAACCGTTCGAACTGAGCGAGCTCGAAGCGCGGGTCAAAGCCCTGCTGCGACGCAGTGTGCTCGGCGGCGAACGCCAGCAGCGTTGCGGCGTGCTGGCCTATGATCTCGACACCCGACGTTTCAGCCTTGGCGAAGAATTGCTGACCCTGACCTCTCGCGAACAGGCCGTGCTCGAAGCATTGATCGCCCGCCCGGGACGGGTGATGAGCAAGGAGCAACTCGCCGCGCAAGTGTTCGGTCTCGACGAAGAAGCCAGCCCCGACGCCATCGAAATCTACGTGCATCGCCTGCGCAAGAAACTCGACGGCCAGCCTGTGGCGATCGTGACTTTCCGTGGCCTCGGTTACCTGCTGGAAAGCCGCGATGCATAAGCCCAGCAGCCTGCGCTGGCGGTTGCTGTGGAACCTCGCGTTGCTGCTGGTGGTGTTGATGCTCGCCAGTGGTCTGAGCGCGTACTGGAATGGTCGCGAAGCCGCCGACACGGCTTACGACCGAACCCTGCTGGCCTCGGCGCGAACCATCGCCGCCGGCCTCTCGCAGCGCGACGGCACGCTCAGCGCCGACGTGCCCTACGTGGCCCTCGATACTTTCGCCTACGACAGTGCCGGGCGGATCTATTACCAGGTCAACGACATCCACCAGAAGCTGATTTCCGGCTACGAAAACCTGCCCGGGCCGCCACCCGGTACGCCAAGAACCGACGATTACCCGGCGCTCGCGCGCTTTTACAACGCGACCTATCGCGGGCAGAACGTGCGTGTGGTCAGCCTGCTCAAAGCGGTCACCGAACCGAACATGAACGGCATGGCGGAAATCCGCGTCGCCGAAACCGATGAGGCGCGCGTCGCCATGGCGCGCAGTCTGGCGGCCGATACGCTGTTGCGTCTGGGCATGCTCGCCATCGGCGCGTTGTTGCTGGTGTGGTTCGCGGTGAGTGCTGCGCTGCGCCCGCTGGAGCGTCTGCGCACGGCGGTGGAGGAGCGCCAGCCCGATGATTTGCGGCCGCTGCCGCTGGTGGAGGTGCAACATGAATTGTGGCCGCTGGTGCGCGCGCTCAATCACTTCACCGAGCGTCTACGTGGACAGTTCGAGCGGCAGGCGCAGTTCATCGCCGATGCCGCTCACGAACTGCGCACGCCACTGGCGGCGTTGAAGGCGCGGCTGGAGTTGGGGCTGCGTTCCAGCGAGCCGGAAACCTGGCGCACAACCCTGGAGTCATCGGCGCAAAGCACCGATCGCCTGACCCATCTGGCCAATCAACTGCTGTCGCTGGCACGGGTGGAAAACGGTGCCCGGGCGATTGCCGAGGGCGGCGCGCAATTATTGGATCTGAGTCAGTTGGCCCGCGAACTGGGCATGGCCATGGCGCCTCTGGCCCACGCGCGCGGCGTCGCACTGGCGCTGGAGGCGGATGAACCGGTATGGCTGCGCGGCGAGCCGACGTTGCTCAATGAACTGTTGAGCAATCTGGTGGACAACGCCCTGGCGCATACGCCACCGGGCGGCAACGTGATTCTGCGGGTCGCGGCACCGGCGGTGCTTGAGGTTGAAGATGACGGGCCGGGGATTCCGCTGGAGGAGCGTGATCGGGTGTTTGAACGCTTTTATCGGCGCAATCAGCAGGTCGCGGGTTCAGGGTTGGGGCTGGCGATTGTCGGAGAGATCTGCCGGGCGCATCTGGCGCAGATCACCTTGCATGATGGCGAGCAGGCCGGTTTGAAGGTTCGGGTGAGTTTTATTGCCGGATAGCAGCCGAGAGGGCTTTTGTGGCGAGGGAGGAAGCTCCCTCGCCACGAGTATCAGTAAAACATCGTCCGCGACTCTTCCAGATCTACACACAATTGTTCGTTCTCCGGATCGATCCCAAGCTTTCTGAATGCCGGCACACTGAGCGGGTCAATCCGTGAAATCGGATGATCGCTGTCTTTGTGGCAGTACAGGCTCGCGACCTGAACCAGATCGACGTAATCGATCTGTGCCGAGTCGCGCTTGAAATCCAGGTACAGCCCAGGCAGCTCCACCAGTTGCTCGGGAAATTCCCAGACCCGCAACAGCTTGTCGCCCAGCAGCGGGTGAATGTGGTCGATCACATGATTGAGGCTGACCGGATCCGACAGCAGTTCGTAGTGATCTTCGGCGTAAGTCAGGATCGGCAGCACGCCGATCTGATGCACCAGTCCGCCCAGCGCTGCCTGATCAGGTTTGAGTTGGGTGTGGCGGCGGCACAGGGCATAGCTGACGCCGGCGATTTCCAGGCTCTTGCGCCAGACTTCGCGCATCTTCTGTTCGACCACGTCGGAGCGGGCGTGGAAGATCTGTTCCATCACCAGCCCGATCGCCAGGTTGCTGCTGTAGTTCACCCCCAGCCGAGTGATCGCGGTGTGCAGGTCGGTGACTTCCTGGGTCGCACGCAGCAACGGGCTGTTGACCACTTTGATCAGGCGCGCCGACAGCGCCGTGTCGCGGCCAATGACTTTGCTCAGATCGCTGACGCTGATCTCCGGATCTTCGGCGGCCTTGCGAATTTGCAGGGCCACTTCCGGTAACGTTGGCAGAACCAGGTCATCGTTATCGATGGCCTCAACCAAATCCTGTTGGACCTTATCCGCCAGCTCGCTCATGTAGATTCTCTAGGGTGTTGCAACAAAAGCTGCGATCAGCGCTGGATTTCGCGGTCGCGATCCAGTTCGTAGGGCAGGTCGAGCAAATGCAGGGCTGGCCCTTCGAGGGTGCCCAGGTGCAGATCACCCGCTTCGGCAGCTTCGGCCTGCAACACCGCCAGCAGTTCAATCTTTTCTGCGGCGCGGGCGGCAATCACCACTTCGCCGATGGCGCTGCTGTGGCTTGGGGCGAACAGCGGGGTGCCCGGCTCTGGCAATTCGCTCGCGTCCAGTTGCACGCGATAGAGGCGACGCTTGAGCTTGCCCAGGTACTGCATGCGCGCGACGATTTCCTGTCCGGTGTAGCAACCTTTCTTGAAACTCACGCCGCCGATGGCCTGCAGGTTGAGCATCTGCGGGATGAACAGCTCGCGGGTGGTCGGCATGACCTGACCGATCCCGGCGCGAATCTGCCCCAGCAGCCATTGGTTCAGCTCGCCTTCCGGCAGGGCGGCGACGAGTTTGGCCTTGATGGCATTGGCTTGATCGGCCGGTGTCCAGAGCTCGGCGCGATCCGCCGAGACGCGAATCGCGATCAGGCCTGCGTTGCGCACCACGGCATCGGTCTCGCGCGGCAGGTCCAGACCCAGGCTGGCCAATGCGGCGTCGCCGTGTTCCAGGCCAAAACGCACCCAGGCGGCGCTTTCGTCGGTCAACTTGGATTTGGAGAATACGGCGTACTTTTTCAGATCTGCCAGTTGCGGCTCCAGCAGTTCGCTGGCCATCGCCAGCAGCACGCCATCACCTTCGAGCAGAATGCGGAAGCTTGACTGCATCCGGCCTTTTTGCGTACAGCGTGCGCCAAGGCTGGCCTGGCTGTCGCTGAGGTAATTGATGTTGCAGGTCAATTGGCCTTGCAGGAATTTGCCGGCATCCGCGCCGCGAACCGCGAGTACGCCTTCATGAGACAGGGTGCAGAAAAAAGCAGAATCGGCCATGGTTCATCGCAGGGTAAAAAGTCTGGGGCACATCATAAGGGCGCGTTGTTGAAATGGGTAGTTGATAAAGGATCGGTGGTGCCCGACCAAAGCCGACTGTGCGACCCGCGCCGGGGCTGTATACTGCGCGCCTATTTGAGGAGGGCTCCATGGTCGAACAAGTTGAACTCAATCGCCTCTTCTGGCACAGCCGCCGCGGCATGCTGGAACTTGACGTGCTGCTGGTGCCGTTCGTGCAGGAGGTCTATCCGCACCTCAACCAGGTCGATCGCGACTTGTATGTCCGACTGCTGACCTGTGAAGACCAGGACATGTTCGGCTGGTTCATGGAGCGCAGCGAATCCGAAGACCCGGAACTACAGCGCATGGTCCGGATGATCCTGGACCGTGTTCAGCCCAAGTAACACCTTCGAATGCCGCTGGCATGCCTCACGGCAGTTGCTGGCGGCGTATCTGTTGGCCCAGGCGTTCGCACTGGGCGTGTTGTTTCTCCTGTCGATTCCACTCTGGGCCAGTCTGCTCGGAGCTTTCGCCTGTCTGCTGCACGCCGCGTGGGTGCTGCCACGGCAGATTCTGCTGAAGCATCCGCAGGCCTTTTGCCGATTACGCCGCGACGCCGATGGCTGGCAGTTGTGGAATCAGGCAGTGGGGTGGCAAGCCGTACAGCTGTGCCCTGACAGCCTGGCGTTGCCCTTGATTGTGGTGCTGCGCTTTCGTCTGCGCGGCGAGCGGCGGGTGCGTTCGATCTGCGTACCGCGAGACTCGCAGGCGGCGGATGTGCACCGACGCCTGCGAGTGCGGCTCAAGTTCAGCCGGCGTAGGTGGGCGGCACCAGAATAGTGTCGAGCGCCTCGGGCAGCAGGTTCGGATAGTCGAGTGTGTAATGCAGGCCGCGACTTTCCTTGCGCTCCATGGCTGAGCAGATCATCAGCTCGGCGACTTGCGCGAGATTGCGCAGCTCGATCAGGTCGCGACTGACTTTATAGTTGCTGTAGAACTCGTCGATCTCGTCCAGCAGCAGGCGCACGCGGTGCTGCGCCCGTTGCAGGCGCTTGTTGGTGCGCACGATCCCCACGTAGTCCCACATGAAGCGGCGCAGCTCATCCCAGTTGTGGGCGATGATCACGTCTTCGTCGGAATCGGTTACCTGGCTGGCGTCCCACTCGGGCAGGGCGTTTGGCGCGGTGACGGCATCCAGTTGCGCAAGAATGTCCGCTGCCGCCGAGCGGGCATAAACGAAGCATTCGAGCAGCGAGTTGCTGGCCATGCGATTGGCCCCGTGCAAACCCGTGAAGCTGGTTTCGCCAATGGCGTACAGCCCCGGCACGTCGGTGCGACCGTGTTGATCGACCATCACGCCACCACAGGTGTAGTGCGCCGCGGGTACGACCGGGATCGGTTGCCTGGTGATGTCGATGCCGAAACCCAGGCAGCGCTCATAAACTGTCGGGAAGTGGCTTTTGATGAAGGCTTCGGGCTTGTGGCTGATATCGAGATAGACGCAGTCGACACCCAGGCGCTTCATTTCATGGTCGATGGCACGGGCGACGATGTCGCGTGGCGCCAGTTCGGCACGTTTGTCGAAACGCGGCATGAACCGTTCGCCATTGGGCAGCTTCAGGTGCGCACCTTCGCCACGCAAGGCTTCAGTGATCAGGAAACTCTTGGCTTGTGGGTGATACAGGCAAGTGGGGTGGAACTGGTTGAATTCCAGGTTTGCCACCCGGCAGCCCGAGCGCCAAGCCATGGCAATGCCATCACCGCAGGCGCCATCGGGGTTGCTGGTATAGAGGTAAACCTTGGCGGCGCCGCCGGACGCGAGGATCACGAAACGCGCGCCGTAGGTATCGACTTCGCCGGTCGCGCGATTCAGCACGTAGGCACCGAGGCAGCGCTCGCCGTCCAGGCCCAGACGACGCTCGGTGATCAGATCAACGGCAACCCGTTGTTCCAGCAGCTCTATATTGCTGCGCTCTCTGGCTTGGGCGAGCAGGGTGGTGAAAATCGCTGCGCCGGTTGCGTCGGCGGCGTGGATGATGCGCCGATGACTGTGACCGCCCTCGCGGGTCAGGTGGAATTCGAAGCCGCCGTCTTCGGTGCCGGACTGTTCGTCGCGGGTGAACGGCACGCCCTGGTCGATCAACCACTGGATGGCTTCCCGACTGTGCTCGACAGTGAAACGCACCGCGTCTTCATGGCACAGACCGCCGCCGGCGTTCAGGGTGTCATCGACGTGGGATTCGACAGTATCGGTATCGTCCAGCACGGCAGCGACGCCGCCCTGGGCCCAATAGGTCGAACCGTTGGCCAGATCACCTTTGCTCAATACGGCAATGCGCAAATGACCCGGCAGGGTCAGCGCGAGACTCAAACCGGCAGCGCCGCTGCCAATCACCAGAACATCGTGTTGAAACTGTTGGCTCATTTCAGGATTCCGCTCAAAGCGACCCGGATCGGGGTTGGCGCAAGACAGCTGGATCGGCGAGTCAAGACAGCCACACAGCCCACTAGTATATAGAGGGGTGGAGCGGCACAATAGCCGGGCTTGTATGGCATTGTGAAACTACTGTGACGACAAAAGCCTGACGTTTCGTCGGACGTTTTTTTCGGTCGTTTTGGGAAAAGGCGACTGTATCGAGGATGAAACAGGCTTTTTCAGCGCACGGTCGTTCAATGTCGCGCCAGCATGGCTATAAATAATTGGAACTTTTGCCAGAGGCCCAAGATCAATAGACAGTTGCCAGAAACACGGGACAGTGTCGGCTTCAATGCAGAACCTGCGATTGGGTTTTTGCCGGCGAACCGATGACAAGATTATTCGCGCAGCCGGTTTATCCCGCGCTGCGTTTTTCGTGCGTGCCAAATCAGAGCCCGCAGGAAACTTGCCTGGAGGGGGAGAACTTTTGCGAAAAGCCCGAGTCTATGTTTGCAAGTCTGGTCGTTTAGTTATGCAAGCCTCCTCCATGCTTATCGAGGAGTGTTCATGCTAACCCAGGAAGAGGATCAGCAGCTGGTCGAGCGCGTTCAGCGTGGCGACAAGCGAGCTTTCGATCTGCTGGTGCTGAAATATCAGCACAAAATTCTCGGGTTGATCGTGCGTTTCGTGCACGACACCCATGAAGCCCAGGATGTGGCTCAGGAAGCCTTTATCAAGGCGTACCGAGCATTAGGAAACTTTCGCGGAGACAGCGCGTTCTATACGTGGCTTTACCGCATTGCCATCAACACGGCAAAAAACTATCTGGTTTCACGCGGCCGCCGGCCGCCGGATAGCGATGTAAGTTCTGAAGACGCAGAGTTCTACGACGGCGATCATGGCCTCAAGGATCTCGAATCACCGGAACGCGCGTTGCTGAGGGATGAGATCGAAGGCACCGTCCATCGAACCATTCAGCAACTGCCAGAGGATTTGCGTACGGCGTTAACTTTACGTGAATTCGATGGTCTGAGTTACGAGGACATTGCGAGCGTCATGCAGTGTCCGGTGGGTACCGTGCGCTCCCGGATTTTCCGCGCTCGGGAGGCCATCGATAAAGCCCTGCAGCCGTTGTTGCAGGAAAACTGAGACAGCGGCGACAGCCAAGAGAGGAACGCCATGAGTCGTGAAGCCCTGCAGGAATCGCTGTCCGCAGTGATGGATAACGAAGCGGACGAATTGGAATTGCGTCGAGTGATCAATGCACTGGACGATGTTGAAACCCGTGAGACCTGGGCTCGTTACCAGATCGCCCGGGCAGCCATGCACAAGGACCTGCTGCTTCCGCGTCTGGACATCGCTGCGGCAGTCTCTGCTGCGCTGGAAGACGAAACGGCTCCAGCCAAAGTATCCCGTGGTCCATGGCGTAACCTCGGTCGTCTGGCCGTTGCCGCTTCGGTGACCGTTGCCGTACTGGCCGGTGTTCGTCTGTACAACCAGGACGAAATCGCGGGTGTCGAGTTGGCTCAGCAGTCCAATCAGCCTTCGCTGGTAGCGCCACAAGCCAAAGGCCCGGCAGTGCTGGCAGGCTATAAGGAAAGCTCGGAAACCACCGGTCCGATGGCCAATGGCGTTCTGCAAGGTCAGCCAGGCTGGCATGATCAGCGTCTGCCAGGTTATCTCCGCCAGCATGCCCAGCAGGCTGCGCTGAAAGGTACTGAAAGCGCCTTGCCTTATGCGCGTGCAGCAAGCATGGAAAACCGTTAAGGAGGATCATGCGCGCCATACCTTTACTTTCGCTTCTGCTCAGTGGCTGGTTCGTTGTTCCAGCCCACGCTGATGAGGCCCAGGACTGGTTGAACCGTCTGGGCCAGGCCGAACAGCAGCAAAGCTTTCAAGGCACCTTCGTTTACGAGCGTAACGGTAGTTTTTCTACCCATAACATCTGGCATCGTGTCCAGAACGGTCAGGTTCGCGAGCGTCTTGTTCAACTGGACGGCTCGGCGCAGGAAGTGGTGCGCATTGATGGGCATACTCAATGTGTCAGTGGCACTCTGATTGCGGGGTTGGGAGACTCTTCCAACTCGACCGCTCGTGCGTTTGATCCCCAAAAGCTAAAAAATTGGTATGAGCTTGCCGTCATCGGCAAGTCGCGCGTGGCCGGGCGTGATGCGGTTATCGTATCGCTGACGCCGCGAGACCAGCATCGCTATGGTTTCGAGCTTCATCTGGACAAACAGACCGCCCTGCCGCTTAAGTCATTACTGCTCAATGACAAGGGGCAGTTGCTCGAGCGTTTCCAGTTCACCAGTCTTGATACCGCTGATGTCCCGTCGGACAAAGACCTTCAAGCTGGCGCCGAGTGCAAGGCCGTTACTATTGATAGTGACAAGGCCTCTGCCGTGAAGGCGGCTCAGGTCTGGCATTCCGACTGGCTCCCTCCGGGTTTCGTGCTAACCAGCAGCACCTCGCACAAAGATCCGGAAACCAAGACTCAAGTCAGCAGCCTGATGTATGACGACGGTCTGGCGCGTTTTTCGGTATTTCTTGAGCCGTTGAACGGTGCAACAGTGACCGATACCCGCACGCAGTTGGGGCCGACTGTTGCCGTTTCTCGCCGCCTCACCACGCCCGAGGGTGAGATGATGGTCACGGTGGTCGGAGAAATTCCAATCGGCACAGCTGAACGCATTGCTTTGTCGATGCGCAACGATGGCACTGCAACCAGCAAGCAGTGAGCTGATTTCAGTCATTTCCACCTCTTCGTCGAGACGTAGATGAAATGTTTGCTCAGCATTTTCATTTGCAAATCACCCGAAAGTTTTTTATAGGTCAGAGCCTCACGGCTCTGGCCTTGTCTGTTGTTCCCGGAACAAAAATACCGGCCCGCGGTTCCCGGTGTTCCTTGCTCCATATCGCTTAACCCTGCTCGTCGTAACGGGAGCTGTATGTCGATACTTAGCTTGAAGTCTTATCTCTCCATTTTCGCCACCGTGCTGGTGCTGGGTCAGGCTGTCCCCGCTGTCCAGGCGGCCGACCTGCCGGATTTCACCCAACTGGTTGAACAGGCCTCGCCTGCAGTGGTGAACATCAGTACCACGCAGAAACTGCCGGACCGCAAGGTGAATCAGCAGATGCCTGACCTGGAAGGCTTGCCGCCGATGTTGCGCGAGTTCTTCGAGCGCGGCATGCCGCCTCAGCAGCGTTCGCCGCGCGGCGACCGTCAGCGTGAAGCACAATCGCTGGGTTCGGGCTTCATCATTTCTTCGGATGGCTACATCCTGACCAACAACCATGTGATTGCCGATGCCGACGAAATCCTCGTGCGTCTTGCAGATCGCAGTGAAATGAAAGCCAAGCTGATCGGCACCGATCCGCGCTCCGACGTGGCCCTGCTGAAAATCGATGGCAAGGATCTGCCGGTGCTCAAACTCGGCAAGTCCCAGGACCTGAAAGCCGGTCAGTGGGTGGTGGCGATCGGGTCGCCGTTCGGCTTTGACCACACCGTGACCCAAGGCATTGTCAGTGCCGTCGGCCGTAGCCTGCCGAACGAAAACTACGTGCCGTTCATTCAGACCGACGTCCCCATCAACCCGGGTAACTCCGGTGGCCCGCTGTTCAACCTGAACGGTGAAGTGGTCGGGATCAACTCGCAGATCTACACCCGGTCCGGTGGCTTCATGGGTGTGTCGTTCGCCATTCCGATCGATGTGGCGATGGACGTTTCCAATCAGTTGAAAAGCGGTGGCAAGGTCAGCCGTGGCTGGCTGGGTGTGGTCATCCAGGAAGTGAACAAGGATCTGGCCGAGTCGTTCGGTCTTGATAAGCCGGCCGGTGCGCTGGTTGCGCAGATTCAGGATGACGGTCCGGCAGCCAAGGGTGGCCTGCAAGTGGGTGACGTGATCCTGAGCATGAACGGTCAGCCGATCGTCATGTCCGCTGACTTGCCACATCTGGTCGGTGCGCTGAAAGCGGGCGCCAAAGCCAACCTTGAAGTGATTCGTGACGGCAAGCGCAAGAATGTCGAGCTGACTGTCGGCGCGATTCCGGACGAGGACAAAGAGCTGGCAGCGCTGCCGAAATCCGGCGCGGAAAGCAGCAGCAATCGCCTCGGTGTTTCGGTGGTCGAGTTGACCGCCGAGCAGAAGAAAACCTACGACCTCAAGGGCGGAGTGGTGATCAAGGAAGTTCAGGACGGTCCTGCGGCCCTGATCGGTCTGCAGCCGGGTGACGTGATCACTCACCTGAACAACCAGGCCATCGGCTCCACCAAGGAGTTCACCGAGATCGCCAAGGCACTGCCGAAGAATCGTTCGGTGTCGATGCGCGTACTGCGTCAAGGTCGCGCGAGCTTCATCACCTTCAAACTGGCTGAATAACCCGGTTGCGGTGAAATAAAAAACCGCCTCGAAAGAGGCGGTTTTTTTATGCCTGAAATTTTTATGTCGCTGATGAGAACTCAGCCCATCATGTCCTTGATCATGCGTTCCTGCTCCATCAGCTCGCGCTGGCGCGCATCGATCCGCGAGGACAGCGGGAAGTTGCTGCCCGCCTTGCGTTTGGCAAAATCGAGCTGCTGGATCGCCTGACGATAGTCCCCCACCAGCGCAAAGTATTCGGCGCGAGCCTGATGCAGACCGATGATATTGCCGGACAGGCCACGAGTTTCAGCGACCTGATACCACACGTCCGGATCGTTCGGACGAGATTTGAGCAAGCTGTCGAGGGCTTTTTCCGCGTCAGCGGTGCGATTCTGTTTCAGCAACAGATCGACACGAACCTGATTCAACGGGTAGTTGCCCGGATATTGCGTGAGCATCCGGTCCACTCGGGTTTGCGCATCCGGCAGGCGGTTGTTGGTGATGTCCAGGTCGATCTGCGCGAGGTTGTAGATGATCTCGTTAGGCGACTTGGCCAGCAATTGCTTGAGGTTCTCCCGCGCTTCATTGAGCTGACCACCCTTGATCTGGGCGATTGCCAGGCCATAGCGCGCCACGTCATTCTTCGGGTTCTCATCCAGTTGTGCGCGGAAGCGCTTGGCGCCCAGCCCCGGGGTTTCTTCGTAGATCAGCTGTACGCGGGCGCGGATCAGCTGATAGCGCATGCTGTCTTCGATGCCGCCCGCTGGCGCCTGTTCTGCGCGGTTACGGGTGTCGGCGATACGCGATTCGGTCACCGGGTGAGTCAGCAGAAATTCCGGCGGCTTGGCGTCGAAGCGGTATTGGCGCATCAGACGTTCGAACATGGTCGGCATCGAGCGCGGGTCGTATCCGGCCTTTTCCAGGTTGAGGATGCCAATACGGTCGGCTTCCTGTTCGTTCTGGCGCGAGAAGGTACGTTGCGATTGAATGGCTGCTGCTTGACTGCCGGCAATGGTCGCGATCCCGGCATCACCACCACCGGCAGCGGCAATCACGATGCCAGCCAGCAGCGCCGCCATCATCGGTACCTGCATCCGTTGCGAAGCTTCGACGCCACGAGCAAAGTGACGTTGCGACAAGTGAGCCAGTTCGTGAGCCAGTACCGAGGCATATTCGCCTTCGGTCTGCGCATTGAGGAACAGCCCGCCGTTGACCCCGACCACGCCACCTGGCGCCGCGAAGGCGTTGAGCTGCGGGCTGTTGATCAGGATAAATTCGAGGCGGCGGTCAGTTACCTGGCTGGTTTCCACCAGCTTGTAGACGCTGGACTCGACGTAGTCCTTGAGTTGCGGATCGTTGAGTTGTGCAACCTGACTGCGCAACATAGCCAGCCAGGCGCGGCCCAGCTGATATTCCTGTTGCGGTGAGACAATGGCAGAACTGGCGTCGCCAAGTGACGGCAGATCGTCGGCAAAGCCCGGTGAGGCGAGCAGGCAAGCGAGCGTCAACAGGGTAGGGCGCAGAAATGTCATGCACAAAGCCTTAGAAGACAAAGACCTTACTGTAGCCGGACACCGGGCCCGCGACCAGATATTCTAGGCCGCTCGACCATCTGAACCGGAGTGACGCAATGACTGACGCTGTAGCCCATGATTGTGAACTGGACGCCAGTGGCCTGAATTGCCCGTTGCCGTTGCTCAAGGCCAAAATGGAACTCAACAAGCTGCCCAGCGGCGCCGTACTCAAGGTGATCGCCACGGACGCGGGCTCGCAGCGTGACTTCCGCACCTTTGCCCGTTTGGCCGGTCATACGCTGCTGCGCGAAGAAGACGAAGCAGGCGTTTACCGTTACTGGTTGAAGAAAGCCTGAAACCCACCGCGTAAAAGACCCAGGGATTATTGATGTTCAAAGTGTTACGCGACTGGATTCAGCGCTACTTTTCCGACGAAGAAGCGGTGGTGCTGGCAGTGCTGCTGTTTCTCGCCTTCACCGCAGTGCTCACGCTCGGTGGCATGCTCGCGCCGGTACTGGCGGGGATGGTGCTGGCGTACCTGATGCAGGGGCTGGTGCTTGCTCTTGAGCGTATGCGCGTGCCTGGTGCGGCGGCGGTGGGCCTGGTGTTTGCGCTGTTCATGGGCGTGTTGCTGGTGTTTATCGTGGTGGTGTTGCCGCTGCTCTGGCATCAGTTGATCACCTTGTTCAACGAGCTGCCGGGCATGCTCGCCAAGTGGCAGTCGCTGCTGCTGTTGCTGCCCGAGCGCTATCCGCATCTGGTTTCTGACGAGCAGGTGCTGCAAGCCATCGAAGCCGCGCGTGGCGAAATCGGCAAATTCGGGCAGTGGGCGCTGACCTTCTCGCTGTCGAGCCTGCCCCTGCTGGTCAACATCATGATCTATCTGGTGCTGGTGCCGATCCTGGTGTTTTTCTTTCTCAAGGATCGGGCCATGATCGGCGAGTGGGTGCGCGGCTATCTGCCTCGCGAGCGGGCGCTGATTACCCGGGTCGCGCAGGAAATGAACCGGCAGATTGCCAATTACATTCGTGGCAAGGTCATCGAAATCGTGATCTGCGGCGGCGTGACCTATATCGCCTTCGTCGCCCTCGGCCTCAACTATGCGGCGCTGCTGGCGTTGCTGGTCGGGGTGTCGGTGGTCGTGCCGTACGTCGGTGCGGTGGTGGTGACCGTACCGGTGCTGCTGATCGCGCTATTCCAATGGGGCTGGAGCGATCAGTTCATTTATCTGATGGCGGTCTACGGAATCATTCAGACGCTGGATGGCAACGTGCTGGTGCCTTTGCTGTTTTCCGAGGCGGTCAACCTGCACCCGGTGGCCATCATCTGCGCGGTGCTGTTGTTTGGCGGGTTGTGGGGCTTCTGGGGCGTGTTCTTTGCGATTCCGCTGGCGACGCTGTTCAAGGCAGTGCTGGATGCCTGGCCGCGCAAGGAGCCTGTGGTGGCTCCGTTACTATAAAAGCAAAAAGATCGCAGCCTGCGGCAGCTCCTACAGGGAAACNATTCCAATGTAGGAGCTGCCGCAGGCTGCGATCTTTTGATCTTTTGATCTTCAGGCTTTATTCAGCGCCTGAGCCGCAGCCAGCACCGCATCCACATGCCCCGGCACTTTCACGCCGCGCCATTCCTGACGCAGCACACCGTCCTTGTCGATCAGGAATGTGCTGCGATCGACGCCCAGGTATTCCTTGCCGTACAGCTTCTTCAGCTTGATCACGTCGAACAGCTGGCAGACGGCTTCGTCCTTGTCGCTGATCAGCTCGAACGGAAATTCCTGCTTGCACTTGAAGTTCTCGTGGGACTTCAGGCTGTCGCGGGAAATCCCGAAGATTTCCGTGTTGGCAGCCTGAAACGCCGCGTACTGGTCACGAAAACCCTGGCCTTCGGTGGTGCAGCCCGGGGTGCTGTCCTTCGGATAGAAGTAGATCACCACTTGCTTGCCCTTCAAGGCAGACAGACTGATGGTCTGCCCGCTGGTGGCAGGTGCTTCGAAATCCGCAACGGGTTGGTCGATGACAACGGCCATGAAAGCTTCCTTACATTGGGTTTTGTGGGCGCCAAGGCTCGATGAGGGCATCCAGGTTCATCGCGTCGGCGAAATCCAGGAACTGGTCGCGCAGCCAGCTGATCTGGGTGCCGGCCGGCAGAGTCACGGTAAAGGTGGCGTTGAGCATGGTGCCGCCGGTCTGCGGGGCCTGATAGGTATCGCAGGTCAGGTTTTCCAGCTCGACGTTGTGGTCCATGAAGAACTGGCACAGCTCATTGATGATGTCCGGGCGATACGCCGAGCTGACATAAGCTACATAAGGCAGCGCCTGCGGGCGATTTTCCAGCGCCGCACTGCGTACCACGTTGACGGTGAAGGCGTGGCGCTTGGCCAGGGTTGGCAGGCTGCCTTCGAGGCGGGCCAAGGCGTCCCAGCTACCGGAAATTTCCAGTACCAGGGCACTGCACTCGCCGTGGCGGGTCAGGCGGGAAGTGACGACGGCGCAGCGATTTTCATGGCTGGCGCGGCACAGGACGTTAGTCAGCTCCATGGGGTTGGCGCCAAGGGCACTGATGACAAGGAATTGTTCGCGAACTGTGGGGGTGGACATGCAGCATTCCTAAAGCGATGAGCGGTCGGTAGGTCGATGGGCGTTGGCCGTCGGGATGCGTCTGCGCGTGCCCGTTCAGAAAGCCCCGGACCCTGGCTCGCGATTCGCTCCAATAAAGGCGGAACGTACAGCTGCGACACTGGAACGGGGCCTGGGAGGCCGAAAGGGGAGGCTGGAACCCGGCTTACAAGCTGATCTGTACCGATCAAAGTCTGAAGGGTAGCGAAAACCGACGCCAAGGGGAATGGCGGCGCAGTACTTCGCTTGTGCAAGCATCTTGGCGCCAGTACCATTACCGCTCTCTTTTTCCGGCAGGAGCGGTTTCATGATTGCGGGCAGTATGGTGGCACTGGTCACTCCCATGGATGCACAAGGGCGTCTTGACTGGGACAGCCTCAGCAAACTCGTGGACTTCCATCTCAAGAACGGCACCCATGCCATTGTCGCGGTCGGTACTACCGGCGAGTCGGCAACCCTTGATGTAGAAGAACACATCGCCGTCATCAAAGCCGTGGTCAAACAGGTCGCAGGCCGCATCCCGGTGATCGCCGGTACCGGTGCGAATTCGACCCGCGAAGCCGTCGAGCTGACCCGCAACGCCAAGGAAGCCGGCGCCGACGCCTGCCTGCTGGTCGTGCCGTACTACAACAAGCCGACCCAGGAAGGCCTGTACCAGCACTTCAAGCACATTGCCGAAGCCGTCGACATTCCACAGATTCTCTACAACGTTCCCGGCCGCACCTCCTGCGACATGCAGGCCGAGACGGTGATTCGCCTGTCCACCGTGCCGAACATCATCGGCATCAAGGAAGCCACCGGCGACCTGAAACGCGCCAAAGCCATCATCGACGGCGTGAGCAAGGACTTCATCGTGCTGTCCGGCGATGATCCGACCGCGGTCGAGCTGATCCTGCTGGGTGGCAAAGGCAACATATCCGTAACAGCGAACGTCGCCCCGCGCGAAATGGCTGACCTGTGCGAGGCCGCGTTGAAAGGCGACGCCGATACCGCACGGGCAATCAATGAAAAACTGATGCCGTTGCACAAGGACCTGTTCATCGAAGCCAACCCGATTCCGGTGAAGTGGGCTCTGGTTGAAATGGGCTTGATGCACGAAGGCATCCGCCTGCCGCTGACCTGGCTGAGCGCTCCTTGTCATGAAACGCTTCGCACGGCCCTGCGCCAGTGCAGCGTCCTGGTTTAATTGAGGAAGTACAACGCATGAAGCGAATGGCCGGACTTTCCGCACTTGCCTTGATTATCTCCAGCACCAGTGGCTGCGGATGGGTCTGGGGCCCGGAAGGTTATTTCCGTGACCGTGGTAGCGATTACCTGGAAGCGCAACAGACTGCACCGATGCAATTGCCACCGAATGTCAGCACCTCCAAGCGCCTCGACCCGCTGTTGCCGATCCCGCGCAACGTGGCCGATGACACTGCCAAAGGCGAATACGTGGTGCCGCGTCCACAACCGCTGACCGCGATTGCCGATGCAACCGACTACTCGCTGCAGAAGAGCGGTGACTCGCGTTGGGTCGTGGCCCAGCACCCACCGGCCGAAGTCTGGCCAGTGGCGGTGCAGTTTTTCCAGGACAACGGTTTCCGTCTGGATGAACAGCGTCCGCAAACCGGTGAATTCACCACCACCTGGCAGCATTCTGACGAGCTGTCCGCCGCCATGGCCAAGCGCCTGAGCGCAGCGGGTGTCGGCGCCGACAGCGAAACCCGCGTGCGGGTGCGCATCGAGCCGGGCGTGCAGCGCAACACCAGTGAAATCTACGTGGTCAGCGCCGAGCGTCCTGCCGGCAGCACCGCTGACGTCGATTTCACCAACCGTTCGGTCAACACTGGCCTGGACGCTGCGCTGGTCGACGACATGCTGGCGAGCATGAGCCGGACCTCCGAAAAGGGTGGTTCGGTGTCGATGCTGGCTTCGCGTGATTTCGATACCCCAAGCCGTGTCAGCCTCAGCGAAGACGGTAGCGGCAACCCAGTGTTGAACGTCGGTCCGGATCTGGATCGTGCCTGGTCGAGCGTCGGTCGTGCGCTGGAGCAAGGTCAGTGGCGCGTTGAAGACATCAACCGCAGCCTGGGCCTGTACTACATCAACCTGGCCGAAAAAGCCGAGAAGAAAGACGAGAAGCCTGGTTTCTTCAGCAGCCTGTTCGGCAGTGCGCCGACCAAAGAGGAAGTTGAAGCCCGCGCCGAGCGTTATCAGGTTCGCCTGAGCAAGGTCGGTGAAAACGTTCAGGTAACCGTCGAGAAGAACATCAACACCGTTGCGCCGGCCGATGTGGCCCGCAAAGTGTTGAGCGTGATTCAGGACAACCTGGGCTGATCACATGCGCTTTGCCGTTCTCGGCAGCGGTAGCCAAGGGAACGGCACGCTGATCGCCAGCGCTGATACGTATGTGCTGGTGGATTGTGGTTTTTCCCTGCGGGAAACCGAAAAACGCCTGTTGCGCCTGGGTGTGAACCCGGCGCAATTGAGCGCGATACTCGTAACCCACGAACATGCCGACCACGTGCATGGCGTGGGTTTGCTGTCTCGGCGCTACAATTTGCCGGTCTACCTCAGTCGCGGCACACTGCGCGGGATGCGCAAACCGATCGAACCCGCAGGCTTTCTGGCCGGCGGCGAGCAGTTGCAGATCGGCGCACTGAACATCGGGGTCATTGCCGTGGCCCATGATGCGCAAGAGCCGACTCAGTATGTATTCAGTGACAACGAGCAGCGGCGCTTCGGCCTGCTGACCGACCTGGGTTCCTACTGCGAGCGGGTGCTGGACGGCTATCGGGATCTCGATGCATTGATGATCGAGTCCAACCATTGTCGCGACATGCTGGCACGTGGTCATTACCCGTACTTTCTCAAGCAGCGGGTGGGCGGCGAGCTGGGACATTTGAACAACCATCAGGCGGCATTCCTGGTGGCCGAGTTGGGGTGGCAGGGCTTGCAGCATCTGGTTCTCGCCCACCTGAGCAGCAAGAACAACCTGCCGCAGCTGGCCCGGCAATGTTTCGTCGACACCCTCGGGTGCGACCCGGACTGGCTGCAACTGGCCGATCAAGATTCAGGGCTCGACTGGCGCCATATCGCCTAGCCCATCTACTTAGCAAGCGGAGCCCATCATGGAAAAACGTGAAGAACTCTACCGCGGCAAAGCCAAATCGGTTTACAAGACCGATGACGCTGACCGCTTGATCCTGCTGTTTCGCAACGACACCTCGGCGTTCGACGGCAAGCGCATCGAGCAGCTCGACCGCAAAGGCATGGTGAACAACAAGTTCAACGCTTTCATCATGCAGAAACTCGAAGCGGCCGGCATCCCGACCCAATTCGACAAACTGCTGGGCGACAATGAGTGCCTGGTGAAGAAGCTGGACATGATTCCCGTCGAGTGCGTCGTGCGTAACTACGCCGCCGGCAGCCTGGTAAAACGTCTGGGTGTCGAAGAGGGCATGAAGCTCAATCCTTACACCTTCGAACTGTTCCTGAAGGACGACGCCAAGGGCGACCCGTTCATCAACGAATCCCACGTCGTGGCATTCGGCTGGGGCACCGCCGAGCAACTGGCGCGCATGAAAGAACTGTCGCTCAAGGTCAACGAAGTCCTGAGCAAACTGTTCGACGACGCAGGCCTCTTGCTGGTGGACTTCAAACTTGAATTCGGCGTGTTCAGCGACGGCTCGATCGTCCTGGGCGACGAGTTCAGCCCGGACGGCTGCCGTCTCTGGGACAAGGACACCAAGAAGAAGATGGACAAAGACCGCTTCCGCCAGGGCCTCGGTGACGTCATCGAAGCTTACGAAGAAGTCGCCAATCGTCTGGGTGTACCGCTTTAATCGACGCAAGCATCTGATAGCACGGAGAAAATTTTCGAAAGAGGGTTTGCTTTCGGCAGAAGTGTTGTTATGATGCGCGCCGTTGGAGAGATGCCAGAGTGGCCGAATGGGACGGATTCGAAATCCGTTGTACCTTCACCGGTACCTAGGGTTCGAATCCCTATCTCTCCGCCATTACATAGAAAAAGCCCCGTAGCTGAAGAGTTACGGGGCTTTTTTGTTTCTGCTCGCTTGAGTAATCAGAAAATCCTGTCGTCGGAACCCGAGGTTGAAAAGTCGATAATCGGATGTGACTCGATTGATGCCGGTTCGTACGTAACTCTCGGAGTCTACCTACAGCTCTGTTTCAAATCACTCCTTATCCTGACCTGCGTGCCCAATATTGACCGAAATTCGGAGAAAAAGACGCCGCTTTTCAAGCCTGGAGGGTGGCGTTGTCCGCTTGTTCAAAGGGGGGCGCTTCATCGATCAGCGATATGAATCGCGATTGGCAATTTTTCCTGCGCGGTATCATGGTGTAATACTATGAACAACAAACAGCTCGGTACGCTCGCAGCTATATTTTCACGACCCACACCCGCCACGTTGGAATGGGCGCGCATCGAGTCTCTTTTCAATGCGGTCGGGGCCAGAACCTTGGAAGGCAATGGCTCGCGAGTTCGGTTTGAATTAAGAGGTGTGGTCGCTACGTTCCACCGACCTCACCCGGATAAAGAAGCAAAGCCCTATCAGGTTCGTGATGCTCGGGCTTTTCTTGAACAAGCAGGAGTCACTCCATGAACGTGATGAATTACAACGGGTATGCCGCCCGAATTGAATACAGTGATGAAGATGGTCTTTTTGTTGGTCATATCGCTGGGATCAAGGACGTTGTAGGTTTTCATGGCGAATCTGTAAAAGAGCTTCGGTCAGCGTTCGAAGAGGCTGTTACTGACTATCTGGAGACTTGCGCAAAACTGGGCCGTGCTCCTCAAAAGCCTTATTCGGGCAATCTCAGTCTGCGTTTGGCGCCAGCTCTTCATGCGACTGTTGCCGTAAAAGCGCAATTGGCTCAAAAAAGCATTAATCAGTGGGTTGCGGATGTTCTTGACCGAGAGGCCCATGCCTAGCTTGATTCTGGTCTGTCGGTTGTACGTCGTTCCCGAACAGAGCAAATAGCCCCGTAGCTGAGAAGCTACAGGGCTTTTTTGTATCTGCGGGCTTTACCAAACACCCGCCTCAGCCACTTACGGCTGTGAATGCCCCAGCTTCTGCTTGATCAAGTCATACACTTCCTTATGCGTAGAGTTACGCAGGGTGTTGTCCTTGCAAGCCGAGGCCAGGAAGGTCTTCACTTCATCCTTGGCGTGCGGGTAGAGGCTGGCGACGTAGTCGGCTTCGTGTGTTTGGGTGCAGTTGAAGTGTTTGTCGTCTTTTGCTTTGTCTCTAGCCATGGTGCGGCTCCTTTTTTGAGTTGAACGTCATATGGCTTAACAGGGCTGGATCGCCCCATACGCTGAAGAGCGTAGGGGCGCAGAAGTGCTTCGCCAGTGGTGCAGGCAAAAAAGGAAGAGGCTGTAGGACGCAGCGCTGTGCTGCCCGGTGCGGTCAGATCTCCTTCACCGGCGTATCGCTCTGCACACCCTTGATCAAATCGATCACGTGTAAACAGTCAGCCTTGTTCACATAGGACTCGCCACTGGCAACCGTCTCGTGGTTTCCCGCCCGCAGCCGCCAGCGCCATTGGCCTTTGCCGGTGCTCGAGGTGCCTCGGGATTGCCTGTAGATCTCGAAATACATTCAGTTCGCTCCTTGCGATGGTGTTTGCGACAACCTGTGTGTCGCATCGACGCAAGCCTAGCGGAGCGAGTTTTTTTCGCTATCGAACATTTGTTTCCAATCGTTGGCAGATGTTTCTGAGGAGTGCGGGCTAGAGCGTGCGCAATGGCGTCTGGATTGGCCGGAATGTCGCCATTTGCGCCTTGCAAGGCTAACAGCGCTACTGCTTAATACGGGACGGCTCATGGTGTCGAAAATGCTTCGACGACCGACAAACACTATAAAAAGAGCATTCCCTTGACTGAGCATGGAACAGCACAGGCCACACGGGTCACGTTATCGCTGGTTATCCCGGTTTTTAACGAGGAGGACAGTCTCGACGCGTTCATTCTGCGCATCGACGAAGTCTTCCGGCAGCAGACCTCGATTGCTCTGGAACTGGTGTTCGTCAATGACGGCAGTACCGATGCCACGCTTGAGGGGCTGCTGGAGCGGCAACGGCACGACTCGCGGCTGCGCATCGTCGATCTGAGCCGTAACTTCGGGAAAGAGGCCGCCTTGTCCGCTGGCCTGCAGATTGCCACCGGGCAGATCGTTGTCCCCATCGATGCCGACCTGCAGGACCCGCCCGAAGTCATTCTGCAAATGATCGAGCGCTGGCGCGAAGGCTATGAAGTCGTGCTCGGCCACCGCATCAGTCGCCGCAGCGACACCTGGGCCAAGCAGACTTCCGCCCACTGGTTCTATCGCCTGCACAACAAGATCGCCGAACAACCACTGCCGGAAAACGTCGGTGATTTCCGCCTGATGGACCGTTGCGTGGTCGACGCCTTGCTGACTTTGCCCGAGTCTCGGCGCTTCATGAAGGGCCTGTTTGCCTGGGTCGGGTTTCGCACCACCCATGTGGATTACGAGCGGCCCGAACGCGTGGCCGGGCAGAGCAAGTTCAACGGCTGGCGGCTGTGGAATTTTGCCCTGGAGGGCATCACCAGTTTCAGTACCGAACCGCTGCGAATCTGGACTTACATCGGCGCGGCGGTGTCGCTGGTCTCGTTTGCCTTCGCCATTTTTATTGTGGTGCGCACGCTGATCCACGGCGTCGACATGCCCGGTTATGCCTCGTTGATGGTGGCTGTGACGTTCCTCGGTGGCCTGCAGTTGATCGGCATCGGCGTACTCGGCGAGTACTTGGGGCGTACTTACATCGAATCCAAACGCCGGCCGGTTTTTCTGGTGCGTCGCGTCTATGACCCCAAGGACTGATACATGGATCTCAAGGAAACCGACATCCTCGGCGACAGCATTGGCGAGCATTGGTATTACTGCTCCAAAGCGGCGGCAACGCGGCGCCTGCTCGGTGAGGCACCGATCACGCGGATTCTCGACGTGGGCGCCGGGTCGGGTTTTTTTTCGCATCATCTGTTGACCCAAACCTCGGCGCAGGAGGCGTGGTGCGTCGATATCAGCTACCCTGCCGATTCTGATGCAAGCACTGCCGGCAAACCGGTGCATTATCGTCGCGATATCGAAGCCGTCGACGCGGATCTGGTGCTGCTGATGGACGTGCTGGAGCATGTCGACGACGACCTCGGCCTGCTCAAGGCTTACGTCGATAAAGTGCCGTCCGGCAGCCGTTTTCTGATGACCGTGCCGGCGTTTCAGTTTCTGTGGAGCGGGCATGACGACTTCCTCGAACACAAACGCCGCTACACCCTGGCGCAGTTTGAAGCCCTGGCCCGTGACGCCGGCTTGACTGTGCAGCGCGGTGCCTACTTTTTCGGTGCGGTGTTTCCGATCGCGGCGGTCTTGCGTTTGCTGCCCCAAGGCCCGCAGGCCGCCGCGCCGCAGTCTCAACTCAAGCGTCATCATCCGTTGGTCAACGGCGTGCTCAAGACCCTCTGCCGCCTTGAACTGCCGCTGATGGGCATGAACCGTCTGGCCGGTCTGAGCGTGTTTGTGCTGGCGTGCAAACCGTGACTTCAGCCGATAGATCGGCGTTGATCCAGCGCGGCTTGCGCTTTGCCGTGACCGGGCTGTTCGTCACCGCTCTGCATGCGCTGGTGGCGGTGCTGTTCATCAACTTCGTGGCCCCGCATCCGCCGTTGGCCAACGGTGTGGCATTCGCTGTGGCGACGGTGGTGTCCTACGTGATCAACACCACCTGGAGTTTCTCCGCGCGGCTGCATGGCAGAACATTGGTGCGGTTCATGCTGGTGTCCTTCGGCGGGTTCTTGCTGGCGATGTTCGTTGCGTGGGCAGCGCAATTGGCTGGACTGCACTATTTGCTGGGCATCGGTGCCGTGGCACTGATCATTCCGGCGTTCACCTTTGTGCTGCACAATTTCTGGACGTACCGATGAAAGGCTTGAACAAGCATCCGGCCTTGGCGCTGTTGCCGCTCCTGCTCGGAGCGCTGGCGTTTTTCCTGGTGATCGGCCCGCGTGCCCTTGATCCGCAAAACATTGCCTGGCTCAAGGACGGCGACCCGGCGACGCATTACCTGGGCTGGGCGTTCTTTCGCCACTCGCCCTGGACCTTTCCGCTCGGGCTGAATCCGTCCTATGGAATGGAGTTGGGCAGTGCGATCATTTTTTCCGATTCCAATCCGTTGCTGGCGTTGCTGTTCAAGCCGTTCAGTGCGTGGCTGCCGGAAACATTCCAGTACTTCGGCATGTGGTTGTTGCTGTGTTTCGTTCTGCAGGCCTGGTTTGCCTGGAAGCTGCTCGGACTGATCACCGACAATCCCGAGTTGCGCTTGCTCGGCACCGGGCTGCTGGTATTTTCGCCGCCGATGTTTCTGCGCACCGGTGGTCATCTTTCGCTGGCCGGGCACTTTCTGATTCTTGCGGCGCTGTACCTGGCGTTGTATCCGGCACTGCAGCGGCGGCGTCTGGCATGGGGCATGTTGCTGGCCGCGACAGCGCTGGTGCATGCCTACCTGTTGGGGATGGTGGCGCTGATCTGGGTGGCTGATCTGCTTGGCAAGCTGCGGGGCGGCAAGCTGATCCGCCGTCAGGTCCTGATCGAGCTGGGCAGTTTGTTCGCACTGGTGAGCGTGTGCTGTTGGCAGGCGGGTTATTTCAGTATTTCCGGTGGCGCGGTGAGCGGTGGTTTCGGCTTTTATCGAATGAACCTGCTGTCGCTGGTGGATGCGGACGGTTGGTCTTACATTTTGACTAACATTCCCACGGCCGGCGGCGATTACGAAGGCTTCAATTATCTGGGGCTTGGCGTGCTGTTGCTGGTGCCCTTGGCCTTGATTGGCGGGTACCGCAGCGGCATTTCGCTGAAGGCACTGGTGAGCCGTCGTCCGTTGCTGTTCTGGGCGTTGATCGGGTTGACCTTGTTCGCGCTGTCGAACCATATCGGCGTCGGCCTGCAGACTTTCAGTTATCCGTTACCGAAGTTTGTGGTGAAGCTTTCGAATATTTTTCGTGCCTCGGGTCGGATGTTCTGGCCGGTGTTTTACGTCATCGTGATATTGCTGACTTATCTGGTGGTGCGCGGCTATCGAACGCGAGTCGCCATGGGGCTGCTGGCGCTGGCGTTAATGGTGCAAGTCACCGACACCCGGATTGCCTGGGCAGGTTTGAGAGCAGCGAAAATGCTGCCCGAAGCGTCGGCCTGGGCCAGCCCGATGCATGATCCGTTCTGGGCCAGTGCGGCGGCGCACTACAAGAGCATCCGTGCCGTGATGCCGAAAAATCAACCGGACCAGTGGCAGGCGATTGCCGATTTCGCCGCCACCCATGGGCTGAAAACCGATGCCGCCTACCTGGGGCGTACGAGCCCCCAAGCCCTGGAAAAGCTGCAGCGCACGACGCAAAGCCAACTTGCCAATGGCCAGTACGACCCCGACTCGCTGTACATCCTTGATGACGATGCGCTGATGCTGGCGGTAAAAAGCATTCGCAGCGACAGCGATCTGTTGACCCGGGTCGACGACTTTGTCGTGCTGGCTCCTGGCTGGAAACACTGTGATCAATGCCTGGCGATGGTCGATCAGGGGCGAGCGCTGTCGCCGATACCCTTGAGCCAGCCGGGGCTGGTGCAGACGTTCAACCGCAGTACTCGACAACTGGTCAAAGGCTGGTCCACACCGGAAGCCTGGGGCACCTGGAGTGACGGACAGGATGCGCAACTACTGCTGCGCGTCGCTCCCGGCTCGCATGCGCTGGTGATTGATGCCCTGGCCTTTGCCATGCCGCCGAACCTCAGCCAGCGGGTGATCGTCAGCATCAATGGCGTCGAGGCGTTGTCGACGCGTCTGACCCAGGTGCAGGGTAATCGGCTGGAAATTCCGCTCAGCGCGGCGCAGGTCGCCGAGGAGTATCTGAATGTCCAGCTGCATCTGCCAGATGCGGTCAGCCCGAAAAAACTCGGCTTCAATGACGATGCGCGAGTCATGGGGCTGGGATTGCAAACCCTGACGGTGCAGTGAAATTGTCGAACAAACCGCCAATCGTCTGATAGACGCCGATCCCAAGGACTTCATACACTGCCAGCAGTCTGGGGATCGGGGGCAATGGATGAATCGAAATGAACTACGCAAGGCCGACATCAACCTGATGGTGGTGTTCGAGACCTTGATGCTCGAGCGCAACGTGACCCGGGCGGCGGAGAAGCTGTTTCTCGGCCAGCCGACCATCAGTTCGGCGCTCAATCGCTTGCGCGCGATGTTCAATGACCCGCTGTTCATCCGCGTCGGCCATCGCATGGAACCGACCGCCCGCGCCGAAGAGTTGTTCAGGTATCTGTCGCCGGCGCTCGACTCGCTGTCGGTGGCGCTGAGCCTGACCCACGACTTCGACCCCGCCGTGAGCAACATGACGTTCCGGATCGGCCTGTCCGATGATGTCGAGTTCGGCCTGTTGCCGCCGCTGTTGCGGGCACTGCGCCAGGAGGCGCCGAGCGTGGTGTTCGTGGTGCAACACGTCGACTACTGGCGCATTCCCGATCTGCTGGCTGCCGGCGATATTACCGTCGGCATCAGCCAGACCCGTGGCTTGCCGGCCAATGCCAAACGCAAGCTGCTGCGGCATATCCAGCCGAGCATCCTGCGTGCCGATGCTTCGGACTCACCGCTGACCCTCGACGAATACTGTTCACGCCCACACGTACTGGTGTCGCACACGGCCAACATCAGCGGCTATGCCGATGAGTGGCTGGCGGAAATCGGTCGCACCCGGCATGTGGTGTTGTCGGTGCCGCAATACAGTGCGCTGCCGGCGTTGCTCGCCGGTACCGACCTGATCGCCAGCCTGCCGGACTACACCGCCGAAGCCATGGCGGCTTCAGGTCGATTGTTCAAAGAACCGTTCCCGTTCAAGACCCCGATGCTGGATCTGTCGATGGTCTGGCTCAGCCATGTCGACAGCGATCCGGCCGAACGCTGGCTGCGTTCGCGGCTTGAGGCATTCATGAGCGAACGGCCACTGACCGCGCCCTGAATTCCACCACAAATCTCCCCTGTGGGAGCGAGCCTGCTCGCGAAAGCGCAGTATCAGACAATATTGATTTGACTGAGACGTCCTCATCGCGAGCAGGCAAAAACCCGCACGGGAGCAGGGCAATGCTGTGGTATATGTACGACCTTTCTGCCGACTGACTGGAGCACCCCATGCCACATCTGCACATGGAATACACCGCCAACCTGCCGCAATTGAACGCGGATGTGGCGTTGATCCGGCTCAACAACACGCTGGTGGGGTCCGGTCAGTTCGCGGCGGAGTTCGATATCAAAAGCCGGGCGGTGAAGGTCGAGACTTTCAAGGTGGGCACCGGCATGGGCGAACGCGCCTTTGTCCACGTGAAGCTGGCGCTGCTCAGCGGTCGTTCGCCGCAAATCAAGAAGCAGCTCTCGGAAAGTCTGTTGGCGGTGCTCCAGGATCTGTGCGAGTGGCCGGCTGGGGTTGAAGTGCAGCTCTGTGTGGAGTTGCTCGATATCGACCGCGATTCCTACACCAAGACCGCCATCGGCGTGTAGGACTCAGGCCGCTTCCAGCTCACTGCAGACCTTGATCACCTGCTCGCGCAGCCAGACGTTGGCGCTGTCCTGATCGGCGTTCTGGCTCCATTGCATGTCGAGGGTGAACCCCGGCAGGCCGTTCGGCGCTTCGCAATGATTGAACACCGCGTCGTTGGTCAGCAGACGCTGGATGCGCCGGGGCAGGGTGAGGATGAAGTCGGTGCCGGTGATCATTTTCAGCGCCGCGCTGTAGCTGTTGGAGCGGGCGACTATCTGCCGTTTCTGCGCCTGGCGCGCCAGCCAGCCATCAACCATGTTAGTGGAGGACGTCCACGGTGTCGGGAACACGTGTCGGCGCTCGGTGAACGCCTGCAGGCTCAGACGCGGTTCCAGTGGTGTGGCGCGTTTGTCGAAGACGCAGACCAGATCGTCTTCCAGCAGCATTCGCGACTTGAGGTCGGTGTGGCTGCGGTGGAAGTTGGGGCCGAAACAGATGACCAGATCGAGGCTGCCTTCGCGCAGTTCGTCGGCGGGTACGTCGGTCTCGAACTTGTGCATGTTGACCACCACCGGCAAATCGTCGAAGTCGAAACGCTTCAACAGGCGCGGCAACACCAGTTGCTCGAAGTATTCCGGCGCACAGATGTTGAAGGTTTTCGCTTGGTGGGTCGGGTCGAAGGCCGGGGCACCGGCGTGGCACAGGTTGATGCTTTCGAGAATTTTCTGCACATGGCCGTACATGGTGCCGGCCTTGTAGGTGGGGCGCATGCCTGTGCGGGTGTTGATGAACAGATCGTCTTCGAAACTGGTGCGCAATTTTTTCAGGCAGTAGCTGACAGTGGACTGGCTGACGCACAGCGTCTCCGAGACATCCGTGACGCTGCTTTGCTCATACACCGCGATAAACACCATGAGGTCCTGCATGTCGAGCTTTCGAAGCAAGTTACTGTTCAGCATCCGTTCCGTCTCGCTGTGCTCCTTGCGCTGAATCCGCGCAAACGTGTGCGCATGATCGTAACGGAACGATGGTGCCAGGACAAAGCTTTGTAGGACGATTCAATGTCAGTTGTGGGACAGAAAGTTTTAGCAACACGACGTCGCCAGATAAACCGCAAAAAGATGGCAAGAAGCCTCTAGCCCGGCGATGGTATCTGGCTTTAACGGATGTGTCGGGCGTACTGCCGAGGGTCGAAACGCAGCACCATCAGCAACATCACCGTCATTACTGCAGTCAGCGACCACCAGGCCCATTCGAAGCTGCCGAGCCGGTCGCGGATCATTCCGGCCAGCAGCGGCGAAAGCCCGGCGATCAAGTAGCCGACACCTTGCACGAATGCGGTCAGGCTGCCGGCGCGCTGCGGGTTGTCGAGGTGATCGAGTGAGACGATCAGGCTCATCGGGAACAAGCCGCCGATGCCCAGCCCCAACAGGCACGGCCACAGCAGGCTGAGGTGTTGCGGACTGAGGACCAGCCCGCAGAAGCCTGTGATGATCAGCAGCAGTAAGGCTGCCAGGACCGCGCGACGATCACGGCTGCGGTTGGCGATGGCTGGCGTCAGCAGTCCGGAAATCACCTCCATGGCGGTCAGAAAACCCAGCAGTAGCCCGGCATCCTGTTCGTTCCAGCCTTGTTCCACGTAATACGGCGCCAGCCACGCGAGTACGCAGGTGTAGGACGCCGTGCCGAGGCCGAAAAAGATGGCAAGCAGCCAGGCACGGGTATTACGCGCGAAGGATTCTTTTCCTGCAGCGGTGTTCTGGATGGATGACGAGGGCGACTGTGTCCGCCAGACCAGCAACGCGAGCAAAGAAAGTGCCGCCCAGATCGCCAGCCCGATACGCCAACTGCCGGACTGCACCAGCACCAGCGGCGACAACGAGGCGGCCAGTGCGGCGCCGCCCATGATCGACGTGACATACAGGCCCATGCACAGCGCTACATGATCGGGGAAGCGTGACTTGATCAGCGCCGGCATCAACGCCTGAATCAAAGCAATGCCAATCCCCGCCAGCACCGCGCTGCCAATCAACGGCGGCGCCGAATCGAGCCACAGCCGCGACAGCGTCGCCAGTCCGATAATCAGCAGCGACAGGATCACCGCGCGTTGCTCGCCCAAACGTCGACTGATGCCAATACCGAAAAACATCGCCAGTCCCATCGCCATCACCGGCAGCATGGTCAGCAGCGAAGCCAGGCTGAAACTCAGTGCAATGTCGCCGCGTATGGCCGACAGCAAGGGACCGACGGCGGCCATGGACGGGCGCAGATTCAGCGCGACGAGGATGATCCCGAACATCAGCCAGACAGCGGGGCGGGCGGTGGTGCGGACGTTTTCCATCGGCAGATTCTGGATTGCGGAGGCTGCTGATTAGGCGGTGTGGCGCACTTATCGGCAAATCAGATTTCCCCGGTACTATTTAAAAACTAAATATCACTCTCCCCGTGTAGGAGCTGCCGCAGGGTGAGGTTCGGATTCATCTTGTTGCTCACGCTGTCAGACTATTCTTTATCTCTGGCAGGATATTTCGTTACAGCTCTGGTCCTGCGCAGGCGCGTAAAACGCCGGCGGCGATATATACTGCGCGCCATTCTTCAAGGGAGAGCCGTGTGGCCATCGATATTCACTGGATTCGCGACAACGAAAGCCTCGCGCAGCTTTGCGCCGAGTGGCAGCAACTGCCGTTCGTTGCCCTCGACACCGAATTCATGCGGGTCGACACCTTCTACCCGATTGCCGGTTTGCTGCAGGTCGGTGACGGCAAACGCGCCTACCTGATCGATCCGCTGACCATCGACGCCTGGCAACCGCTGGCAGCGCTGCTGGAAAACCCGGCGGTGCTCAAAGTCCTGCATGCCTGCAGCGAAGACCTCGAAGTGCTGTTGCGTCTGACCGGCAGCTTGCCGGCGCCGTTGTTCGACACTCAATTGGCCGCAGCCTATCTGAACCTCGGGTTCTCGATGGGCTATTCGCGGCTGGTGCAGGAGGTGCTCGGTATCGAGCTGCCCAAGGGCGAAACCCGTTCCGACTGGTTACAGCGTCCGCTGTCCGACACGCAGATCAGCTACGCCGCCGAAGACGCGGTGCATCTGGCGGAAGTTTTCGTACAACTGCGGCCGAAACTGTCTGACGATAAGTTCGCTTGGGTGCTGGAGGACGGCGCCGAACTGGTGGCCAACCTGCGCCGTGAAACCGACCCGTACGAGGTCTATCGCGAAGCCAAGTTGGCGTGGAAACTGTCTCGTGCGCAATTGGCGGTGCTGCGTGAGTTGTGCGCCTGGCGTGAAAAAGAAGCCCGCGCCCGTGATCTGCCGCGCAACCGTATCGTCCGTGAACACTCGCTGTGGCCGCTGGCCCGCACGCAACCGGACAACCTCGCGGCGTTGGGCAAGATCGAAGACATGCACCCGCGTACCGTGCGTCAGGACGGCCAGTTTCTGCTTGATCTGATCAAGCGCTCTGGCAGTGTGGGGCCTGATCAATGGCCGCCGGCGGTGCCGGAGCCGTTGCCGGTCGAAGCCGCTGCGCTGATCAAGCAACTGCGCGCCCTCGGCCAGGTCGAAGCCGAGCGTCTGGGCATCGCGCCGGAACTGATGCTGCGCAAGAAAACCCTCGAAGCGCTGGTTAAAAGCGGCTTCCCCGAGGGTCCTTATCAATTGCCTGAGTCGCTGCGTGGCTGGCGCCGCGAACTCATGGGCCAGAAGCTGCTCGACAGCCTGGCCACCGCCGGAGAACAGCCTTGAAACGTATTTGCTCCATTTACCAAAGTTCGAAGAAACCCGGGATGTATCTTTATGTGCTCAAGAGCGATGCGCTTGAGCGCGTGCCCGAGGCGCTGATGGCGGCCTTCGGCAAGGCGAAGCATTCCTTTGACCTGGTACTGACCCCCGAGCGCACACTGGCGCGCGAGGACATCACCGTGGTCCTGGAAAACCTCGACAAGCAGGGCTATCACCTGCAGATGCCACCGGCCGAGGACGAGTACATCGAGCACCTGCCCGAAGAGTTGCTGCGACGCAACGACCCGGTCTGATCTGCGAGGCCCTGTTCTGGGCCTCTTGCCACCCTGGAACTGATTTTACGGCGACGACCGCCACGAAGGAGCACGGCTCTTTCGGCGGTTGCCTGCACGGTTTGCGAAAGGTTTGAAGATGCGCGTTCTGATTGCTGAACACGACCACGCGGTGTACGCCCGGCTACTGCGCCAGATGGCCCCCGAACTTGAAGTCCTGACCAGTGGCGACTCTGCCGAACTGGCGCGTCAGGCTGCCGATTGCCCGGTGTGGCTGGGGCAGCCGGACCTGTTGGCGACCCTGCTGCGTCAGGGCCACCAGCCGCAATGGCTGCAATCGACCTGGGCCGGCATCACGCCGCTGCTCGCTGATGGTCTGCGCCGCGATTACCGCCTGACCCGCGCGGTGGGGATCTTCGGTCAGGTGATGGCCGAATACGTACTGACCTACATGCTCGGTCACGAACGGGAAGTGCTGGCGCGGCTGGTCAGCCAGGTCGAGCGCAAGTGGGATAACCGCACCGGCCAGAGTCTGGTCGGGCGCAAGGTGCTGATCGTCGGGACCGGCGATATCGGTCAGAGTGTGGCGCAGTTCCTGCTGCCGTTTGGCGTCGAGTTGTACGGCATTGCCAGCAGCGCGCGTGAGCAGGCGCCGTTCATCGAAGTCGGTTCGATGGCCGATCTGCCACGGCTGGTGGGCGCGGTCGATTACGTGGTCAACCTGCTGCCGAACACTGCGCACACCCACGATATCTACGATGCGGCGCTGTTCAAGCAGTTCAAGCCGACCGGGTTGTTCATCAACGTCGGACGCGGCGTGGCGGTGGTGGATGCGGATCTGGTGGAAGCCTTGAAGGAAGGGCATCTGGCCGGTGCGGTGATCGACGTTTGCCGTCAGGAGCCGTTGCCGCAACGCCATCCGTTCTGGACTGCCTGGGGCCTGCTGCTGACTGGACACAGCTCGGCGCCGACGTCGCCGGCGTTGATGGTGCAGTTGTTCGTCGAGAACCTGAAGGCGTATCAGGCGGGAGAAGCGTTGCGCGGGGAAGTGGATTTCAACCGCGGTTACTGAGGTGTAATCAAAAGATCGCAGCCTTCGGCAGCTCCTGCATTGATCCCAGTAGGAGCTGCCGAAGGCTGCGATCTTTTGCGTTTAAAGGGTGAAGTTGCCTTCCGCCGCCAGCTCGCTCAGCGGACGACGCGGGCTCGGCTCCTCACGGGCCTGCAGGTACTCGGCCAGGGTCGCCTTGTCACCCAGCTTGCCGACAGCGACCGCCGCATGCAGCGCATAACCTTGCGGAATATTCAGCTCCTTGCGGGTCAGCTCCTGATCGAAACCGGCCATGCCGTGGGTGTGCCAGCCGCTGATGCTCGCCTGCAGCGCCAGGTGGCCCCAAGCGGAGCCGGTATCGAAGGTGTGCCACAGCGCCGGGGTCTCTTCGCTGGCACCGGGTGCGGTGAAGGTGGTTTTCGAAATCACGATCACCAGCGCCGAAGCGTGTTGCGCCCAGCTGCGGTTGAATTCATTCAGCAGCCCCAGGAAGCGTTCCCAGTTCGGCGTGTCACGGCGCGCATACAGAAAACGCCACGGCTGCGAGTTGTACGCCGAAGGCGCCCAGCGTGCGGCTTCGAAAAAACTCAGCAGGGTTTCTTCCGGGATCGCTTCGCCGGTGAAGGCACGAGGCGACCAGCGATCGGTGAACTGCGGGTGAATGGCGTAATCGGCAACGCGAGGGTTGGCACTCATCAAAAGATTCCTTGCTGTGTTTGCGTCATGAATTCGTGGCAAAACCCTACTGGGCGGCGATTCGGCTGACAAGCGCGATTTACCGACAGTCGCCAGCGCTTGGCCCGCAGGGCCTTGGGCACTAGACTGGCGGCCTTTTCACCACCTGATGTTGATGCTTGAGCCATGGCCGCCAAAGTCGAACCGTTCTGGAAACGCAAAACCCTCGAGCAACTGGATCACGAGGAATGGGAATCGCTGTGCGACGGCTGCGGTCTGTGCTGCCTGCAGAAACTCGAAGATGAAGAAGACAACAGCGTCTACTACACGCGCATCGCCTGCAAACTGCTGGACCTGAAGACCTGCCAGTGCAGCGACTATCCGAATCGCATCAAGTTTGTCCCGGACTGCATTCAGCTCACTCCGGGCCAGGCCGAATCATTTAAATGGCTGCCGCCGACTTGCGGTTATCGCCTGGTCAGCGAAGGCAAGGATCTGCCGCTGTGGCACCACTTGGTGTGTGGCGATCGTGACGCTGTGCACCACGAACGGATTTCCCAGTCCGGACGCATGCTCGCCGAAGGCAGCGTGCCGGAGGATGACTGGGAAGATCACCTGATTTTCCGCGCCGGTTAAGCACCAAGGGTTTCCAGGATTCAACAAGGAGTGTGTATGGCTGGGGGATTGCTGCGGGCATTGCTGATCGCCCCGCTGGCGCTAAGCGCACCGGTGTGGGCGGCAAAGAAAGTCGATCTGGATTACCACGTGCGCCTGCTGCCGCAAAGCGATCAGGCCGAAGTGCGCCTGACCCTGGCCAAGGGCGAAGCGGTACGCAGCCTCGATTTTGACCTAGGCGATGGCAGCCACTACAGCGACTTCAAGGCCGATGGTCAGTGGCAATTGTCTCCGGGCAAGCACGCTCGGGGCCTCTGGCGTCCGAGCGGCGACAAGCCCAGCCTGACTTACCGCGTCAGCATCAGCCACGGCCGCAAGAGCGGCAGCTTCGACACGTGCATGACCCCGACCTGGGCGCTGCTGCGCGGTGATGATCTGGTGCCGCCGGCCCGGCTCGATCAGCAGGATGGCGTCGAGCTGGTGTCACGTCTGCAATTCGAACTGCCCAACGGCTGGCAAAGCGTCGAAACCGCCTGGCCGCGCATCGGCAAAAACACATTTCGCATCGACAACCCTTCACACCTGTTCGACCGCCCGACCGGCTGGATGCTCGCCGGTCACCTCGGCAGCCGCCGCACGCGCCTGGGCGAAACCGAAGTCACCGTGGCTTCGCCGCAAGGGCAGGGCATGCGCCGCATGGATGTGCTGACCTTGCTGACGTTCATCTGGCCGCAGGTGCAAGCGGTCTATCCCCGGCATCCGAAAAAATTGCTGATTGTCGGCGCCAACGACCCGATGTGGCGCGGCAGCCTCGGCGCGCATGAATCGATCTATCTGAATACGCGCTTGCCGCTGGTCAGCGAGAGCGGCAGCAGTGCGCTGGTGCGTGAGCTGGCGCAGGTGTTCGGGCGCATCAACGATGAACATCGCAGTGACTGGATCAGCGAAGGCTTTGCCGAGTATTACGCGATCGAGCTGGTGCGCCGTGCCGGCGGCATGAGCGATGAGCGCTATCAGGCGTTGCAGGCGAAGTTGACCCGGGACAGTCAGAAGGTGACGACGTTACGCGGCGAACAGATCAGTGCGGCGCAGCTTGCAAAAGCGGTGATGGTGTTGCAGGAACTGGATCGCGAGATTCGCTTGAAGACGCGCAACAAGCGTTCGCTGGATGATGTGTTGCGCGGGGCGATGCATCTGGGGGCGGTGAGTACTAAAGAGTTTGTGCAACTGGCTGAGAGCGTGCTCGGCGAGACCTCTAAAGTCCTTGATACCGCATTGTTGCAGTAAAGATCAAAAGATCGCAGCCTGCGGCAGCTCCNTCTGTAGGAGCTGCCGCAGGCTGCGATCTTTTGCTTTTAAACCCCGGCTTTCGGTGATTTCACCGAATCATTACCGGTAACGGTGGCGGTCTTGGTCGCCGCCTCGGCATTGGCCTTGAGCTGGCTCAGTTCTTCACCGGCGCGCTCGATCTTCGCCCGCACGTTGTTCATGTCCTGACGGCTTTTCTCCAGCAGGCTCTTCACCGAGCTGTGCCCGGTGATGCCACGGGCCATCGCCACGCCGCCAATCGCCACTTGAATCAGACCGAACACGCCGCCACGGCGCAGGCCCTTGCCAACCATGATCACGCCACCGGCCAGCGAGCCGATGCGCTCCCAGCCCTGGACGTTCTGCTCGGTGGGGCTCTGGAACGGGGTGGAATCGATACGTTGGACGCGTTTGAGTTCGGTCATGATCTGTCTCCCAGGCAATGTGCAATAGATAGATAAGCTGACTGCCGCAGCGCCCGGCTCGTTCCATCGGATGTGCGACGTTTCAGCGGAATTTCGGTCCCGAGCGGGTGTTCAGGCCTTTGGCCATGCGGTCGTAGAGCACCACGTTGACCGTCGCCGCCAGGTTCATGCAGCCGGTGGTCGGGATGTACACAACGTCTTCGCACCAGTCGCGGATCTCTTTATCCAGCGAGCCGTCTTCCGGGCCAAAGATGTATAGCGCGCGATCCGGGTGGGTGTATTCCGGCAGCGGGCGGGCGCCCTCGACCAGTTCCACGGCGACCGGGACGCAGTTGAGCGGGAGGATCTTTTTCAGGTCGTCGATGCCGATCAGCGGGATGTCGTAGTGCACACGCTTGGTGTCGGTGACGAAGTCGGCGGCGCGTTCATAACGCTTCCCGGTGTAGAACACCGACGCCACGCCGTAACAGCCTGCGGCGCGCATCACCGAACCGACGTTCTCCGGTGATTTGGGGTTGTACAAACCAATGCAGCTGTAACGTTTGTCTGCCACGAGCGGGGTGCCTTCGGGAAAAAGAGGGCGATTATACGGGGATTGGGGGAGGGCGGGCAGATTCGAGATCTGTGGTGTCTGGTCTGGCCTCATCGCTGGCAAGCCAGCTCCCACAGGTATCTCGGGTGTTCACAAAATTTGTGAGCGACCAAAATCATTGTGGGAGCTGGCTTGCCAGCGATGGGGCCAGTAATGGCAATGAAGATCAGTCTTCTTTTTTCATCAGGCCGGCGAGGGCGGCAAACGGGTTATGCGTGGCCTTGGCGATTTTCGGTGTGCTCAGCGAGCCTTCGCCGAAATACTGCTGGTCGGTGTAGCGCGAGTGCTCATTGTCGTGGCAATACAGGCACAACAGTTCCCAGTTCGAGCCGTCCTGCGGGTTGTTGTCGTGGTTGTGATCGCGGTGGTGTACGGTCAGTTCGCTCAGGCGCTTGCCGGAAAACTCACGGGCGCAGCGGCCGCAGACGTGCGGGTACATCTTCAGGGCCTTGTCGCGGTAGCCCATTTCCTTGTCGCGCTGGTTGTCGGCAAGGATGCGATCGAGCTTCGACGTGTTGGTCGGGGTGGACGAACTCATGGGTTCACCTTAGTAAAAAGACTAATGACGGTTATGTGCAGAGTTTAGCTCAGCCCTTGAGCTTCTCGGCAATCCAGATCGTGTGGCGGGTGCCCTTGTTGCCGTGGGCGAACACCTGGACTTCCTCGGCCTTGAAACCGGCCTTCTTCAATTTGTCGGAAAACTGCCGGTCGGCGCTGGCCGACCACACCGCCAGCACGCCCTTGGGCCGCAGGGCCTTGGCGCAGGCGTTCAGACCGGCGGCGGAATACAGCCAGCTGTTGGCCTTCTGGGTCAGGCCTTCGGGACCGTTGTCGACGTCGAGCATGATTGCGTCGAAGCCGTTCGGCTCGCTTTGCAGGACCTTGGCGACGTCGTCCTGGCGGATCACCGTGCGCGGATCGAGCAGCGGGCGCCCGGACTTTTCCCCGAGCGGGCCGCGGTTCCACTCGACCACGCCGGGCACCAGCTCGGCGACCACCACTTCGGCGCTCTTGCCCAGATGCTTGAGTGCCGAGGCGAGGGTGAAGCCCATGCCCAGACCGCCAATCAACACCCGTGAATTCGGCCGTCCGGCCACCTTGCGGCAAGGAATCTCGGCTAGCGCATCTTCCGAACCGTGCATGCGCGTGTTCATCAATTGCCCGCCGTCGCCGCCCTGGATCTTGATGACGAAATCCTCGCCATACTCGAACAGGCACAGGGCGCCGCCGCTGTCAGGGATCGGCGTGGTGTCGAGCAGAACGAAACGTTTCATGGAAATCTCTACAAGGGGGGAAGGCAAGCAGGCCCGTTGGGAGTAGCCTGAACGCAGACTAGAGGCCAAACGGAGCCCTTGATGAAGCGCATCATTCTAACGGCCATTGCCCTGGCCGCGCTCGCGATTACTGCAGTGCAGGCGCAGCAGACCATTCCGGTCAGCCCGACGCCGCAACCCGGCTCGCCGGGTACCGCTACGCCAACACCGTATCCGCAAATCACCCCGATCAGCGCACCGAAGGCCGGCGCCGGCAGTGGCAGCCCGCCACTGGTGCCAATCGAAATGCCCAGCCCGCCAAGCAAGGATCAACCGGTGCCGGGCATCGAACCGAACAGCACCAAGGCCAAATCCCCCGGCGGTTAAACCTGTTGCGCCGCCAGTTGGCCGTCGGCCATGCGCAGGCGTTTGGAAAGGGACACGGCGAGGGCGCGAATGATCTTGGCGGCGATCTTCGGCGCGTCGTTGAGCATTTTTTCCAGCGAGTCCTTGCCCAGGTTGAGCAGTTGGCAGTTGCTCGCCGCAACGCAGGTCGCCGAACGGCGCTCACCATCGAGCACCGCCATTTCGCCGAACGCCCGACCGCTGCGCAGGGTGGCCATGGTGATGACCTGGCCGTCAGGGCCAGTTTTCTGCACCGCGACCTGACCGGTGTGGAGGATGCACATGAAACTGCCGGCATCGCCCTCACGGAAAATCGCTTCACCTTCAGCCACGGTGCTAATGCTGAAGTAGCCCGAGGCCGCGGCGAAGTCCGCCAGTTGCAATTGATCGAACAGGCCACAGTCCATCAGCCAGTCGCGGATTTCGTTGTTCAGTAAGGTCGGTTCTGACATGTCGTTGCGGTCTTTATTGTTTTCACATTTTCAAGGCACTACACGATCCCCTGTAGGAGCTGCCGAAGGCTGCGATCTTTTGATTTTGAAAGGCAAGATCAAAAGATCGCAGCCTTCGGCAGCTCCTACACGGGTTCATGAGTATCGGCCTCTTGGGTCTGGAGTTAAGACCCAAGTGACCGATGGAGTTCCTCAGGCCAGGCCCAAAACCTTGAACACAAATGCATATTCGAGCGCTACGTCACGTAATCCCTGGTAACGCCCGCTCATGCCGCCATGCCCGGCGCCGTGTTCGGTCTTGAGCAGTAGCACGTTGTCGTCGGTCTTGGTCGCGCGCAGTTTTGCCACCCACTTGGCGGCTTCCCAGTACTGCACGCGGCTGTCGTTGTAGCCGGCGATCACCAGCATTGCCGGATAAGCCTGCGCGGTGACGTTTTCGTATGGCGCGTACGCCTTGATCCGCTCGTAGACGTCCGGCTCTGCGGGGTTGCCCCACTCGTCGTACTCAGTGACGGTCAGCGGCAAATCGGGGTCGAGCATGGTGTTGAGCACGTCGACGAACGGCACTTCGGCAATCGCCACGCGGAACAGGTCCGGACGCTGATTGAGCACCGCACCAATCAACAAACCGCCAGCGCTGCCACCGCTGATCGCCAGTTTTTCAGCGGTGGTGATGCCGTTGAGGATCAGAAATTCGGCGCAGGCAATGAAGTCGCTGAAGGTGTTGTGCTTGTGCTCCTGTTTGCCGGCGCGGTACCACGCTTCGCCCAGCTCACCGCCGCCACGCACGTGGGCGATGGCGAACGCCATGCCGCGATCCAGCAGGCTCAGGCGCGCGTGGGAGAACCACGGGTCGAGACTGGAGCCGTAGGCGCCATAACCGTACAGATACAGCGGCACCGGTTTGCCGACCATTTCGCGTTTCATCACCAGACTGATCGGCACCTGCGTGCCGTCCGGCGCGGTGGCCCACAGGCGTTGGCTGACGTAGGCGTCGGCGTCGAACGGGCCGAGCACCGGGGTTTCTTTCAGGACGGTTTGTTCGCCGCTGTCCAGCCGTAACTGCCGCACCTGCGCCGGACGATTCAATGCCTCGTAGCGCAGACGGATGCGGTCGCTTTCGAACTCCAGGCTGTTCTGCACATAAAGGCTGTAAGCCGCGTCCGGCAATTGCACGCGATACGGCGTCTGGCCCTGTGGGTGAACTTCGATGATCGGCAGACCGCCTTCGCGCAGGCTCAGGGTCATGGCCGCCGTGTTCAGTGTCACGCCGTCGAGCATCACTGTGTCGCTGTGCGGGATCAGGTTCTGCCAGTCGGCCTCGCTCGGCACCACACCGGTGTCCGGCGCCTGATACAGGGCGAAGTTGATGCCGTCGCGGTTGGTGCGGATGAACCAGGTCCACGCGCCATCCAGCGCGCCGTGGTCGACATCGTATTCGTGATCCTCGACCCGGGGCGCCAGGCAGGTGAAGGGCAGGTGCGGCTGATGCGCGTCCAAGGCCCAGACTTCGCTGGTGGTCTTGCTGCCCAGGGTCAGCAGCAATTGCTGCTCGGAGCTGGAGCGGTAGCAATGCAGGAAGAAACGTCCGTCCGGCTCGTGGAACACTTCTTCGGCAGCGGTGCCGTCGAGGCGATAGCGAAACAGCTTGTGCGGGCGATGGGTGTCGTCGAGCACGCCGAAGAACAAGGTCAGGCTGTCGTTGGCCCAGGTCATGCTGCCGTCGCAGTCCTGGAATTCCAGCTCGCTGACCTTGTCGCTGGCCAGTTCCTTGACGAACAGCGTGTAGATCTCGTCGCCCGAAGCATCGACGCTGTAGGCCAGGCGCTGGTGATCCGGGCTGATGCTGAACGCGCCGAGCGAGAAGAAGCCGCCGTTGGCCAGCACGTTGGGGTCGAGCAGCAGTTGCTCGCGGCTCTCGTCGAGGGTCAGGCTGTCGTCGGCCGGACGCGGGCAACGGTAATGGCGGGCGTACTCGTCACCCGCCGTGGTGCGCGTGTAATACAGATACGGGCCCCAGGGCGAGGGCAGGGACAGGTCGGTTTCGAGGATCCGGCCCTTGATCTCTTCGAACAGGCTTTCGCGCAGGCCGGCCTGATCGGCGGTCTGTGCTTCCTGATAGGCGTTTTCAGCCTTGAGGTAGTCGAGCACCGCGTCGGCGTCGCGTTCCTGCAGCCAGGCATACGGGTCGGCACCAGCAGCCTTGTGGGCGATCGGGGCGCGGATGACGTGGGCGGATTCGGGCATGGAAGGCTCTCGGACAATATTCGGAATAAAGGTTTTCGCAGCTCTTGAAACCATCGCACTCTCCTGTGGGAGCGAGCTTGCTCGCGAAGGCGTTCTGTCAGATGACATTTGTTTCACTGACCCGACGCTTTCGCGAGCAAGCTCGCTCCCACAAGGTTTGCTGTTGGCCGTCTGGCATTGGGACAAGCCTGACAGGCGAAAAGTCGTTACTATAAGCGCCTCTTTGCCTGCCTTGCCATGGACACCATGACCGAGAACGACTATCTGATCGCCTGGGGCCTCTACGCCTTCGCCGCTGTGGGCTGCCTGTTGGTATGGATGCGCCTGACCCGCTGGATGTGGCGCTGGCTGCGCGAGCCGCTGCGGGTGCTGATGGCGGTGTTGCTGTTCAGCCCGACCATCATTGATCCGGTGAAAGCCAAGGTTGCACCGTCGATCGCCATTACTGCGCTGGATCTGGCCTTCAAGGTCGGCAACAACGCCTGGCGGGCGATTTCCGACCTGTTCATGTACGGCATGATTGCGTTCGGCATCTACCTGATTTTCGTGCTGATCCGCTTCCCGATCGAACGCGCCTCACGCGCCCGTCGCGAGCAGGCCGAAGCCGCCAAGGCCGCGGCGCGTGCCGATGATCGCGACGGCGATCAGCCGTTCGGCGCTGCCGGTGATGACCGCTACGGTCGCCCGCCATTGCCGAACAATCCGCAGCGCATGCGCGTCGAGCCGCGTCTGTAATCACGAGGTCAGCACATGTGTGAACTACTGGGCATGAGTGCCAACGTGCCGACCGATATCGTGTTCAGCTTCACCGGCTTGATGCAGCGCGGCGGGCGTACCGGCCCGCACCGCGACGGCTGGGGCATCGCCTTCTATGAAGGGCGCGGTCTGCGCCTGTTTCAGGACCCGGCCGCCAGCAGCGAGTCGGAAGTCGCCAATCTGGTGCAGCGCTATCCGATCAAGAGCGAAGTGGTCATCGGCCACATTCGTCAGGCCAACGTCGGCAAGGTCTGCCTGTCCAACACCCACCCGTTCGTCCGCGAACTGTGGGGCCGTAACTGGTGTTTCGCGCACAACGGCCAGCTCGCCGATTTCACCCCGATCAAGAGCTTCTACCGCCCGGTGGGCGACACCGACAGCGAAGCGGCGTTCTGCGATTTGCTCAACCGCGTGCGTGCAGCCTTCCCGGAACCGGTCGATATAGAAGTGCTGCTGCCGGATCTGGTTGCTGCCTGCGCCGAATACCGCAGCAAAGGCGTGTTCAACTGCCTGCTCAGCGACGGCGACTGGCTGTTCTGCTATTGCTCGACCAAACTGGCACAGATCACCCGGCGCGCACCGTTCGGCCCGGCGCGGCTCAAGGATGTCGATGTGATCGTCGATTTCCAGGCGGAAACCACGCCCAATGACGTGGTTACGGTGATCGCCACCGAGCCTTTGACCGAAAACGAAACCTGGACCCGTTACCAACCGGGCCAATGGAGCCTGTGGCGACGCGGCGAATGCGTCAGCCAGGGCACGACCGAATAAAGGATCTCTCCTCGATGTTGCTCAGTTATCTACGGCTGGTGTTGTTTGCGGCGGGCCTGTTGATCGGTGTCCAGGTGCCGGGGTTCATCAACGATTACGCCAAACGCGTCGAAGCCCATCTGATCGAAGCGCAGACCGCTCTGCGCGGTTTTCAGGGCACCGCCGAGCAGTTTTTCAAGGGCGACTTGCAAGCGCTGGTCGCGCACTACCGCGCCAGTGACGACCCGGTATTTCGCAGCGATGCCGACAGCCTGAGCACCTTGCTCAACCGCCAGACAGCGCTGGATAAACAGTTCCAGGCGATGCAGGGCCCGTGGTACATCCGCTTCCTGCAAGTGGTGCTGGCCGCCGACCCGGACATTCGCAAGGAAACCTGGAACGGCTACAGCTACCAGATCCTGCTGACCCCGGAAGCGATGATCTGGGGCATGAGCGGCGCGTTGCTGCTGTCGTTCGGCATCGAGTGCCTGATTCGTCTGATTGACTGGGTGGTGCTGGGTGGCCGGCGTTTGCGCCAGAGCCGGCCGATAGAAGATCGCGACGTGCGCGGCTTGTAAAAGGTCTAGAGCAAAAGATCGCAGCCTGCGGCAGCTCCTACAGGGAAACGCATATTCCTGTGTAGGAGCTGCCGAAGGCTGCGATCTTTTGCTTTTCAGCTACTCAAAACAATGTACTTTTCACCGACCTTGCGCGCATACCCCGCCAGCACCTGCTGACACAACGTCACCATCTCCTCGACCCACTCCACGCCAACTCGCCACGACACCACCACCTGCAAATCCGACGGTCGCAGATCGATATCGAGCAAGGTCAATTCCCCCCGCGCCAATTCCTCGGCCACCAGCACCGGCGGCAGTACGCCAATACCAAAACCGTCACGCAACAGCCGGGTGATCGCCGACACCGAATTCACGCAGTTCAGGCGCGGAGCCAACACACCGTTGGCCTGCATCAATGCCAGCAGATCCTGATGCGGTCGGGAGTTTTTCGAGTAGGTGATGATCCGTTCCTGCGCCAATTCACCGAGGTCGGCGTAGTCACGGTTGTAGATTGAGTTGCTCGCGACGATCCAGCCCAGCGGATGGCTGGCCAGCTCGAGGCTGCGCACGCTTTCGTGGCGCACCAGATCGGTTTGCAGAACGATGTCGAGAAAGCCTTTTTGCAGCTGATCGCAGAGATTCAGCGAGGTATCCGCCACCAGCTCGATTTCCACCCGCGGATACCGTTCGGTCATCTGCGCCACCAACGGGCTGAGCCAGGTGTGGATTACCGTGTCCATCACGCCGATGCGCACCCGGCCGACCTTGCTCGAGCGGGTCTCGATTGATTGCTTGAGCGCCGACATCGTATCGAGCATCTGCTCGGCGTAATCCAGCACTTTCAGGCCTTCGGGCGTCAGGCTGACGCCGCGTGAGTCGCGCAGAAACAGCTTCACCCCCAGCTCGCCTTCGAGCACCGCGATGCGGCTGGAAATCGACGCCTGGGTGGTGAACAGCTTGTCGGCGGTCAGGCGAAAACTCTTCAGCCGGGCGACCCAGACAAAGGTCTCGAGAAACTTCAGGTTCATGGCAACGGCTCGGGTGACAAATTTTTCTTATGCCTAAGGCGGGTTTTTATTCGTTGGACGCAGCAGGGCCGGGCGACGAAAAATCGGCGCATCCGGTTCCCACGATAGGCGTCGTCGGAACTTCGAACAAGACCAATAAAAGCCTGCGGAGACTTGCCATGCGTGCGCCCGACACCCTCGACCTCCCCAAGAGCACGGCCCGTCCAGGACCGTTCGACTGGTATCGCAATATCAATCAGCAAGAGCGTCGCACCTTCTGGAGCTGCAAGATCGGCTATGGCCTGGACGGCATGGACACGCAGATGCTCAGCTTCGTGGTGCCGACCCTGATTGCCATGTGGGGCATCACCACCGGGCAGGCCGGGCTGATTCACACCAGCACCTTGATTGCCTCGGCCATCGGCGGCTGGGTCGCGGGGATTCTCTCCGACCGCATCGGCCGCGTGCGCACCCTGCAACTGACGGTGCTGTGGTTCGCTTTTTTCACCTTCCTTTGCGGTTTCGCGCAGAACTACGAACAGCTGCTGATCGCCCGCACCCTGATGGGCTTCGGTTTCGGTGGCGAATGGACCGCCGGCGCGGTGCTGATCGGTGAAGTGATCCGCGCCAAGGATCGCGGCAAAGCGGTGGGCATGGTGCAATCCGGATGGGCGCTGGGGTGGGGGCTGACGGCGATTCTGTATGCGTTGCTGTTCTCGGTGTTGCCGCCGGAAGAGGCCTGGCGGGCGCTGTTCATTCTCGGCATCGTCCCGGCGATTTTTGTGATTTTCGTCCGTCGGCTGGTGAAAGACCCGGAAATCTACCGCGAAGCCAAGGCGGCGCAAACCCCGGAAAACCCGGCGAAGTTCTACGAGATCTTTGCCCCGGGCATGCTGTTCACCACGTTCCGCGCCTCCTTGCTGACCACCGGTGCACTCGGCGGTTACTACGCGATCACTTCGTGGCTGCCGACCTTCCTCAAGAACGAGCGCGGTTTGAGCGTGCTCGGCACTGGCGGGTATCTGGCGATGGTGATTGTCGGCTCCTACGTCGGCTATGTGATCAGCGCTTATCTGACTGATCTGCTCGGGCGAAAAAAGAACTTCATCCTGTTCGCGGTCGGCTCGTTCACCATCGTCTTGCTGTACACGCAAATGCCGGTCAGCAATGGCGTGATGCTGTGGTTGGGCTTTCCACTGGGCTTCTTCGCCTCGGGGATTTTCAGCGGCATGGGCGCGTTTCTCACCGAGTTGTTTCCGACGCGGATTCGCGGTTCGGGGCAGGGTTTCTGCTACAACATCGGCCGGGCGCTGGCGGCTCTGTTCCCGCTGCTGATTGGCCTGCTCAGCCAGAAGGTGCCGCTGAGCGTGGGGATCGGTGCGTTTGCGGCGGTGTCCTACGGCGTGGTGATTCTGGCCGCGTTGAGCCTGCCGGAAACCCGTGGCAAGCAACTGGATGCGCAGTAACTGATAACCTGCCGGGCAAGTGTCCTACAGATAAAAAGACCAGAAGCTACAGGAGTGTTCACCGTGAGCCGCCTGCTATTGAACTGTGACATCGGCGAGAGTTTCGGCAGCTGGACCATGGGTCTGGACGCCGAAGTCATGCCCTTCATCGACTGCGCCAACGTGGCCTGCGGCTTCCATGCCGGTGACCCGGGCATCATGCGCAAGACCGTCAGTCTGGCCCTGAGCCACGGCGTGCAGATCGGCGCACATCCGGCCTATCAGGATCTGGTTGGCTTCGGTCGGCGTTCCATGGCTTATTCCGCGCAAGAGCTGCAAGACATCCTGCATTACCAGATCGGCGCGCTCGACGGCATTTGCCGCGCGCAGGGCGGGCGAGTCAGTTACGTCAAACCCCACGGCGCGATGTACAACGACATGATGGCCAACCTGGCACAGTTGCGTGCGGTGATTCAGGCCGTCGCTGCTTACGATCGCAGTTTGCCGCTGATGTTAATGGCCACCCGCGACAACGCGGCGGCGCAACAGCTCGGCGACGAATATGGCGTGACCCTGTGGTTCGAAGCCTTCGCCGACCGCGCCTACGACAGCGCCGGCCGACTGGTGTCGCGGCAACTGGCGGGCGCGGTGCATCACGAACCAGAAACAATCATCGAACAGGCCCTGACCATCGCCCGTGGCGGTGAACTCGTCGCCAGCGACGGCAGTGCGCTGCATCTGCAGGCCAACACCTTGTGCGTGCATGGCGACAACGCCAGTTCGGTGGCCGCCGTGCAGCGCATTCGCGAGGCCCTGAATCAGCAGAGCGCGCCATGAGCCCACGGATTGAAGTGGTGGCCCTCGACTGCCTGATGTTGCGCCTGTTCGATGAAATTGCCGAAACCAACATGCCGTGGATGCTCGCCGCCAGTGAGCGTCTGCGCGCGGTATTTGGCGCGCAGTTGATCGACTTGGTGCCGTCCTACACCACGTTGATGGTGCATTACGACCTGACTGCGTTGAGCCCGAGTCAGGCCCGGGAACTGATCGCTGAAGCCTTGATCGACCTGTCGCCGAATGCGCGTACCAGCGGCCAGTGCCATGTGTTGCCGGTCTGGTACGACCTGAGTGTCGGCCCCGAACTGAGCCTGCTGGCGCAGCGCAGCGGGTTGGCGGTGGAGGAGGTGATCCGCCGTCACAGCGCTCGTGAATATCAGGTGTTTGCCCTCGGCTTCGCACCGGGATTCGCCTTCATGGGGCTGGTGGAAGAAATTCTCGCGGCGCCACGCCTGGACACCCCGCGCAAGAAAGTCGCGGCCGGCAGCGTCGGTATTGCCGAGCGGCAGACCGCGGCTTATCCGGTGGTGTCCCCCGGCGGCTGGAACCTGATCGGCCGCACCCCGGCGAAACTGTTCGACCGCCATCGCGACGGCTACAGCCTGATGCAACCCGGCGACACCGTGCGTTTCGAAGGGGTGAGCCACGCCGAGTTCGTCAACCTGGGCGGCGATGATACGCCACTGGAGGCGCTGGCATGAGCCGATTGACGATTGAGGCCAGCACGCCGCTGTGTTTGTTGCAGGACGCCGGGCGTTTTGGCGTGCGCCATTTGGGCGTGACTCAGGGCGGCGCGGCAGATTGGTGTTCGATGAACTGGGCCAACTGGCTGCTGGGTAACCGGCTGGATCTGCCTGCGATCGAAATCACCCTCGGCGGATTTGCCGTGGTGGCGCAGGACGACTGCTTGCTGGCGCTGGCCGGCGCTGATCTCGGTGCGCAGATTGATGGGCAGGCGCTGGCGCCGTGGCGCAGTTTCAAACTGGGCCAAGGGCAAACATTGAGGTTCACCCAACCGCTGCTCGGCGCCCGGGCTTATCTGGCGGCGCCCGGTGGTTTCGACGCGCCGCAGGTGCTGGGCAGCAGTGCCACGGTGGTGCGCGAAGAACTCGGTGGATTGGATGGTATGGGGTTACCGCTGACCAAGGGCGCGACATTGAGTTATTGCGGTGCGGCGCTGCAGGTGCGTGAAGTGCCGCTGGCGCATCGACCTGATTTGCGCCTCAATGCACCGCTGGATCTGGTGCTCGGCGCACAGATCGGCCAGTTCAGCGGGCAGAGTCTGTTTGATGTGTTCAACAGTCCGTGGACGCTCGACAGTCGCGCCGACCGCATGGGCATTCGACTGTTGGGCAAGGCGTTGCAGTACCAGGGCCGGCCGATGATTTCCGAGGGCATTCCGCTGGGCGCGGTGCAGGTGCCGCCGGACGGGCAGCCGATTGTCTTGCTCAATGATCGGCAGACGATTGGCGGGTATCCACGGTTGGGAGCGTTGACGCCGTTGGCGCTGGCGCGACTGGCGCAATGTCTGCCAGGGGCGCAGGTGCGGTTTAGGCCGGTGGTGCAGGACGTCGCACACCGCGAGCATGTCGAGTATTTGCAGCGCTTTGGTTGAAGATCAAAAGATCGCAGCCTTCGGCAGCTCCTACATGGAAACGCGAATTTTTCTGTAGGAGCTGCCGAAGGCTGCGATCTTTGGCTTTTTATTTGGACAAAAACCGCATCCCTTCCTCAAGCCCACGCAACGTCAGCGGATACATCTGATCCTCGATCAAATCGCGCACGATATTGGTCGACGAGGTATAGCCCCACGTGTCCTTCGGATACGGATTGATCCAGATGAGCTTCTTGTACTTTTCCATGAAACGCTGCATCCACAGGTATCCCGGCTCTTCGTTCCAGTGCTCGACGCTGCCGCCGGCCTGGGTGATTTCGTAGGGCGCCATGGCGGCGTCACCGATGAAGATCACTTTGTAGTCGGCGCCGTACTTGTGCAGCAGATCCTGCGTCGAGAAGCGTTCGGACGTGCGGCGCATGTTGTTCTTCCACACCGATTCATAAATGAAGTTGTGGAAGTAGAAGTACTCCAGATGCTTGAACTCGGTCTTGCACGCCGAGAACAACTCCTCGCAGATCTTCACGTGGGCGTCCATCGAGCCGCCGATGTCGAACAGCAGCAACAGCTTCACCGTGTTGCGCCGCTCCGGGCGCATTTGGATGTTCAGCAGGCCGGCGTCTTTGGCGGTGTGGTCGATGGTGCCGTCGATGTCCAGCTCTTCCGCCGCACCTTGCCGGGCGAATTTGCGCAGACGCCGCAGAGCAACCTTGATGTTGCGCGTGCCCAGTTCCACCGAATCGTCGAGGTTCTTGTATTCGCGCTGATCCCAGACCTTGACCGCTTTGCCCTGACGCTTGCCGGCATCGCCGACCCGAATGCCTTCCGGGTTGAAGCCGCCGGAGCCAAACGGGCTGGTGCCGCCGGTGCCGATCCATTTGTTGCCGCCGGCGTGGCGTTCCTTTTGTTCTTCGAGGCGCTTCTTGAACTCTTCGATCAGCTTGTCGAGGCCACCGAGGGACTGGATCTGCGCGCGTTCCTCATCGGTCAGCGAACGCTCGAATTCCTTGCGCAACCAGTCTTCGGGAATCAGCGCCTGCAAGTGATCGTCGAGCTTTTCCAGGCCATTGAAGTAGGCGCCGAACGCACGGTCGAACTTGTCGAAATGCCGTTCGTCCTTGACCAGAATCGCCCGCGACAAGTAGTAGAACTCGTCCATGTCGGCGAAGGTTACGCGCTGCTTCAGCGCGTTGATCAGGTCGAGCAGCTCGCGCACCGACACCGGCACCTTGGCGGCACGCATTTCATTGAACAGGTTGAGCAACATGGCATCAGCCTCTTAGCGAGAACCGCGACGGCTCATGAACGCCAGGCGCTCAAGCAACTGCACGTCCTGCTCGTTCTTCACCAGCGCACCGGCCAGTGGCGGAATGGCTTTGGTCGGATCGCGCTCGCGCAGCACCGCTTCGCCGATGTTGTCAGCCATCAGCAGCTTCAGCCAATCGACCAGCTCGGAGGTCGACGGCTTCTTCTTCAGGCCCGGCACCTTGCGCACGTCGAAGAACACGTCCAGTGCTTCACTGACCAGATCCTTCTTGATGTCCGGGTAGTGCACGTCGACGATTTTCTGCAGGGTGCTACGGTCGGGGAAGGCGATGTAATGGAAGAAGCAGCGGCGCAGGAAGGCGTCCGGCAGCTCTTTCTCGTTGTTCGAGGTAATGATGATGATCGGGCGCTTCTTGGCCTTGATGGTCTCGTCGATCTCGTAAACGTAGAACTCCATCTTATCGAGTTCTTGCAGCAGGTCGTTGGGGAACTCGATGTCAGCCTTGTCGATTTCGTCGATCAGCAGAATGACGCGTTCTTCGGACTCGAACGCCTCCCACAACTTGCCCTTCTTCAGGTAGTTGCGCACGTCGTGGACTTTTTCGTTGCCCAGTTGCGAGTCGCGCAGACGGCTGACCGCGTCGTACTCGTACAGGCCCTGATGGGCCTTGGTGGTGGACTTGATGTGCCAGGTGATCAGCTTGGCGCCGAACGATTCGGCCAGTTGCTCGGCGAGCATGGTCTTGCCGGTGCCCGGTTCGCCCTTGACCAGCAGCGGCCGCTCCAGGGTGATGGCGGCGTTGACCGCCAGCTTCAGGTCATCGGTGGCGACGTAGGCCTGGGTGCCTTCGAACTTCATCTGCTAATCCTCGAACGGTAACGCCGACCTGCACGGGCAGGGCGGGGGCGAAAAAATCGGATGCCCCGACTATAACGCGCAGCCCGGTCGACTGTGAACGCAGACGGCTTATTCAGTCTCTGAATGGGGCGTCACATGTTGACTCGGTTTCGGCCAGAGGCCAGTATTCAGGTATCGCCGATTTGGCGATAGTCTGTCGGGCATGACGACTAAATACCGATTTCGCGACAAATACCGCATTCAGTTACGTGAGAAGGATCACCCGCCACCCCATGTCCACTTGATCGGTGGCGGTGTGGACGTGATGCTGAGCCTTGAAACCGTCGAAGTCATGACGGGCAAGGCACCGCCGCTGATTATCAAGGAAGCGCTGGCTTGGGTTGCGGCTCATCAAGTGCAACTGCTGGAGGACTGGAAACGATGTTACCCATGAAAAGGCCTCGTCTGACGGCTGTGCAGGCACTGTCAGGTTATCGATTGAAACTGACCTTTATTGATGGTCAGGATCTGACCCTTGACCTGAGCCGAGATATCCACGCTTATCCAGGTCTGCAACCATTGCTTGATCCCGAAGTGTTTGCGGCTGCGACCCTTGACGACAATGGCTGGACGGTCGAATGGCTTGAGCCCGATATACAGATCGGCGCAGACACGCTTTATATGGATGCGCTGGCCCAAAACACTGTCGATGAAAACACTCGGATTTTCATCGATTGGCGTGCACGTACCGGACTCTCACTGAATCAGGCAGCCGAGGCGCTGGGTGTCAGTGCCCGCAGCATCAGCCGATACAGTAATGGGCGGGAGGCGGTGCCAAGGTCATTAGCCTTGGCTTGTCTTGGTTGGGACTCATTGCAGCAAAAGTCCACGCTGGCGGCTGAAGAGTCTGGTCGATATGTCGTTAATCGTAAGAATTAGCCCGCATCCGGCTTCGGCCGCTCATACCGCGCATTGAAAGCCTGAATGAAGCCATTACGCAAAATCTGCAAAAACGCTTCGAACGCACTGATGTTTTGCTGATGCACGTTGCCACTGAGTTCGACCTTGGTGGCGAACTGGTTTTTGGCCTGGTTCTTCAGCACGGTTTCCGTGCCGCCGACGATGGCCTCCCAGACGGAGCGGAAGATGCTCTTGTCCTTGTTTTCCACGTCCTGCTGCCAGTTGAACACTTCGACGTCGCGCAGCAAGGGTTTGATGTAGCCGCTGACCTGGGCTTTTTTCGCCTGGGCTTCGATGACCACGTCGCCGTGGCCGGCGTTGAAGTCGAACTTGCCGTAGGCCGAGGCAAAGTCGTTCATGCTTTTGAGTTCGATGTCGCGGGCGCGCAGGCGGAACTGGAAGTCTTCGAAGTTGCTCAGCGGATCGAAGGTGGCGCTGGTCTCCAGCGGTGCATGGCCGAGCAGTTTTGCCTTGCCTTCGAAACGGGCGTCGCGTTTGCCCTGTTTGTCGACCACGTTGGTCAGGTTGTAGATGCTCGCCTCGACGTTGCTGGCGTTCATGTTGACCGGCGGTTTGGAGTTGAAATTGCGGAAAGTGATCTTGCCGTCGTGGATCTGCACCTCGTCGAGAGTGATCGGCAGCAACTTGCCCAGTTGCGCCCGCCAGTCGGTGCCTTTACCAGTCTGCGAGTTCTGCTTGTTGGGGCCGCCATCGACGAAGTTGATCTCGGGATTGAAGAACTGCACCTGCGCCACCACGGCATGGTCGTACCACAGCGAATGCCAGCTGACCGCCAGATCGATCACGGGCGCATTGACGAACGGCACCGGCACCTTGCCGTCGACCTTGACGATTTTCAGGCCGTTGATCTTATAAGCGCCGCGCCAAAGGGCCAGATCGACATCGGTGATCTGACCGCGGTAATCGCCCATGTCGGCGAGCTTGCCGTTCAAGTAATCGCGTACCACGTAGGGCAGGGCGATGTGCAGGGCGATCAGCAGCACGACGATGATGGCGAAAATTCCGATGGGCCAGCTGTAGCGACGCTTCATGGCGGTAGTTCCCGAACGATGTAAGCGATTGACTGTTGCGCGTCGCAGACGTTCGACCCGACTGGACTGCATCAGGCAACAGGCATACCTTGAAAGGCTGAATTCAACGCTGCATAAGGACCCAGCCATGAGCCGCATTTTCGCTGACAACGCCCATTCCATCGGCAATACGCCGCTGGTGCAGATCAACCGCATCGCGCCGCGTGGCGTGACCATTCTGGCCAAGATCGAGGGACGCAACCCCGGTTATTCGGTCAAATGCCGAATCGGCGCGAACATGATCTGGGACGCCGAGAGCAGCGGCAAACTCAAGCCGGGCATGACCATCGTCGAGCCGACGTCGGGCAATACCGGCATCGGTCTGGCCTTCGTTGCCGCCGCCCGTGGTTACAAATTGATGCTGACCATGCCGGCCTCGATGAGCATCGAGCGGCGCAAGGTGCTCAAGGCCCTCGGCGCAGAACTGGTCCTGACCGAACCGGCCAAGGGCATGAAAGGCGCAATCGAGAAGGCTGCCGAGATCGTTGCCAGTGATACCGGCAAATACTTCATGCCGTCGCAATTCGATAACCCGGCCAACCCCGCGATCCACGAAAAAACCACCGGCCCGGAAATCTGGAACGACACCGATGGCGCCGTCGATGTGCTGGTGGCTGGCGTCGGGACCGGCGGAACCATCACCGGCGTTTCGCGGTATATCAAGAATACCCAGGGCAAACCGATTCTGTCGGTCGCGGTAGAACCCGTCTCTTCGCCGGTGATCAGCCAGGCCCTGGCAGGAGAAGAGATCAAGCCAAGCCCGCACAAGATTCAGGGAATTGGCGCCGGTTTCGTGCCGAAGAACCTCGATTTGTCGATGGTTGACCGGGTGGAGCAGGTCACCGATGACGAGTCCAAGGCCATGGCGCTGCGCCTGATGCAGGAAGAAGGGATCCTGTGCGGGATCTCATGCGGCGCGGCCATGGCCGTGGCGGTGCGTCTGGCCGAAAAGCCGGAAATGCAGGGCAAGACCATCGTGGTGATTTTGCCGGACTCCGGTGAGCGGTATCTGTCGAGCATGTTGTTCAGCGATCTGTTCACCGAGCAGGAGAATCAGCAATAGTCGAATTGACTCAGATCAGCCGGGGTTCAGGATCGTTATGCTAATAAATGCTTTGTTGCGCAATTCTTAACACTGAATCTTGGGTTCAGCGGGTTTTTCCCGAGGCCGGTAGTGTTTATCATGGCCGGCTGCCATGCCGGCTAAAGGGCATTGCGCAGCGTTGTCTTTATTCAAGGAGTCGTTGATGACCTTTTCGTTAGCCGCCAAGGTGTTGGTGTTGCTGCTGTTTGTGGGCAGCATCCTCTATGTGCATTTGCGCGGCAAGGCGCGTTTGCCGGTCCTGCGTCAGTTCGTCAACCACTCGGCGCTGTTCGCCCCGTACAACGCGCTGATGTACCTGTTCTCCGGCGTGCCGTCCAAACCGTATCTGGATCGCAGCAAGTTTCCGGAACTGGATGTGCTGCGCGATAACTGGGAAACCATTCGCGACGAGGCCATGCATCTGTTCGATGAGGGCTACATCCGTGCGGCCGAGAAAAACAATGACGCTGGTTTCGGCTCGTTCTTCAAGAAGGGCTGGAAGCGTTTCTACCTCAAGTGGTACGACAAACCGCTGCCGTCGGCCGAAACCCTGTGCCCGAAAACCGTGGCGCTGGTCAGTGCGATCCCTAACGTCAAAGGCGCGATGTTCGCGCTGTTGCCCGGTGGCAGCCACCTGAACCCGCACCGTGATCCGTTTGCCGGCTCGCTGCGTTATCACTTGGGCCTGTCGACGCCGAACTCCGACGACTGCCGGATCTTCGTCGACGGTCAGGTCTACGCCTGGCGCGACGGTGAAGACGTGATGTTCGACGAGACCTACGTGCACTGGGTGAAGAACGAAACCGAACAGACTCGCGTCATTCTGTTCTGCGACGTCGAACGCCCATTGAGCAACCGTCTGATGACCCGCATCAACCGCGCCATCAGCGCCTGGCTGGGACGTGCCACCGCCCCGCAGAACCTTGATGACGAACGTGTCGGCGGCATTAACCAGGCTTATGCCTGGAGCAAGAGCTTCAGCGACAAGTTCAGTGGCGTGGTCAAACAGTGGAAACGCCGCAATCCCAAGGCTTACCGCATCCTGCGTCCGGTATTGGCGGTGCTGGTGTTGACGTTGCTGGGGTATTGGCTGTTTGGTTGAGGCTGGGTGTTGAAATAAAAAAACCGCTCCTTGTGAGCGGTTTTTCGTCTGCTGATAAATCTACAGTCGGCCAGCGGCGAGTACATTCGGCTCTTCGCTTTCAGTGCCCTTTATCAGTAACTGCAGCAGACGCCTCTGACTCGCAGTGAGCGTTATCTCACCGGATTTTTTGCCGAGAGGAGGTATCTCTTTTCTGGAGGACGGCTTCTTTGTTGATTTGCTCATTTCTCCTCCTGTGTTGATCGTTAATTGAACAGTTTTCACGATACTAGGTTCTCCAGGGTTTTGACAAGGCGGCCACCAGTGTCGAAGCCGAAGCCAAGCTCTTGATAGTGTGAAATCGCGCCCTTCAAAGGTTCTTGGATCTCGAGAACCTTGCTGCCTATGAGTTGGGCGTATTGTTCAATCACAATCATCGCCAGTGCCCCGATACGTCTTTTTAACGGATGGGATGGGATTCGTAGGGGCGTCCCTCCAGGCGCACAATTCGTATTCTGTTTTTGCTGGCATTTGGATTTGCGAAACACAGCCCGCACAGTTCCTCTTCAAACCAGATAGCGATGTCCAGAGATAAAGGCTCTCGACCTTTCCACTCAATGACCTCATTCCAGCAAAAGTGCTGGTCTCTCCAGAGGGTTGATGCCTGAAGTGCTTGTTGGTCGATAGGTTCGAAACGTACTTTCGACAAATCGATGGCAGTCGGACCATGGCGTTCCAACTGAAGCTGTAGTTGAAGGGTAACGATAGCAGCCTGCTTCCGCGCCTCTGACCGATAGACCTGATACCGCAAATATGTCCGTTCCCTTGGCATGTGATCCCGAGCATTCCCTGTCTCCCCATCAATGGGCCTATCCGTTGCTCATCAGCCTATTCACCTCGCCGCCAACTGTCCCTGCTGGCCCTTTGTCCAAATCGTTGCAATCCATGTCCCACGCTGGTTATAGTCGGCGCTCGTGAATCAGCTGATTCACTCTCCAAACCCTTCAAAAAAGATCAGCCCAATGCCTGCATCCCTCATCAACGCGGTAGTCGATTCAGCGGTCAACGCTGGCGTCGTGCCGTGCGGGAATCAGCAGCCTGGGCAGATCAGTCATTACCCTCCACCTGTCAGTAGCACGCCGGTGTGCGTTGTCGTATCACCGCCGGGCGTTGGCGTTGCGGGCTGATCGGCATTCTCCGCTGACCCCCTGCGCCCGCCAGAAACACCTACTGAATTTCAGCCTCGGCTGAGTTGGCTATTTGCCTGACTACAGGTGGTATTCATGTTTGTCCTTTCGAAAAAATCCGCGCTCGCGGCGATGTCCACGAGCCTGTTCGTTCTGCTGTGGAGCAGTGGTGCGATCTTCTCCAAATGGGGCCTGGCCCATGCCTCGCCCTTTGCCTTTCTGCTGATTCGCTTTGTGATCGCCCTGTGCGGGCTGCTGCTGTTGACGCCGCTGCTCAAGTTGAAGCTGCCCAAGGGCGGCAAACCGATGCTGTTCGCGATTGCAACGGGCCTGGTGTTGTTGGGGGCGTATCAGATTTTCTATCTGCTGGCGCTCAACACCAAGGTCACGCCGGGGGTGATGGCGACCATCATGGGTGTACAGCCGATCCTCACCGTGGTGTTGATGGAGCGGCAGCGCTCGGCGAGCCGGATGTTCGGTCTGGCGCTGGGCTTGGCGGGGCTGATCATGGTGGTTTACCAGGGGATCGGTCTGGCGGGGATGTCTTGGGCCGGCATGCTGTTTGGCCTGCTTGCACTGGCGAGCATGACTCTGGGTTCGATCATGCAGAAACGCATCACCGACAATCCCCTCGGCACGCTGCCAGTACAATATCTGGCCGGACTGCTGTTGTGCGGGATATTTGTGCCGTTTCAACCGTTCCACTTTGAGCACAGCGCCGGTTTCATCGTGCCGGTGTTGTGGATGGGACTGGTGGTGTCGGTGCTGGCGACGCTGTTGCTTTACCGCCTGATCGCTCGGGGCAATCTGGTGAACGTCACCAGTCTGTTCTATCTGGTGCCAGCGGTGACGGCGCTGATGGACTATCTGATTTTCGGCAATCGTCTGGCGGCGCTGAGTGTGCTGGGGATGCTGTTGATCATTGTCGGTCTGGCGTTTGTGTTCCGTAGAACTGCTTGAAAACCTTCAGGCCGCCCCGGGCATTTTCAGTGTCTGGGCCGGCCTCTTCGCGGGCAAGCCCGCTCCCACAATTGGAATGCATTCCTCCTGTGGGAGCGGGCTTGCTCGCGAAGACTGACTTATCAACGCCGCAAATCAGCGGGCTGTAGCTACCGCCGGCTTCAACACCAACCACAACGCCAGCGCAATCAACACCCCGCCGTACAAGTGAGCCATCGACAGCGGCTCATCCAGCAGCAACGCACCCCACAACACGCCGAACGCCGGGATCATGAAGGTCACGGTCATCGATTTGACCGGGCCGATGGAACTGAGCAAGCGGAAATAGATGATGTAGGCGAACGCCGTGCAACCCAGACCCAGGCCCAGCAGCGACAGCCAGACGTTCCACCCACCCCAGCTTGCCGGAGGGGCGGTGATCACGCTGTAGCCGAACAGCGGCAACAGAAACAGCGAAGCGCCGAGCATGCTGCCCACCGCCGAGAGACGACTGTCGAGCCCGCCGCTGTGATCCAGCCAGCGTCGCGTGAGAAATCCGGCGAAGCCGTAGCAGGTGGTGGCAAGCAGGCAGGCGAGGGCGCCCATCAGCAATGGCAGATCGAAAGCCACCGGCCCTGCACGCGTCAGCACACCGACACCGAACAAGCCGAGAAACACCCCAGTCAGCTTCGCGGCAGTGAGTTTTTCACTGAAAAACAGCCCGCCAATCAATACGCCCATCAACGGCGTGGTGGCGTTAAAGATTGCCGAGTAACCGGCGGGCAACACCTGCGCCGCGACCGAATACAGCGTTGCCGGAATCCCCGAATTGATCACGCCCAGCAACATCACGGTTTTAAGCTTGCCTTTGAAGTCCCAGCTGATGCGCATCAACCCGAGAATCACCAGCAGCCCGACGGCCGCTATCGACACCCGAAAGAACGCAGTCGGAATGGTGCCGATGACCGGCGCAATAATGCGCATGAACAGGAAACTCGCGCCCCAGATGGCTGCCAGCGACAGCATGCGGAAAATATCGACAGCGCTCACGATGGCACTCCTTCCTTGATCGGGACGAGAGTGTTGCCGAGCGCCCCGGCGATGGCAACCGCTAATCGGGCATTTAATTCGCTGCAGCGGGTTGCCTGGTGAAAAATGCCCGCGATGTGCGCTGGCGTTCCGGTTTTGGCAGAAATTGCACTTCACCTGCACCCGGTTCCGTGGCTAAGCTCAGGCACAGATTTCCACTTGCACGCCGAGGTCTCATCTATGCCGCAGCAATGGCCAGCCACCGACATCGCCCGCATGATCCTCGATGGCTTTGACGATTACCGCGAGCATTTTCGGCGGATCACCGACGGTGCGCGCGAGCGCTTCGAGCAGGCGCGCTGGCAGGAAACGCAGACCGCCTCGGCGGCGCGGATCAATCTTTACGAGGAAAAGGTCGGCGAAACCATCGCCCGCCTGCGCGAGCATTTCGACGACGAGACGTTGATGAATGTCGGCAGCTGGCCGTTGGTGAAAAGCGCCTACATCAGCGTGATCGACCTGCGCTTCGACGATGAGCTGTCCGAGACCTGGTACAACTCGATCTTCTGCGGGCTGTTCAGCCACGACCTGATCAGCGACGGCTGCATGTTCATCCACACCACCCGGCCAAGCCTGCGCCGCGCCCGGGCTGCGCAAACCCGCACCTACAAGCCGCAGGGCCAGTTGTCGTCGATGCTTGCAAGCATCTTTGCCGACTACCGTTTCAGCGAGGATTACGCCGATCTGCCCGGCGATCTGCAGCGCCTCGAAGCGCAACTGCGCGAGAATTTGCCGGACTGGGTGTGCAAGGATCCGGAGCTGAGCGTCGAGCTGTTTTCCTCGGTGCTGTACCGCAACAAAGGCGCGTATCTGGTCGGGCGCATCTACACCCGCGACGAGCAGTGGCCGCTGGTGATTCCGCTGCTGCACCGCGAAGGCCGCGGGATTCAGATTGACGCGCTGATCACCGACGAAGCCGATGTGTCGATCATCTTCTCCTTCACCCGTTCGTATTTCATGGTCGATGTGCCGGTGCCGGCCGAGTTCATCGGTTTCCTGCGGCGCATTTTGCCGGGCAAGCACATCGCCGAGCTGTACACCTCGATCGGCTTCTACAAACACGGCAAGTCCGAGTTCTACCGCGCGCTGATCAATCACCTGGCCAACACCGACGATCAGTTCATCATGGCGCCGGGCGTGCGTGGCATGGTCATGAGCGTGTTCACCCTGCCGGGCTTCAACACCGTGTTCAAGATCATCAAGGACCGTTTCTCACCGTCGAAAAACGTCGACCGGGCGACGGTGATCGAAAAATATCGTCTGGTGAAAAGCGTCGACCGCGTCGGGCGCATGGCCGATACCCAGGAATTCGCCGACTTCCGTTTTCCACTGAGCAAGTTCGATCCGGCGTGTCTGGAAGAACTGCTGGAAGTCGCGCCGTCGACGGTCTCGGTCGAAGGCGACACGGTGCTGATCCGTCACTGCTGGACCGAGCGCCGCATGACCCCGCTCAACCTCTATCTGGACAATGCCAACGAAGCGCAGGTGCGCGAGGCGCTGGAGGATTACGGACTGGCGATCAAGCAACTGGCGGCGGCCAACATCTTCCCCGGCGACATGTTGCTGAAGAACTTCGGCGTCACCCGTCACGGGCGGGTGGTGTTTTACGATTACGACGAGATTTGTTTCCTGACCGAAGCCAACTTTCGCCACATCCCCGCGCCGCGCACCCCCGAGGACGAAATGGCTTCCGAGCCGTGGTATTCGATCGGGCCGCTGGACGTGTTCCCGGAAGAGTTTCCGCCGTTCCTGTTCGCCGATGCCGGGCAGCGCAAACTGTTCGATCAACTGCATGGTGAGTTGTACAACGCCGATTACTGGAAGGGTCTGCAGGAGGCGATTCGCGCCGGGAAAGTCATCGACGTGTTCCCATACCGTCGCAAAGGCCTCGACAACGAATAACCCGTTGTCACCTCAACCCTGTAGGAGCTGCCGCAGGCTGCGATCTTTTGACTTTGATTTTAAAAAACAAGATCAAAAGATCGCAGCCTGCGGCAGCTCCTACAGGGGAAGCAGGTCAATCGAGAGCAAATCTGCGACAATCCGCCCCCTGCACATATAGACGACCGAATTGCGTACCCGATGACCGACGAATCGCCCTCCATCGACAAACTGCTGAAAAACCTTGATCACGCCATGCTCGCCGACCGTCACCGGCTGCGGCGGCAGTTGCTCGAGCTGCGCAAGAAACCCGACGAGGCCAAACTGGCCCAGTGGGTGGCGCGCATGCAGGCGTCCTGTGATCAGGTGTTGGCGCGCCGTGCCAGCCTGCCGGTGATTCGTTACGACGACAGCCTGCCAATCGCCGCCAAGCGCGATGAGATCAAGGCTGCGCTGGAGAAGCATCAGGTCCTGATCATCGCCGGCGAAACCGGTTCGGGTAAAACCACCCAGTTGCCGAAAATCTGTCTTGAAATCGGTCGCGGCCAGCATGGCTTGATCGGCCACACCCAGCCACGCCGAATCGCGGCGCGCAGTGTGGCCAGCCGGGTCGCCGAAGAGCTCGGTACGCCACTGGGCGCGCTGGTCGGTTATCAGGTGCGCTTCGAAGATCAGAGCGATGCCAACACCCTGATCAAACTGATGACCGACGGCATCCTGCTGGCGGAAACCCAGAACGACCGTTATCTGGAACGCTACGACACGATTATCGTCGACGAAGCCCACGAACGCAGCCTGAACATCGACTTCCTGCTCGGTTACCTGAAAACCCTGCTGCCGCGTCGTCCGGACCTGAAAGTCATCATCACCTCGGCGACCATCGATCTGGAGCGCTTCTCCAAGCATTTCGATGACGCGCCGATTGTCGAGGTGTCCGGCCGCACCTTCCCGGTTGAAACCTGGTATCGCCCGCTGACGCTTGAGCAGGATGAAGAAGGCAACCGCGTCGAAGACGACCTGACCGTGGATCAGGCGATCCTCGCCACCCTCGACGAGATCGCCGCCTACGAACGCAGCGAACGCCGCAGTCCCGGCGATGTGCTGGTGTTCCTGCCCGGCGAGCGCGAGATTCGCGACGCCGCCGACATGCTGCGCAAGGCCCAGCTCAAACACACGGAAATCCTGCCGCTGTACGCGCGCCTGTCGCCGGCTGAACAGCAGCGGATTTTCCAGTCGCATCCGGGGCGGCGCGTGGTGCTGGCGACCAACGTCGCCGAGACCTCGTTGACCGTGCCGGGCATCCGGTACGTGATTGACAGCGGCACCGCACGCATCAGCCGCTACAGCTATCGCGCCAAGGTGCAGCGCCTGCCGATCGAAGCGATTTCCCAGGCCAGTGCCAATCAGCGTAAAGGTCGTTGCGGCCGGGTTGAACCAGGGATTTGCGTGCGGCTGTACAGCGAGGAAGATTTCCTCGGTCGCCCGGAATTCACTGACCCGGAAATTCTGCGCACCAACCTTGCCGCCGTGATCCTGCAGATGCTGCACCTGCGCCTCGGTGATATCACCGCGTTCCCGTTCATCGAGCCGCCGGACGGCAAGGCGATCAGCGACGGTTTCAACCTGCTGCAAGAACTCTCGGCGGTGGATCGCAACAGTCAGCTGACCCCGCTCGGGCGCCAGTTGGCACGCCTGCCGGTGGACCCGCGCATGGGCCGCATGCTGCTCGAAGCGGCCAGGCTCGGCAGCTTGCAGGAAGTGCTGATCGTCGCCAGTGCGATGTCGATTCAGGACCCGCGCGAGCGTCCGCCGGAGCGTCAGCAAGCGGCGGATCAGGCCCACGCGCAGTGGAAGGACAGCGATTCGGACTTCGCCGGTCTGGTCAATCTGTGGCGTGGTTTTGAAGAACAGCGCCAAGCGCTGACGGCCAGCCCACTGCGTAACTGGTGCCGGAAGAATTTCCTCAATTATCTGCGTCTGCGCGAGTGGCGTGACTCTCATCGCCAGTTGAGCCTGATCTGCCGCGACATGCAGTTGAGCCTGAATAAAGAGCCGGCGGATTACCCGAAACTGCACAAAGCGGTGCTGGTCGGATTGCTCAGCCAGATCGGCCAGAAAACCGAAGACGGCGATTACCTCGGTGCCCGGCAACGGCGCTTCTGGACTCACCCGTCGTCGGGCATCGGCAAGAAGCGCCCGCAGTGGCTGATGACCGCCGAACTGGTGGAAACCACCAAGCTCTATGCGCGCATGGTCGCCAAGATCGACGCCGACTGGATCGAGCCGCTGGCCGGGCACCTGATCAAGAAAAACCACTTCGAACCGCACTGGGAGAAGAAGCGCGGCCAGGTCGTGGCCTACGAGCAGATCACCCTGTTCGGGCTGATCGTGGTCGGTCGCCGCCCGGTGCATTACGGCCCGGTGGATCCGGTGGTGTCGCGTGAGCTGTTTATCCGCGAGGGGTTGGTGCGTGGCGAGATTCAGTCGAAAGCCAAATGCCTGAGCGCCAACAAACAGTTGCTCGAACAGCTCGACGAACTGGAAGCCAAGGCACGGCGCCGCGACATCCTCGCTGACGAAGAAACCCTGTACGCGTTCTACGATGCGCGGTTGCCGGCGGAGATTCACCAGACCGCGACCTTCGACAGTTGGTATCGGGTCAACAGCCAGAAGAACCCGCAGCTGCTGATCATGCGCGAAGAGGACGTGCTGGCCCGCGAGGCCAGTGAGGTCACCGCGCGCGACTACCCGGACACGCTGCACATCGGCGATCTGGAGCTGGCGCTCAGTTATCACTTCGAACCCAATCACCCGCGCGACGGCGTGACCCTGCGCGTGCCGGCACCGCTGCTGCCGATGCTGCCGCCGGAGCGTCTGGAATGGCTGGTGCCGGGGCTGATCGAGGCCAAGTGCATTGCGCTGGTGCGCAATCTGCCGAAAGCCTTGCGCAAGAACTTCGTGCCGGTGCCGGATTTCATCAAGGCGGCGTTGCAGCGCATGACCTTCGCTGAAGGCTCATTGCCGCAAGCGCTCGGTCGCGAGTTGCTGCGCATGACCGGCGCCCGAGTCAGCGATGAGGCTTGGGCGGAAGCGGCGCAGCAGGTCGAAAGCCATCTGCGGATGAACCTGGAAATCGTCGACGGCCAGGGCAAGTTCCTCGGCGAGGGCCGCGATCTGGCCGAGCTCACCGCGCGCTTCGCCGAAGCCAGCCAAGCGGCTTTGGCCGTGCCGCAAAGTGCGAAAAGTCAGCAACCGGTGGAAGCCAAAGTGTTTGCTCCGGTGGCGGAAAAGACTCAGCAGAAGATTGCCGGCCTGTCGATGACGGTCTATCCGGCGCTGGTGGAAGAGGGCGGCACGGTCAAGGAAGGGCGGTTTTCGACCCCGGCCGAAGCCGAATTCCAGCATCGCCGCGCCTTGCAGCGGCTGCTGATGCAGCAACTGGCGGAACCGGCGAAGTTCCTGCGCAGCAAACTGCCGGGCATCACCGAGCTGGGCCTGCTGTATCGCGAGTTGGGCCGAGTGGACGCACTGGTCGAAGACATTCTGCTGGCCAGTCTCGACAGCTGCATTCTGGAAGGCGAAGACCCGTTGCCGCGTGACGGCGCCGGGCTCGCCGCATTGGCTGAGCGCAAACGCGGCAGCTGGACCGAACACGCCGAGCGCGTGGCACGGTTGACGCTGGAGATCCTCAAGCTGTGGCACGGCCTGCAAAAACGCTTCAAGGGCAAGATCGATCTGGCTCAGGCTGTGGCGCTGAATGACATCAAGCAGCAAATCAGCCATCTGGTGTATCCGGGGTTTGTCCGGGAAACGCCGATGCAATGGCTCAAGGAGCTGCCGCGCTATCTGAAGGCGGTCGAGCAGCGTTTCGAGAAACTCGGTGCGCAAGTACAGAAGGATCGTGTCTGGAGCGGTGAACTGGCCGGCCTCTGGGCGCAATACCAGACCCGCGCGGCGAAACATGCCCAGGAAGGCAAGCGCGATCCGCAGCTTGAACTGTACCGTTGGTGGCTGGAGGAATACCGCGTGTCGCTGTTCGCCCAGCAGTTGGGGACGAAAGCGCCGATCTCGGACAAACGGCTGAGCAAGCAATGGAGTCAGGTCGAGGCCTGATCCCGCGACTGGCAAGGACTTTGTAGGAGCTGCCGAAGGCTGCGATCTTTTGATTTTGCTTTTTAAAGGATCAAGATCAAAAGATCGCAGCCTTCGGCAGCTCCTACAGGGAGTGCGTTTAGCGGGAGAGGCGCCAAAACCTTGGGTTTATGGCAAACTTCGCGACCATAAACGCCGGTTTCGTGACCCAGAGCCTTCGGCCGGGTCACGTGGCGGAATAAAGCGATGCCAGGTCAGCGTCCCCGGACGGGAACAGACCCTTTGTGTGTTGGTACGTCGGTGCCAGCGCTTTCTGCCTGAACAGATTAGAGAAACGACCATGCATAACGTCGTCATCAGCGGCACCGGCCTGTACACCCCGGCCAACAGCATTTCCAACGAAGAGCTGGTGCAGTCTTTCAATACCTACGTCGCGCAGTTCAACGCCGACAACGCCGATGCCATCGCCCGCGGTGAAGTCCAGGCGCTGACCGAATCCAGCGCCGCGTTCATCGAAAAGGCCTCTGGCATCAAGAGCCGCTTTGTCATGGACAAGGATGGCATTCTCGATCCGCGACGCATGGCCCCGCGTCTGCCGGAGCGTTCCAACGACGAATGGTCGGTCCTCTGCCAGATGGCCATCGGCGCCGCTGAACAGGCGCTGCAACGTGCCGGCAAGACCGCCGCCGACATCGACGGCGTGATCGTCGCCTGCTCCAATCTGCAGCGCGCCTACCCGGCCATCGCCATCGAAGTCCAGGAAGCACTGGGCATTCAGGGCTTCGGTTTCGACATGAACGTGGCCTGCTCCTCGGCGACCTTCGGCATTCAGGCTGCGGCCAACAGCGTGCAACTGGGTCAGGCCCGGGCGATCCTGATGGTCAACCCTGAAGTCTGCACCGGTCACCTGAACTTCCGTGACCGTGACAGCCACTTCATCTTCGGCGACGCCGCGACGGCAGTCATCATTGAGCGCGCCGACCTGGCGACCTCCAAGTACCAGTTCGATGTGGTCAGCACCAAACTGCTGACCAAGTTCTCCAACAACATTCGCAACAACTTCGGTTTCCTCAATCGCGCCGCGGAAGAGGGCATCGGTGCCCGTGACAAACTGTTCGTGCAGGAAGGCCGCAAGGTGTTCAAGGATGTCTGCCCGATGGTTGCCGAGCTGATCGGTGAGCATCTGGAAGAGAACAAACTCAACGTCGGCGACGTCAAGCGCTTCTGGCTGCACCAGGCCAACCTGAGCATGAACCACCTGATCGTGCGCAAGCTGCTGGGTCGTGAAGCCACCGAAGAAGAAGCCCCGGTGATTCTCGACACCTACGCCAACACCAGCTCTGCCGGCTCGGTGATTGCCTTCCACAAATATCAGGACGATCTGGCTGCCGGTTCGCTGGCCGTGCTGAGCTCGTTCGGCGCCGGTTACTCGATCGGCAGCGTGATTCTGCGCAAGCGCTGAGTGCGCCTGAAAAGATCGCAGCCTGCGGCAGCTCCTACACTGATCTNGCAGGCTGCGATCTTTTGCTTTCGACCATCTGAAAACGAGGCGCGCATGGCCGCAACGGACGACACCCAACTGCTCGAACGCCTGTTGGCCGGTGAGCAAAGAGCTTTCAAGGAACTGGTCAGTACCTACCAGAGCGCCATGCGCGCCGTGGCTTACGCGATTGTCGGCCAGCGCCATGTCGAAGAAGTGGTGCAGGACGCCTGGCTTTCGGTGGTGCGCCACATCGGTAGCTTCGAGGGCCGTTCCAGTCTCAAGACTTGGCTGCTGACCATCACTGCCAACTCGGCCAAGAGCCGCTACAAACAAAACCGCCGCGAAGTCTTGATGGATGATCTACCGTCACCCCACGGCACCATCGACGATGATCGCTTTTCTCCCGGTGACGGTCATTGGCTGGTGGCGCCGTTCGCCTGGCATCAGGACACGCCGGAAGCCTTGCTGACGGAAAGCGAATTGCGCGACTGCCTGGAGCACACCTTGCTCAGCCTGTCGGAACTGCAAAGCAGTGTTTTGCTGCTGCGCGAGCGTCAGGGCCTGGAGCTGGAGGAGATCTGTAATCTTCTGGAGATCTCGCTCTCCAATGTCCGTGTGCTGCTGCATCGTGCGCGGCTGAAAGTCTTCGCCACGGTGGAGCATTTTGAGGAGACCGGCGAATGCTGACCTGCAAGGAACAAGTAGCGCGCTCCAGCGATTACCTCGATGGCCAGTTGAGCTTTCGCGAGAGACTGTTGGTGCGCCATCACCTGATGTTCTGCCCTAACTGCCGGCGTTTCATTCGCCAGATGCGTTTGATGCAGGCCACGTTGAAGGCGATGCCGGAGAAGCCGCAAGAGGGTGTGGATGCGCTGGCTGAGCGTCTGGCCGAGCAACGTCGAAAAGATAATCTCCTGTAGGAGCTGCCGAAGGCTGCGATCTTTTGATCTTGTTTTCAAGGATCAAAAGATCGCAGCCTTCGGCAGCTCCTACATGTTTTTTGCATCTTGAAGAAATAGCCCGACGCGGATGAAACGAACGGATGATGGGGATCGTCCCGCCCGCGTCAGGCTACAGGTGACGCTTTTTAGAACTTCGCTTCCGCGTCCAGCTGCAGGGTGTTGGTGTCTGCGTCACGCTGGGTACGGCTGGAGAAGTCGGCCTTGGTCAGGAAGTAGGTGGCGCCGATGGCGAAGTTCTTGTCGATGTCGTAACCGACCTTGAACTTGTGGCCACGGGAACCGGTGGTGCCGTTGGCGAAGTCGGAGTCGGTGAATGCGCCGACCACGGCGTCACGCTGTACGTCACGATAGTTGTAGTCCAGGTTCAGGCCGAAGACTTTCGACTTGGCGCCGACCAGCCACGCAGTGTCGGCATCGGTCACCGCATCGTTGTTCTTCACGTACTGGCCGTAGAACGACAGCGGCATTGGCAAACCACCGATATCGATCTGGCTGAAACCCTCGTACAGACGGAATTCGTTGTTGGCCGAGTTGCCGTTGACCGACAGTGCGCACGGTGTGGACGTCCCGGTGCAACGGCTGTCCTCATCGTTCTGGTAGGCGTAGACGCTGCCGCCCAGGGTCAGTTTCAGGTTGTCGGTGATCGCGAAGCGGCTGCCCAACTGGCCAGCGGTCAGGCGCAGGTCGTGGCGAAATTGCACGCCTTCGCCGTCGACGTTGTCCTTGAGGGTGTAGTTACCCAGGCTGCCGAACAGTTCGGCGCTGCTGCCCAGCGGGTATTTGTAGGTCACGGCCAGACCTTCCGGGTTGATGTCGCTGTCCCAGATCACATCGCCCATGCTGACCCACGGTTGCAGCATCTTGCCGCCGATCACGTGCAGGTTCTTGATGGCATCGGGGTGGTAGTCGATGTAACCCAGATCGAGCCAGATCTGCTTCTTGTCGAAGTAGTTGTCCATGTCCTGGTTGGTCGAACGGGCATCGTCACCGCCGCCGGTGGCAATACGGATACCGGTGTCGACTTGCGGGTTGATCTCGGTGTAGGCGCCGAGGCGGGCACGGATACGCTGGCGATCCTTGTCGCGACCACCGTTGTTGGATTCACCGTCGATCTTGACGGTCTCCTGACGGATACGCACATCACCCTTGAACTGGGTCTTGGCGGCCCAGGCAAGTTTCTGGTCGAAGGAGCTCAGCTCATTGGTTTTCTTCGCGGTTGCCGCGATTTGCTCGTTGGTCTCTTGCTGCGCCTGCTGCGCGATTTGCTGAGCCTTCTGATCCTTGGCCAGTTCAGTTTGCAGTTCAATGTACTGCGCCTGGGAAATGGAACCGTTAGCCTTGAGCATGTCGAGCAGTTTGGCGTCGACTGCAGCACTGGCCGGAACGCTCATGGCCAGCAACAGGCCACCGCACAGGGCCGCCGCAGTTTTCGTGGAAGCAAGACGCATAGCAATCTCCGAAGATGAGAGGGATGGCTGAACCATCCTGGGCACACCGACGCGCACGTCGGAAAACAGTGTCCGGGTAGAACCCGGCGCTCTAAAAACAGGAGCGAGTATCGCGATGGTTTATGACAGAGCAGTGGCTAAGTGATGTCATGTCGATGACGATGCAAAGTCTTCGTGAACTATCGAGCCAGAGCACTGTCGCCCGAATGAGCGTGTGCAATGGAAGCTGATCAGCGATACTCGCGGGGCTTTGACGCCAAGATGTGGAGAGCCAGTTGATGCCGTTGCAACGTGTGCAAAACCTGTCAGAAATCGCCCCCGCGACCTGGGATGCGCTGGTGCCCGAGAACCAGCCGTTTCTGCGCCATGCGTTCCTCGGCGCACTGGAAGACAGTGGCAGCGTCGGCCCGCACACCGGCTGGCAACCCGAGCATCTGCTGCATGTTGAAGGCGATCGGTTGATCGCCGCGCTGCCCAGTTATCGCAAATGGCATTCCTACGGCGAGTACGTCTTTGATCACGGTTGGGCCGATGCCTGCGCCCGCGCCGGGATCGATTACTACCCAAAGCTGCTGACAGCGGTGCCGTTCAGTCCAGTCAGTGGCCCGCGCTTGCTGGCGGCGAATGTCGAGGACGGATTCGAACTGCTCAAGAGCCTGCCGGGTTATCTGGAAATCGAAGAACTTTCCAGCGCCCACATCAATTTCACCGACCCGTTCACCGACGCCGCCATGGCCGAGCAACCTGGCTGGTTGCAACGCATCGGCTGTCAGTACCACTGGCAGAATCGCGGTTACCGGGACTTTCAGGATTTTCTCGACGTGCTCAGCTCGCGCAAGCGCAAGCAGATGCGCAAGGAGCGCGAGCAAGTGGCGGGGCAGGGCTTCGAGTTCGAATGGCTGGAAGGGCGTGAGCTGGACGAGGCGCAATGGGATTTTGTCTACGCCTGCTATGCCAACACTTATGCCGTGCGCCGACAGGCGCCGTACCTGACGCGCGAGTTCTTCAGTCTGCTGGCTGCGCGGATGCCGGAGGCGATTCGGGTGGTCTTCGCCAGACAGGGTTCACGGCCGGTGGCGATGGCCTTCAGTCTGGTCGGGGGCGACAGCTTCTACGGACGCTATTGGGGCTGTCTGGCCGAGTTTGACCGGCTGCATTTCGAGACGTGTTTCTATCAGGGCATGGATTACGCGATCGCCCAGGGGTATCAGCGCTTTGATGCGGGTGCTCAGGGGGAACATAAACTGATTCGCGGTTTTGAACCGGTGATCACGCATTCGTGGCACTACCTGCGCCATCCCGGGTTGAAAGCGGCGGTGAAGGATTTTCTGCAGCAAGAGCGCGCTGGCGTCCTTGCGTACGCCGAGGAAGCCAGAACAGCCTTGCCTTACCGCCAAGCCTAGATCCCTGTAGGAGCTGCCGGAGGCTGCGATCTTTTGCTCTATAAAAGTCAAAAGATCGCAGCCTTCGGCAGCTCCTACAGGGGAGGTAGTGGTTTCAGGATTCCTCTTTACCCAGCCAGCGATAGATTCCGCCGCCCACCACCGCGCCCAGCAGCGGCGCGACCCAGAACATCCACAACTGCGCGATTGCCCAGCCGCCGACCATCAGCGCCGGCCCGGTGCTGCGCGCCGGGTTGACCGAGGTGTTGGTGACCGGGATCGAGATCAGGTGAATCAATGTCAGACCCAGGCCGATGGCGATCGGTGCAAGGCCCGCCGGAGCGCGTTTGTCGGTAGCGCCGAGGATGATGATCACGAACATGGCGGTCATCACCAGTTCGGTGACAAAGCCTGCGGCCATCGAGTATTTGCCCGGTGAGTGCTCGCCATACCCATTGGAGGCCAGACCTGCGGCAATATCGAAACCCTCCTTGCCGCTGGCAATATGCGCAATCAGCGCCGCGGCGAGAATCGCGCCGAGCACCTGCGCGATGATATAGGCGGGCAACTCTTTGGCCGGAAACCGGCCGCCAACGAACAGACCGACCGAGACGGCCGGGTTGAGATGACATCCGCTGATGTGGCCAATGGCGAACGCCATGGTCAGCACCGTCAGACCAAACGCCAGGGCCACCCCCAGCACTCCAATGCCCAAGGGCGAAGACGCAGCGAGCACTGCACTGCCGCATCCACCCAGAACCAGCCAGAACGTACCCAACAACTCAGTGACTGAACGTTTGAACAGAGACATGAGAGAGTCCTTGATAGGCGTGCTATCGAGACTGAATCGAGTTGTGCTTCCTTGCAGATTTACGACAGGCTCCCTGCTGGAACCTTGGCTGAGTACAGCAGGCTTTGGATGGATTGCCAGCAGACATGAAAAAACCGCCAGAGCCCGTGGTTGGCGGGCTGGGGCGGTTTTTTGGCGGACAAACATTGTGTGGCGAGGGAGCTTGCTCCCGCTGATCAATCGATCCCGACAAATCCTCCGGTCTGGTGCGCCCACAACCGCGCATACAAGCCGCGATGCGCGAGCAATTCGGCGTGGGTGCCGCTCTCGGCGATCTTGCCGTTTTCCAGCACCACCAGCCGATCCATGCGGGCGATGGTCGAGAGGCGGTGAGCGATGGCGATCACGGTTTTGCCTTGCATCAGGGTTTCCAGGCTTTCCTGGATCGCTGCTTCGACTTCCGAATCCAGTGCCGAGGTCGCTTCGTCCATGATCAGGATCGGCGCGTCCTTGAGCAGCACGCGAGCAATCGCGATGCGCTGGCGCTGGCCGCCGGACAGCTTCACCCCGCGCTCGCCGACGTGCGCATCGAAACCGGTGCGGCCCTCGGCGTCCGACAGCAACGGAATGAACTCGTCGGCGCGAGCCTTGTGCACCGCATCCCAGAGTTCGGCGTCGGTGGCGTCAGGCTTGCCGTACAGCAAGTTGTCGCGGATCGAGCGGTGCAGCAGGGAGGTGTCCTGCGTGATCATGCCGATCCGTGCGCGCAGGCTTTCCTGGCCGACTTCGGCGATGTTCTGCCCATCGATCAGGATCCGTCCGCCCTCGACGTCGTACAGGCGCAGCAGCAGGTTGACCAATGTCGATTTGCCGGCGCCGGACGGCCCGATCAAGCCGATTTTCTCGCCGGGTTTGATGGTCAGGTTGAGGTCGCCGATGATGCCTTTCTTCTTGCCATAGTGAAAATCCACATGCTCGAAACGCACTTCGCCACGGGCCACCGCCAGTGGTTTGGCCTGTTCGCGATCAGTGACGCTGACTGGTTGCGAGATGGTCTGCAGACCGTCCTGCACCATGCCGATGTTTTCGAAGATGCCGGTGACCACCCACATGATCCAGCCGGACATGTTGACGATGCGAATCACCAGACCCGTAGCCAGCGCGATAGCGCCGACCGTGATCAACGACTGCGTCCACAGCCACAGCGCCAGCGCGGTGGTGCCGACGATCAGCAGGCCGTTCATGGCGGTGATTGCCACGTCCATGCTGGTCACCACGCGGCCGGCCATCTGCGCCTTGACCGTCTGTTCCTCAATGGCTTCCCTGGCGTAATGCTGTTCAAAGTTGGTGTGGGCGAACAGCTTCAGCGTGGCGATGTTGGTGTAGCCGTCGACGATCCGCCCCATCAGTTTCGAGCGCGCATCGGAGGCCTCCACCGAGCGATCCTTGACCCGTGGCACGAAGTAATACAAGGCGCCGATGTAGGCGGCGATCCACGTCAGCAGCGGGATCATCAGGCGCCAGTCGGCTTCGGCGAACAGCACCAGCGAACTGATCGCGTAGATCACCACATGCCACAACGCGTCGACCGCTTGCACGGCGGAGTCACGCAGCGAGTTGCCGGTCTGCATGATGCGTTGGGCGATGCGCCCGGCGAAGTCGTTCTGGAAGAAATTCAGGCTCTGTTTGAGCACATAGCTGTGATTCTGCCAGCGGATCATGCTGGTCATCCCCGGGCTCAGGGTCTGGTGCACCAGCAGGTCGTGCAGGCCGAAAAAGATCGGCCGCAGTACCAGCGCAACCACCACCATCCACGTCAGTTCGAGGGCGTGGTCGCTGAAGAAATTCGGGTTGGGCGTGCCTTGGGCCAGGTCGATGATGCGGCTCAGGTAACTGAACAGCGCCACTTCGATCAACGCAGCAAACAGACCGACCACCAACAGAGCGGCAAAGCTCGGCCAGACTTGTTTCAGGTAATAGGTATAGAAGGGCAGCACGCGATTGGGCGGAGCCGCCGTCGGAGCGTCGCGGAATATGTCGATCAGTTGTTCGAAACGGCGATAGAGCATCAGATAATCGCCCGGAGGCCGGGCTCTCCTTTTATCGGTGTGAGCGGCGTGGTTTCAGGCCAGCGCCGCTCGAAACGCCCTGTACAGCTTAGTCGATGACTTTGGCCGACTTGATGATCACAGGGTCGGAAGGCACGTTTTGCATGCCCTGTTTGGTGGTGGTTGGCGAGTTGACGATGATGTCGACCACGTCCATGCCTTTGACCACTTTGCCGAATACGGCGTAGCCATCACCCTGGTCGAGGAAGTCGTTGTCCTTGACGTTGATGAAGAACTGGCTGGTCGCCGAATCGGGTACGGAGGTGCGCGCCATGGACAAGGTGCCGCGAACGTTGGCCAGACCGTTTTTGTGTTCGTTCTTGATCGGCGCCTTGGTTTCTTTCTGCTGCATCTGTGGCGTGAAACCGCCGCCCTGAGCCATGAAGCCCGGGATCACGCGGTGGAAAATGGTGTTGGTGTAAAAGCCGCTGTTGACGTAATCCAGAAAGTTTTTGGTACTGATCGGCGCCTTGACCGGGTCCAGTTCGATTTCGATCTGGCCGTTGGTGGTGTCCAGCAGCACGTGCGGCGCTTTGGCCGGGGTGGCAGCCATCAGGTTGGCAGCGAACAGCACGGTGCCGGCGGCGAGGGCGAGTTTTTTCAGCATGGGTCAGTGATCCTGAGATTGAATGTCGGCTGCGGCGAGAAACTCCAGCAGCGTTTGATTGAAGCGGTCGGGTTGATCAAGCGGGGTGGCGTGGCGCGAATCGGCGATGACCACCAGCCGCGCATCGGGCAGCAGTTTTACATAGGTTTCTTTCAGCGCCACCGGTGTGTAGTCACGGTCGGCAGTGACGATGAGGGTTGGACAGGTCACCCGGGAAAGTCGTTCCTGAACGCCCCAGCCAACAATCGCATCGAAGCTGGCGAGATAAGCACGTTTGTCGTTTTTTGCCCAGCGTTCGGACATTTTCTGCCGCAAATCAGCCTGTTCCGGTTTCGGAAAAAGTTTGCCGCCCAGCGCCTTGCCGATGGTTGCCAGGCTTAGCACACGCATCAGGCTCCAGCGTTTGAACCACTGCCAGTAATCGTCGCGGCTGCGGAGTTTGACTTCGGGGGCGCTGTTGACGATGGTCAGGCTTTTGAGTCTTTGCGGCTGATCGACGCCAAACTGAAAGCCGATCATCCCGCCCATCGACAGGCCGACGTAATGCACCGGACCGAGGTGCAAGTGGTCGAGCAACGCCAGCAGGTCAGCGCTGAAACCGGCGATGCTGTAGCGCTCGCGGGGTTTGTCCGAGCGACCGTGACCGCGTATGTCCGGGACGATCACCCGGTAATGCGCCGACAGTGCCGGAATCTGCATTTCCCAGTCCAGGGTGCTTGAGCCGAGCCCGTGAACCAGCAGCAACGGCGTACCGTGGCCATATTCCTCGTAGTGCAGGCTGCAACCTTCGTGCTCGAAATACGCCATCGGTGAACTCCGTGTCAGGCTTGTTCGGGGGCAGCGAACGGTGCGTCCAGCGGCAAGGTGTCGAAGGTACGCAGCAGTTCGATGAGGATTTGTGTCGCCGGGCCCAGCGGTTTGTCCTTGTTCGAGTAGAGATAGAAACTCGGGTTGCGGCTGCCGCCCTGAACCAACGGTAGCAGCTTGAGCGTGCCTTCCTTCAATTCACGTTCGATCATGTGTCGGGGCAACCAGGCGAAACCCAGGCCGCTGCTGACGAACGTAGCGGCAGTGGCAAGGCTGCCGACCGTCCAGCGCTGTTCGGCACCCAGCCAGCCGACGTCGCGTGGCTGCTGGCGCCCGGAGTCGCGAATCACCACCTGCATCTGGGTTTCCAGATCCTGGAAGCTCAGTTCGCGATTGAGCCGATGCAAGGCGTGGTCCGGGTGGGCGACGGCAACAAACTCGACATCGCTCAATTCCGCACCGAGGTAGCCGGGAATGCTCAGACCGGTGATCGCCAGATCGGCCACGCCTTCCAGCAGCACTTCTTCGACCCCCGACAACACCTCCTCGCGCAGCCGCACGCGGCAGCCACGACTTTGCGGCATGAACGCGGTCAGCGCCCGGACGATACGTGCGCTCGGGTAGGCCGCATCGACCACCAGCCGCACCTCGGCCTCCCAACCTTGCTCCATGTGGTGGGCAAGGTCTTCCAGTTGGCTGGCCTGTTTCACCAGTTGCCGCGAGCGGCGCAACAATACGCCACCGGCTTCGGTGAGCACCGCCTTACGCCCGTCAATGCGCAGCAAGGGCACGCCGAGCTGGTCCTGCATGCGGGCGACGGTGTAACTCACCGACGATTGCGAACGGTGCAGTGCCTCGGCGGCTTGGGCGAAGCCGCCGTGATCGACCACGGCCTGCAATGTTCGCCATTGATCAAGGGTCACGCGGGGCGCTTTCATCAATAGCTCCTCTTGTCCTAAGCTGGCCGTCCCTCATGGAGACTGGCGAATGAAAAAATTCTGTTGTGTGGTGCTCGCGTTGCTGCCGCTGACTGCGTTTGCTTACCCGATCGATGTGCAGAAAAATCTCAATGGCTTGAAGATCGACTACGAAACCTATGACACCGACAAGGACATCGGCTCCATAAAAGTGGTCAACTTCGGTGATGTCGATGCCGTCTGCAAAGCCGTTTTCAACAATGGCCCGGAAGCGCCACGTACGCGCAACATCGAAGTCCCGGCCCGCAAGCATACGAACGCCACGGCCAAGTTCTCTCGCGAGATCATCAGGCTGCGCATTGAACTGAGTTGCAGCCCGAAATAACGGCGATCCCTGTGGGAGCGAGCCTACTCGCGAAGGCGTAGTGTCAGTCGACACCTTCTCTGGCTGACCCGCCGCCTTCGCGAGCAGGCTCGCTCCCACAGGGTACAAACTGCATCTAAACGAATTATTCGATGCTTTGCAGCAATTATTTGCGCTTTTTCATCGATACAACCCTGTTTAACCTTCACTCCATCGACCTACAACATTCTCGGATGGAGACTACACACCATGTCCCGCGTTCTGATCATCGAAAGCAGCGCCCGCCAGCAAGACTCGGTTTCCCGTCAACTGACCCAGACCTTCATCGGTCAGTGGAAAGCGGCGCACCCCAACGATCAGATCACCGTGCGTGACCTCGCCGTGAACCCTGTACCCCACCTGGACGCCAACCTGCTGGGTGGCTGGATGAAGTCTGCCGAACAGCGCAACGCCGACGAACAAACGTCGCTGGATCGCTCCAACGAATTGACCGAAGAGTTGCTGGCCGCCGACGTATTGGTGATGGCAGCGCCGATGTACAACTTCGCGATCCCGAGCACTCTGAAAGCCTGGCTCGACCACGTGCTGCGTGCCGGTGTGACCTTCAAGTACACCGAAACCGGCCCGCAAGGCCTGCTCAGCGGCAAACGTGCCTACGTGCTCACCGCTCGCGGCGGGATCTACGCCGGCGGCCCGGCCGACCATCAGGAACCGTACCTGCGCCAGGTCATGGGTTTCATCGGCATCCACGACGTGACCTTCATTCACGCCGAAGGCATGAACCTGGGCGGCGACTTCCAGGAGAAGGGCTTGAATCAGGCCAACGCCAAACTGTCCCAGGTCGCTTGATGGGTTAATCGCCAGATAATCGCCGCTTGTTTAAGTGACCTGGCGCAACCCCTTCAAGGCTCTACGCGCATCGAACCTCCCTTTGCACTTGTTGCTCCTGAGTGCTGTAGCCCGATTGAACGCTTTAGCGAGATCGGGCTTTTTTTTGCCTGGGATTTCTCTGATTCACTGCTCTCCCTGTAGGAGCTGCCGCAGGCTGCGATCTTTTGATGTTGTTTTTTACAATCAAAAGATCGCAGCCTGCGGCAGCTCCTACAGGGGATTTTGTGTTGGTTGCGGAATGTAAAACCGGCTATCGTCGCCGCCATTCGAAACAGAGGCGACCATGGGCTATCTACTTTTTGTCACGCTGATCCAGGCGTTTTCCTTCAGTCTGATCGGCGAATACCTCGCCGGGCACGTCGACAGCTACTTCGCGGTACTGGTGCGTGTGGTGCTGGCCGGGCTGGTGTTCATTCCGTTGACCCGCTGGCGTTCGGTGGAACCTTCGTTCATGCGCGGCATGCTGCTGATCGGCGCGTTGCAGTTCGGCATCACCTACGTTTGCCTGTACCTGAGCTTCCGCGTGCTGACGGTGCCGGAGGTGCTGCTGTTCACCATCCTCACACCGTTGCATGTGACGTTGATCGAAGATGCGTTGAACCGACGCTTCAATCCATGGGCGCTGGTCGCTGCATTGGTAGCGGTGGGCGGTGCGGCAGTGATTCGTTTTGATCGGATCAACTCGGATTTCTTCATGGGTTTCCTGTTGCTGCAACTGGCCAACTTCACCTACGCCGCCGGCCAGGTGCTGTACAAGCATCTGGTGGCGAAACACCCGAGCGACCTGCCGCATTACCGGCGTTTCGGCTTCTTCTACCTCGGCGCACTGGCGGTGGTGTTGCCGGCGTTTCTGCTGTTCGGCAAAGCCAACTTCCTGCCCGAAGCACCGCTGCAGTGGGGTGTGTTGCTGTTTCTCGGCCTGGTCTCCACCGCGCTGGGCATGTACTGGTGGAACAAGGGCGCGTGCATGGTCAACGGTGGCACGCTGGCGGTGATGAACAATTTGCATGTGCCGGTGGGGCTGCTGCTGAATCTGCTGATCTGGAATCAGCACGAAGAGCTGGGGCGATTGTTGCTCGGCGGCAGCGTCATCCTCGCCGCAGTATGGATCAGCCGCCTCGGTATCCGCCGCACCGCATAACTGAATGTAGGAGCTGCCGCAGGCTGCGATCTTTTGATTTTAAAGATCAAAGNCAGCCTGCGGCAGCTCCTACATTGGGGATGGTGTTACATGAGATGTTTTTGCGGTTCCGGAATATGCGCCGAACCCAGCACCGCCGGCAATAACCCCGAACGCAAATCCCCGCCACTCGGCTGCTGATACAGGCTCAAGCCAAACTCCGGTAGCACCGCCAGCAGATAATCGAAAATATCCCCCTGAATCCGCTCGTAATCGGCCCACACTGTGGTAGTCGTGAAGCAGTAGATTTCCAGCGGAATGCCCTGCGCCGTGGTCTGCATCTGGCGCACCATGCAGGTCATGTTCGGCTGGATCTCGGGATGGCTTTTCAGGTAGGCCAGTGCATAAGCGCGGAAGGTGCCGATGTTGGTCATGCGCCGACGGTTGGCCGCCATTGCCGCTACATTACCCTGCGCCTCGTTCCACGCTTTGAGTTCGGCTTTCTTGCGGCCCATGTAGGCGGTCAGCAGGTGCACCTGGGAGAGCTTTTCTTCTTCATCGTCGCGGATGAAGCGCACGCCGCTGGCGTCGATGAACAGGCTGCGCTTGATCCGTCGTCCACCGGACTGCTGCATGCCGCGCCAGTTGCGGAACGATTCGGACATCAGGCGCCAGGTCGGGATCGAGACGATGGTCTTGTCGAAATTCTGCACCTTGACCGTGTGCAAGGTAATGTCGACCACGTCGCCATCGGCGCCGACTTGCGGCATTTCGATCCAGTCGCCGACCCGCAGCATGTCGTTGCTGGTCAGCTGTACGCTGGCGACGAACGACAGCAGGGTGTCCTTGTAGACCAACAGAATCACCGCCGACATCGCACCCAGACCGGACAGCAGCAACAACGGCGAACGGTCGATCAGGGTGGCGACGATGATGATCGCGCCAAACACGTACAAGACCATTTTCGCCAGTTGCACATAGCCCTTGATCGAGCGGGTGCGCGCGTGTTCGGTGCGCGCATAGATGTCCAGCAACGCATTGAGCAGGGCGCTGACCGACAGCAGCAGGAACAGGATGGTGAAGGACAGCGCCACGTTGCCGAGGAAGGTCATCGCGGTTTTGCTCAGTTCCGGCACCAGGTGCAGACCGAACTGGATTACCAGCGATGGCGTCATCTGCGCCAGACGCTGAAACACCTTGTTGTGGCGAAAGTCGTTGATCCAGTGCAGCGCCGGCTGGCGCCCGAGCATGCGGCTGGCGTGCAGGATCAGATAGCGCGCCACTCGTCCGAGGATCAGCGCGATCACCAATAGCAGCATCAGCGCCAGGCCGGATTGCAGGAACGGGTGCTTTTCGAGGGCACCCCAGAGGTCTTGGGCGTTGAGCCAGAGCTGTTTGAAATCCATGTGAGCAACGATTCTTCTGTAAGACGCGATGGGCGATTAGAGCATTTAAGACGCTGTGTATTACCGTTGGAGACAAATCGAGCAACAAAAAAGCCACTGATTACGCCCGTTTGTATAAAGAAACTCGGCCTGAGCGCTCGAAACCGGTAACCTATGCAGCTGTTTTTTTGCATATCTTCGAGGTAGCACCCGTGTTTTCCCAATTCGCCCTGCACGAACGCCTGCTCAAAGCCGTGGCCGAGCTGAAATTTGTCGAGCCAACGCCTGTGCAAGCAGCGGCCATTCCGCTGGCGCTCCAGGGGCGTGACCTGCGGGTGACGGCGCAAACCGGTAGCGGCAAGACCGCCGCTTTTGTCCTGCCGATCCTCAACCGCCTGATCGGCCCGGCGAAGATTCGCGTCAGCATCAAGACCCTGATCCTGCTGCCGACCCGCGAACTGGCCCAGCAGACCCTGAAAGAAGTTGAACGCTTCTCGCAGTTCACCTTCATCAAGTCCGGCCTGATCACCGGCGGTGAAGACTTCAAGGTGCAAGCGGCGATGCTGCGCAAGGTGCCGGACATCCTGATCGGTACCCCGGGCCGGATGATCGAGCAACTCAACGCCGGCAACCTCGACCTCAAAGAAGTCGAAGTGCTGGTGCTCGACGAAGCCGACCGCATGCTCGACATGGGCTTCGCCGAAGACGTACAGCGTCTGGTCGACGAATGCCCTAACCGTCAGCAGACCATGCTGTTCTCCGCCACCACCGGCGGTTCCGGCCTGCGCGAGATGATCGCCAAGGTGCTGAACAACCCTGAGCACCTGCAGCTCAACGCGGTCAGCCAACTGAACTCGACCACCCGTCAGCAGATCATCACAGCCGATCACAACCAGCACAAAGAACAGATCGTCAACTGGCTGCTGGCCAACGAGACCTACCAGAAGGCCATCGTCTTCACCAACACCCGGGCCATGGCCGACCGCATCTACGGCCGCCTCGTGGCTCAGGAATACAAAGCGTTCGTGCTGCACGGCGAGAAAGACCAGAAGGATCGCAAACTGGCGATCGACCGTCTGAAGCAGGGCGGCGTGAAGATTCTGGTCGCTACCGACGTCGCGGCCCGTGGTCTGGACGTTGATGGCCTGGATCTGGTGATCAACTTCGACATGCCACGCAGCGGCGACGAATACGTGCACCGCATCGGTCGTACCGGCCGCGCAGGCAACGACGGTCTGGCGATCTCGCTGATCTGCCACGGTGACTGGAACCTGATGTCGAGCATCGAGCGCTACCTGAAGCAGAGCTTCGAGCGCCGCACCATCAAGGAAGTCAAAGGCACCTACGGTGGGCCGAAAAAGGTCAAGGCCTCGGGCAAAGCCGTCGGCGTGAAGAAGAAAAAGACCGACGCCAAGGGCGACAAGAAGAAAACCGCCGCCAAGACCCCGACCAAGCGCAAGAGCGCCAATCGGCCGAAGCCGGATTCGCTGGTGAGCAGCGACGGCATGGCCCCGCTCAAGCGCCGCAAGCCGGCCGAGCCTGCGGCTGAATAAGTCGCCACAAATGGCCAATAAAAAACCCGGACAGTGTCCGGGTTTTTTATGCGCAGGGTCTGTCAGTTCCCCAACTGTCCGCTGGTGTCCGCGTCAAAGCGCTGTCTGGCGCGATCTGCCGCCGGTTTGAGCAGCGCGAGCAGCGCGGCTTCGCTGTACAGCCGCGAGTCGCCCAGCTCTTTTGGCGTCGGCTCAATCGGGATCAGCACATCCTCACCGTCCGCATGCAGCCAGATCGCCACGACGTGCAGCGCCGAGACAAACAGCACGCGCAGTTCAACGCTTTTGCCTTGCAATTGCGGCGCCTGTTCCGCCAGTTTCAACGCGCCCACGGTGTCGGCGGCCCGGGTGCCGTGGTTCAGCGAAGCGAACTCGACATGGCCACGCACCTCGGCCAGTTGCGCATCGGCAATGCTGACGCCGTCGGCAAACACCAGGTAATGCCAGTCACCGATGCGTGCGTCTTTCAAACCCTTGCCCTGGCTCAGATCGTCGAGTGTCAGCGAGTAGCCACGATAGGCTTCGCTGAGGCTGACTTTGGCCGGTGTCGCGTTGGCGAACTGGCGGTTGATGCCGAAGCCCTGGTTTTGCAGCGCGGCTTGCAGCACCGGACGCAACGTCTGTACGCCGTTGGAAGGCGCCTTTGGATAAGTCAGTTGCATGATGTTGCCCTCCTAGTTTTTTGCGGTGAAGTAAGTGTGAGTCCAGTTGCCGCCGCCGTTGTACGAACCCGGGAATGAGTTCAGCGCGCGGGTCGAATAACCGTAGATCGAGTCGGCAACCAGCACATAGTTGCCGTTGGTGCCGTAGATCGCCAGGAAGTGCGCACCGCCACCGTACCAGGCACAGCGCAGGCCGACCGGGCGGCCCATGTTGATCTGGTTCTGAATGGCCGACATCTGCAGCGAACCCTGATTCATCCCGTTATAGCTGCGGGTGGTCTGCAGGGCCGAATCCAGATAGCCGTAGACGTTGCACGGCCCCGGCTGGCTGCAGCAGTTGCGGTCCAGTTGGGTGCTGGCGACGCCGCACTGGGTCCAGTTTCCAGTGCCGTAATAATTGCCGACCGAAGCGGAAACAGCGGCCCAGCACCAGTTGGTCTGAGTCTGTTTCTGCATGCTGAAGTTGAGACTGGCAGCGGCCAGTGCGGCGGTTTGTGCAGTGGCTTGAACCTCGACCAGTTGCGGGTCGAGCAGATGGCCGACAAGGCACCTTGGCAGGCTCTCGCCGGTGAATGATGTGGCTTGAGTGGTTAACATTTTTTCAGTCCTCCATGAATGAAAACAAGCGTCCAGCTTGTGGTGGTGTTGCGGTATTGCCGAGCGATCGGTGGTTAACGGTTTTCATCTGCGATGAACGGTGCCGATCTCCTTGCTCGAGGTAACCTTAGTCTGTATATGCGTTTGTGCAATAAAATAAATGCACAAATGCATTTTTAAGATCAAAAGATCGCAGCCTTCGGCAGCTTCTACAGGGTCTGGTGTAGGAGCTGCCGAAGGCTGCGATCTTTTGATCTTGTGCTTTTAGCTTTCGGTTTTTTTCTCAGCCGAGTCCAGTTCCTTCAACCGCTGATCAATCAACTGGCACTTGTCCGGCAAATCTGCACTGGCCGTGCCCAAGTCCATCTTCTGCAACTCGGCATTGATTTCCTTGGCCTTGGCCGGATTCTGTTCGGTGAGCTTGGCCACTTCCTTGGCCAGTTGTTCACGTTTGGCGGTGGCTTCTTCTGGGGTACAGGCCCAGACCGGCAGGGCGCAGGCGAGGGTGGCGGCGAGGGTGAGTTTGAGCAGGGTTTTCATGGGGCAGGCCTCCGTTCCGGTTAAGGCGGGTTATTGGGTGGAGGCCTGGATGCGACGAAAAGTTCAGAGTTGTCGCAAACAGCATGTCGGTCGCTCGCTGCGGAAAATGCAGCTGAACGGCTGCGGTGTGTCCGGGTCACAACCTATGACAGTGCCCCAAATCACGCGCACCGGAGGTTGAATCAGGATGACGACTTATAACTGGGATTTGATTGAACGCTTGCTGCATGAAGTGCAGAACAGTGCAGGCGAAAGTTTCGCGCCGCGAAAATATGCCGAGGACTACGCAGCAGAGAAAGCCAGTGCGGGCGAGCCGATCGAGAATCTGGATCACCTGAAAACGGTGGCCTGCGAGTACGAGAAGTTACTGCTGGACCGTGGGTTCATCGAACCGCGTCCGGATCATGAGGGCAGCACCGGTAACAATTTCATACTGACCCCGCGGGGTTCCAGCTTGTTGAGCCTGATCGACAGCAGCATTCCCGGCAATGATCATCCGCGGCAAGTGCTGGATGAGCAGGTGGATGCGCTGGATGAGGCGACGTTTGATGAGGTGGCTTCTAAAGCGCAAATTGCCTGAAAACAAAAGATCGCAGCCTTCGGCAGCTCCTACACATAACCCTGTAGGAGCTGCCGAAGGCTGCGATCTTTTGATCTTCTATTCCTGCTTTACTGCTTTCAGACACTTCAAATCATTGAAGTCCTTACGCACACCCTCGATCTTCTTCAACAACCGCTGACGCTGCTGCGGCGTACTCTCGGCCATCAGATCCACCGCCAGCGAACGCGCCTGCGCTTCGGTGTTGGCGTAGGCTTTTTGGTAATCCGCTGTCCATAAACGCTCGCGATTGACCAGAAGTGTCTCGATCCGTTGTGGGAATTCGGCACTTTTACGCTGGGCAACGGCGTTACTGAACTGCTGCTGCCAATGTGCGCGGTTGGCGATCCATTGGGTATTCTGATCGCCCAGGGCGGTCGACCAAGCCATTACCCGTTGTTCCTGAGTCACGCTCAACGGACCCAGCCAGTCGGTCAGGCGCTTGTCCATGCGTGCGCCGCGTTCGGCAATCTGTTGCGCCAGCGGCGGTTTAACGTATTCCTTTTCACGTTTGCGCAGATCCTTGGCGAACGCGTCGTTCATTTCCGCCACTTGTTTGTCGTCCAGCCCTTGCAGTAACTCGATGGCCGACGGTGTGATCTGCCGTGCGGTTTCGGCAATGGCTTTTTTCGCTTCCTCGGTTCGTGCTTGCAGTGCAGCGTCGGTCACTTGATTGCTTTCGACCATTGCCTGCAAACGGTCCAGCCAGTCGAGGTAGCCCGGCAATTGCGTGGTGCAGTGCCAGTTCAGGTGCTCCTTGAGGCGTTCGTTGAACCAGTCTTTTTGCTCGCCGTTCATGTCCAGGTAGTCGCCGAGCGTCCACGGGATGATCACGTCGAGGTTGCGGTAGGCCAGGCCGACACGGCTGCAGGCGCCGAGGGCAAGGGTGAAGATCAGCAGGGTGGCGAGGTGTTTGAACCAGCGAGACATGAGCGAATCCTTGCGAGAGCCTGACGTCTGATTCTCATGTGAACGCAGGAAGCTCCCGGCAGTTCAGCCCATCAATAGAATGCGCGCTCGGCCTTGAGCGTCACCAGTCCGTCGCACTGACTGTTGTGCCCGGAATACGCCGAGCAATCGCTGCCACTGAGGTTGGAATTGCTGTAGATCAGGTCGAGATCGACGCCCATGAACGGCCGGGAAAATTTCACTGACCAATCGGTAAAACTGCTGACATAACCACCGTCCACTGACACCGGCGTGTTCAATTGATGGGTGGTGTATTTCATGCTGATCCCGATGCCGAACGGCTGATTGCCACCCAGATCGGCGAACAGCGTGTTGTTCTGTTTGTCCGGGTCGTTGCTGACGGCTATACCGAAACGGCTGCCGAGCAGGGTCAGGCCGCCGAACAGCTCCTGGCTATCGAGGGTATCGACCTTGGGATAGCTGTAGTGGATCATCCCGACTTCGTAGCCGAGGGTCTGATCGAAAGGTTGTTTGAAGCCGACGTAGGAGTCGATTTCCAGGTTCTTGCCCGGGGTCAGGCCCATGCTCGGCGCGTATTGGCCGACATACAGGCCGCTGTCGTGGCTCAGATCGAGGCCGCCGTGGAACGAGCCGACGGCTGCCGGCTTGACCAGACCTTGGGCCATGCTGCGGCTGGGCGTGGTGCCGAGTTTGAGGTCGAAGTCGCCGAGCTCGCGCTGGAAAATCTGCGCGTGCGCCGATGACCAGGCCAGTAGGCCCACAAGCAATAAACAGGAATTTGATTTGAGCATGCGTCACTCCATGAACAGCGAGTGCAGGGCTGAGCCTGCTGAAACGCTTGATCCAGACGCGTGCAAGGATACCGGCGAATGCTCGGCAATGATGGCCGTTCGTCGATTTTCAAAAGATTGATTAAACAGAAGTGAGGGTGTTGCGCGGGTGCCTGTCCAGACGCTTCGAAGCTCAAAGCGTCTCAGGACGGGTGTTTTACCGGGTGTTACTTCTTGCCCAGGCTGATCTGCTTGGACGGGCCGAACGTCTGGCCGCTGACGCCTTTGGCAATTTGCTGGATTTCGCCGCCGGACTTGAGGAACGCTGCGATTTGATCATTGATCGATTCGCTGGTTTCGACGGCTGGAGCTGGCTTTGCTTTGCTGGTGGATGCTTTTACACGCATGGCGGCCATTAACCTGTAGAAAAGTAACTCGGCCAGGCATCGTACAGGAATAACTTGACAATTGCTTGATAAATATCCCCGGGAATAACTGAGTGTGCGGGTGGATTATTCTCGCTTAATTATTCGAAATATCCGCCTAAGCCACTGTTTTAAATAACAACATTTATTGCTCGTTACTGAAAATGTAAGCCGTGAAACGCTGCGTCAGGTGCCGCACTGGCCTGACGAATGGCGAGTCGCTTGCGCCAAACCAAGGAAAATCAAGGTGCCCAGAGGATTTTCTTCGCCCGGCTGCTCGCTCGGCGAACGAGACCGGCAAAACCGGGTAGAATGCCGCCACGCAATGAGGGTTTTGGAAAATGGCTTTAGTCGGGCGTTACAACAGTTTGCAAGTGGTTAAACACACTAACTTCGGTTTATATCTGGACGGCGGTGCCGACGGCGAAATTCTTTTGCCCAACCGTTATATCCCTAAAGATATTCCCAGCGAAGATGAAGACTGGCTCAATGTATTTATTTATCTGGACAGCGAAGACAAACTTCTCGCTACCACTGAAAAACCAAAAGTTCAGGTCGGCGAATTTGCCAGTCTGAAAGTGGTTGAAGTCAACAGCATTGGCGTGTTTCTCGATTGGGGCCTGCCAAAAGATCTGTTGCTGCCGTATTCCGAAGAAAAGCGGCAGATGACCGCTGGCGAGTACTGCGTGGTGCACGTCTATCTCGATAAACACACGCGCCGCATCACCGCGACCGCGCGTCTGGATCGCTACCTCGACAAGACAGCGGCCAACTACAGCGCCGGTCAGGAAGTTGATCTGCTGGTGGCTGAAGCCACCGACATGGGCTTCAAGGCGATCATCAACAACAAGCATTGGGGCTTGATCCACAAGAATGAAATCTTCAAGTTCATGCGCTCCGGCATGCGCGAGAAGGGTTTCATCAAGGAAGTGCGCGCCGACGGCAAGATTAGCCTCAGCCTGCAACCGGTAGGTCAGGAAGCAGCGAGCAGCCTCAGCTCGAAAATCCTCGCCAAGTTGCGCGAAAACAACGGCACGCTGGCCGTCAGCGACAAGAGCGATCCGGCGCTGATCAGCAGTCTGTTCGGCGTCAGCAAGGGTAACTTCAAGAAGGCCATCGGTTCGCTGTACAAGGAAGGCAAGATCGTCATTCATGCTGATCGCGTTGAACTAACCTGAGTGACCGTCGGCCCCATGTAGAAGCTGCCGCAGGCTGCGATCTTTCGATCTTCAAAGGCAAAAGATCGCAGCCTGCGGCAGCTCCTACATGAGGGTTTGCAGATGAAGAAAGCGTTGATTGCCTATGGCGCCACACTGCTGGCGTTTCTGTTGCTCGACGGTATCTGGCTCGGCGTATTGATGGCGCCCACCTACCGCGAGCTGCTCGGTTCGCTGATGCTCGAAAAACCGCTGCTGGTTCCGGCAGCGGTTTTTTATTGCCTGTACGTTGTTGGTTGCGTGCAGTTTGTGGTGTTGCCGGCGCTGAACTGGCAACGGGCGGCACGAATGGGCGCGTTGTTGGGGCTGGTGGCGTATGGCACGTATGACCTGACCAATTGGGCAACGTTGCGTGGGTGGTCGGTTCAGGTGAGTTTGATGGATTGGGCGTGGGGGACGTTTGCCACGGCTGTTGCCTGCTCGGTTGGTTTATTGGTGACGAAACGACTACTGAGTTCAGCTCCCTGATCTGCGTTGATCGAACTGACGTCATCGCTGGCAAGCCAGACTCCCACAGCGTTTTGTGGCGAACCAAGAATCAGTGAGCAACCCGGTCATTGTGGGAGCTGGCTTGCCAGCGAATGGCGGCGCAGCCGACAGGCATACACCGCTGACGTTACTGACTCAGACAAAGTCTTTTTCAGACGGCTTTTTTTGCCCGACTGATTGATAATCCCCGACACAGATTTTCGACCAGTGGACGGCTGCCATGTTGTGTGTTTTCGAGGTGTTGCGGTGAGTGTCGAGCGGCGCAATGCCGACGGGTTTGCCTTGCAGGTGATGATCGGCCTCTGCCTGATCTGGGGCGTGCAGCAAGTGATGATCAAGTGGGCCGCGCCGGACATCGCGCCGGTGATGCAAGCCGCCGGGCGCTCGGGTATTTCTGCGCTGCTGGTGGGCCTGCTGCTGTGCTGGAAGGGCGGTTGGGATCAGGTGAGCAACACCTGGCGCGGCGGACTGCTGGCCGGTGCGTTGTTCGGTCTGGAGTTCTTCTTCATCGCCGAAGGTCTGCAGCTGACCACCGCCGCGCACATGTCGGTGTTCCTCTACACCGCGCCGATTTTCACCGCGCTGGGCGTGCATTTCCTGTTGGCCAGCGAGCGCCTGCGCCCGCTGCAGTGGCTGGGGATTCTGCTAGCGTTCGTCGGCATCGCGATAGCCTTCGCCGGCGGCGTGTCGTGGGACAACCTCGACCGGCGCATGCTGCTGGGCGATGCGTTCGGGGTCATTGCCGGCGCCTGCTGGGGCGCGACCACCGTGGTGGTGCGCGCCTCGCGTCTGTCAGAGGCGCCAGTGACGTTGACCCTGTTCTATCAGTTGATCGTCGGCTTCGCTGGACTGTTGTTGATCGCGTTGTTCAGCGGCCAGATCAGCCACGTCAGCCTGACCCCCGTGGCGGTGGCCAGCGTGTTGTTTCAGGGTCTGGTGGTGTCGTTTTTCAGTTACCTGACCTGGTTCTGGCTGCTGCGCCGCTATCTGGCGGCCAATCTGGCGGTGTTTTCGTTCATGACGCCGCTGTTCGGCGTCACCTTCGGCGTGCTACTGCTCGGTGAAGAATTGAGCGTGAACTTCGTCATCGGCGCGGTACTGGTGTTGCTGGGCATCACTTTTGTCAGCGCTGAGCAGTGGGTGCGTCGGCGTTTGCGCCAAGCCCTCGGCCAGCGCTGACTGACTGCAAGGCCAGCCCACCGGCAATCAGCAGACCGCTGCCGGCGATCACCAGCGCCGGTTGCAAGCCGCCGCTGAAATGGCTGCTCAGCGCCGCCAGCAGCGGGCCGCTGAGCTGGCCGACGGCAAAGCACGCCGTCAGCAGCCCGGCGTTGCGCTGGGTGCTGTGCGGCGCCAGTTCCCGCGAGCGTTGCATCACCAGTTGCATGCAAGCGAGGAACGGCATGCCGCACAACATCACCCCCAGCGCTAGGCCATAACCGCTGCCCAACAGACAGGCAAAGACCCCGAGCGCTTGCAACCACAGGGTGGCGGTCAGCCAGTGCCGTGTGGTGTTCGGGTCGTGGCGTCGCAGGCTCACCAGCAATACGCCGATGGCCGCGCCGAGGCCGAAGCACGGCCAGAACAGATCGGCCTGCCATTGCCCGTGAAACTGCGCGTTGGCCATTTGCGAAAGGAATGTGGCCGGGATGATGTAACCCACGCCATACAGCGCATACACCACTGCCAGTCGCGGGATGCCGCGATTCGAATGATTGACGTTGAGCGTGGCGACCGGCGTGTGCACGCCCGGTTGCGGCAGGATTCGCACGATCGCCAGCAGCATCAGCAACGCCACGCCGGCATAGATCAGCCACAAGGTGGCAGATGTCTGGTTCAGCAGATGTGAGAACAGTGCCAGCAACCCGGTCAGAAAAATTCCCAGTCCGGGGCCGGCAAATACCAGCGCACCCAGCCGTGGCCGACCTGCCGCCGCTGCCAAGGGCTGACTCAGCGCCGTAATCATCACCAGCACCCAGGCACTCGCCACTCCGGTGCCGAAGCGCAGCAGCAAATGCGCCCAGAAACCGTTGGCCCAGAACGATGCCAGCGTCAGCACCACGCACAGCCACAATCCACCGTGCAGACGCCGCTGCACTTGCTGCGGACGATGGGCGAACATCGCATCCACCGCGCCCAACAGATAGCCGAGGTAGTTGGCCGCGGCAATCAGACCGGCGGCCGTCAGATCGATCTGGCCTTCGCTGAGCAGGTGCGGCAGTTGCGGGGTGAGGGCGAAACGCCCGATGCCCATGGCCATCATCAGGGCGATGAAACAGGCGGATAAGCGAATCAGTGGCGACATGGTCAGGATTCCTTTGGAGGAGCAATGACCGTCAGGCTAGAACCGATTGACTTTCTTTAAAATTGAATAATAGTGAGAAACTTGTTCTGTTATGGAGAAGGTTTGTGGAGTTCAGCCAATTGCGGATCTTTCAGGCAGTGGCCGAGGAAGGTTCGATCACCCGCGCCGCCGAGCGTCTGCACCGGGTGCCGTCCAACCTGTCGACCCGGCTCAAACAGCTGGAAGAGCAATTGGGCGTCGAACTTTTCGTTCGTGAGCGTCAGCGTTTGCAGTTGTCCCCTGCGGGAAAAGTCCTGCTGGACTACACCGGCAAGCTGTTTGCCCTGCGCGATCAGGCCAGTGCGGCAGTGATGGGCGGGCAACCGGCCGGGGATTTTGTCCTCGGCACGCTGTACAGCACCGCGGCGATCCATTTGCCGGCGCTGTTGGCGCGTTATCACAAGCAATACCCGGCGGTGAACCTGCAAGTGCAATCCGGGCCCAGCGGCGAGTTACTCGAAGGCCTCGTCTCCGGGCGTCTTGATGCGGCGCTGGTGGACGGTCCGCCGCAATTGGCCGGGATCGACGGCGTGCCGCTGTGTGAGGAGCGTCTGGTGCTGATCAGCGAGGCCGATCATCCGCCGATCCGCAGCGCCAAGGACGTCGAGGGCAGGGCGGTGTTTACCTTCCGCCATGGCTGCGCCTACCGCGCCCGGCTGGAAGCGTGGTTTGTCCACTATCAGGCGGCGATGGGCCGGGCGATGGAGATCGAGTCCTATCAGGGCATGCTTGCCTGCGTGATTGCCGGCAGCGGTGTGGCGCTGATGTCGGAGTCGATGCTCGCCAGTCTGCCGGGGCGTGAAAGCGTCGCGGTGCACCCGTTGGTCGAGCCGTTCGCCAGTGCGACAACGTGGCTCATGTGGCGCAAGGGCATGGTCGGGGCCAACCTCAATGCCTGGATTGAGCAGCAGCAAGCTCTCTATCCCGTGGCATCGAGTGAACCCCGGCGCACGGCGTGAACCAACCAATCGTAATTCTGTTCAATTCAGTAACAGATCATTGCGGATTTGGCCGAGCATTGCGTAGGACTTCGGACTATTATCAGTGCGAAGCGGCCTCAGAATTCCGGCCGCTCAGCACTACCCTGAAGGGGGCATGACGATGAAAGAGAAAATTCAGAACTGGCTGCACGATTTGGGTGTAGCCCTCGGCTTGATCGAACCGCCTCTGCAACCCGTACCGATCCGCACCGATGACGAACAGCGCCGGCGTCAGCCTCGCCGGCGGTAGTGCTCAAATAAAAGATCAAAAGATCGCAGCCTTCGCCAGCTCCTACAGGGAATGTGTTTCCTGTAGGAGCTGCCGAAGGCTGCGATCTTTTGCTTTGTGGTGGAGCTCAAACTTCAGGCCTCAAGCGTGCCCGCGCAGCCATTGGTCAATCATCGAACGTAAATGCCCGCCGGAAAAACTGCCGAAATGCCCGCCATGCACGGTGCGGATCGGCAGCACCTGCAAGCGCCGCAGGCTGGCGGCGTAATCCTCCAGATTGGAGTGGTAGGCGTCTTCGATCAGCGGCCCGTCGTAGATGATGTCGCCGCTGAACAAGGTTTCGGTCGCCGCTTCATACAGGCTGATGCCGCCCGGTGAATGCCCCGGCGTGTGCAGCACCTGCAAGGTGCGATTGCCCAGATCCAGCACATCGCCATCCTCGACAAACCCGGTGGCCGGCGCGGCCTTCACCCGGTATTCGGCGTAGCACAGCGGACAGTCCGGATGCGCCTCGAACATGTCGTCGCCGACAAAGGCCCGGCTCAAATCGTTCTCGCCGTCCGGCGCGGCGAGGATGTCAGCTTCGGCGCGATGCACCAGGCGCTCGGCGAATTCGTGATGCCCGGCGATGTGGTCGAAATGGCAGTGGCTGGCGACGGCCACCAGCGGCCGTTCAGTCAGCCAGGGCAACTGTTCGCGCAGGCTGACCAGTCCCGAACCGCTGTCGAGCAGCAGATCCCTGTCGCGGCCCTGGATGTGCCAGAGGTTGCAGCGGTAGAACGGGCGAATATACGGCTCGTGAATCAGGCGAATGCCATCGCTCAAATTCAGAACTTCGAACCACTGATCGCGCGAAACGATCTTCATAAACCATTTCTCCAGACGTAAAAAAACGGGTGTGGCAACCGACGCCACACCCGTCGAAGAAAGCATCAAGTCGTTACGTAAAGCTTAGATCGCACTCGCCACCGTCGCCGGGCGAGGGGAGACCAGGCTGACCACCACAAAACTCACCAGGCCCACAGCCAGGCTGTAGTAGATCGGCGTGTTCGCATCCAGACCGTCCTTGAACATGAACAGCAGCGCGGTGGCGAAACCCAGGCCCATGCTGGCGATGGCGCCGGCGGTGGTCGCACGTTTCCAGAAGATCGCGCCAATCAGCGGAATCAGCATGCCGCCGACCAGCAGGTTGTAGGCCAGGGTCAGGGCGCTGATCACGTCATTCACCACCAGCGCAATCCCCAGCACCACGACACCGGTCAGCAACGTGAACAGGCGGTTGACGCCCAAGCTCGACTGTTTGCCGCCGCGCAGTTTCGGCAGCAGGTCTTCGGTCAGGGTGGTGGCCGCGGCGAGCAGGCCGGCGCTGGCGGTGGACATCATCGCCGCCAGTGCCGCAGCGATCACCAGACCACGGATGCCGTCCGGCAGCGACAGTTTGACGATGGCGGCGAAGGCGTTGTTGACGTTGTCCAGATCCGGGATCAGCACATGCGCAGCCATGCCGATCAGCGCGCAGGCCAGCCCGTAAAGGATGCAGTAGATACCGGCGATGCTGCCGGCGTACTGCGCGACTTTGGCGGTCTTGACGGTGAACACCCGTTGCCAGATGTCCTGACCGATCAGGATGCCGAAGAAGTAGATCATGAAGTAGGTGATGATCGTGTCCCAGCCGATGGTGGTGAAGTTGAACGCCGCTGCCGGCAGCTTCAGCACCAGTTCGTCCCAGCCACCGACGCGGTACAGGCAGATCGGCAACAGGATGAACATCAGGCCCACGGTCTTGATGATGAACTGGACGATGTCGGTCAGGGTCAGCGACCACATGCCGCCGATCGCCGAGTAGATCACCACCACGCCACCGCCGAGCAATACCGAGATCCAGAAGGGCAGGCCGAACAGCACTTGCAGCACGGTGCCGATGGCGAGGATCGAGGTCACGCCGATCATCAGCGCGTAGGCCAGCATGATCGCCGCGCTCGCCGAGCGGGCCATCGGGTTGTAGCGTTTTTCCAGGACTTGGGTAACGGTGTAGATCTTCAGTTTCAACAGCGGTTTGGCGAGGAACAGGTTCAGCGCGACGATGCCGCAACCCAGTGCCGCGCACAGCCAGAAACCGGAGATCCCGTGCACGTAACCCAAGCGCACGGTGCCGACGGTGGACGCGCCACCGAGCACGGTCGCGGCCATGGTGCCCATGTACAGGCTCGGGCCCAGGTTACGCCCGGCAACGAGAAAGTCCTCGTTGGTCTTGGCCTTGCGCATGCCGTAGTAGCCGAGCAACAGCATGCCGGCGGCGTAGATGAGGACGACGAATAAATCCAAAGCCATGATGGCGTGTCTCCGATTGTCTTTTTTATGGTGAAACAAATTTGGTTCGGGGTGCTGCTCACTGTGGGAGCGAGCCTGCTCGCGAAGGCGTAGGCACATTCAACAAAGAAGTGACTGACAGATTGCTTTNGCGTCAGGCGGCCTGACGCAGTTCAGGTTTTACTGCGGCTTCACGCCGCGCATCCTGCGGCCCGAACACCTCGCGCGGTTCCGGGAACAGGCTCAGCAGCGTCAGATACACCATCGACGCCAGACCCAGCGTCACCGGCAGGCTGATGTCGATGCCGCCGGCCATCTCGCCCAGCGGGCCGACGAACTGCCCCGGCAGGTTGACGAAGCACAGGCCGACCGCCGCGCTCGGGATCCATGCACCCAGGCCACGCCAGTTCCAGCCGTGGTTGAACCAGTAGCGTCCGCCTTGCTCGCCGCGAGTGAACACTTGCAGGTCATCCGGGCAGTAGAAGCCGCGACGCACCAGCAGGCCGATAATCATGATCACCATCCACGGAGTAGTGCAGGTGATGATCAGCACGGCGAAGGTCGACACGCTCTGCACCAGGTTCGCCGCAAAGCGCCCGATGAAAATGAAGGCAATCGACAGCACGCCAATCAGCAGCGTCGCCTTGACCCGCGACAGCACCCGTGGAAATACGCTGGACATGTCCAGCCCGGTGCCATACAGCGAGGTGGTGCCGGTGGACATACCGCCGATCACCGCAATCAGGCACACCGGCAGGAAGAACCAGCTCGGCGATACCGTCAGCAGACCACCCACATAATTGTTCGCCGCGATGTAGTCCGGCGCCTTGATCGCGACGATGGTCGCGGTGCTCAGGCCGAACAGGAACGGAATGAACGTGGCGATCTGCGACAGCACCACGGCGGCCATGATTCGCTGCTTGGAGGTGTCACGCGGGATGTAGCGCGACCAGTCGCCGAGGAACGCACCGAACGAGATCGGGTTGCTCATCGCCACCAGCGCCGCGCCGATGAACGCCGCCCAGAAGCCCGGTTGCCCGAGGTTCACCGTACCGGCGTAGTTGACATCGAAAGGACCGGCGAAGGCGAACATGCCCAGCAGGAACAACAGACTGGCGCTCCACACCGCGATCTTGTTCACCCACAGCAGAAAGCGGAAGCCGTAGATGCACACGGTCAGCACCAGAATCGCGAACAGACCGTAGGCCAGGCCCAGGGTCAGGTCGGTTTCCGGCAGACCGATCAGGCGTTTCGCCCCGCCGATCAATGCATCGCCCGAACTCCACACCGAGAGCGAGAAAAACGCGATGGCGGTCAACAGCGACAGGAACGAACCGACGATCCGCCCGTGCACGCCGAAGTGGGCGCCGGAGGACACGGCATTGTTGGTGCCGTTGATCGGGCCGAACAGGCCCATCGGTGCGAGGATCAGCGAGCCGAGCAGCACGCCCAGCACAATCGCCCAGACACCGGCCTGAAACGACAGGCCGAACAGTACCGGGAAACTGCCGAGCACGGCGGTGGCAAAGGTATTGGAACCACCGAAGATCATCCGGAACAAGTCCGTCGGGCCTGCGGTGCGTTCGTGGTCCGGGATCTGTTCGACCCCGTGGGTTTCAATTTGCGTAAGGCTTTGGTCGTTGTTGTTGTTATTCATGATCTGCTCCGATCATAAAGGCGCGCTCATCGTGCGTGAGCGTCACCTGTTTGGCTAAGGGGATGGCAGCCCTTCCGGCATTGCGGACAAATGTTCGTGGCAGGCCAGCCAATGGCCTTGTTGTTCTAGGCTCGACGTTTGTTTGCGGAAAACAATCGTCTCGCGCTCCTGGCTGAAATGTTGCTCCCCTTGCATGCGCAGCTCGGTGGCCACGTCATGGATAAACACCGCCACGTCACCTTGCAGGCTGACGAAGGCGTTGCTCGAAGTGCACGACAGCACTTCAAAGCCATCCTCGGCGCGCCAGGTGTCCCACAACGCCTGATAGGCATCGCGCGACAGCAGCGGCTGTTCGAGGGTGTAAAACACGAAGCTTGCGTCGGCGCTGAACGCGCCGAAATAAGCTTCGCGATCGTTACGCGCGAAGGCGGACACCAGATCGGCAGCCGCTTTCAACACCTGATCACGTTCGTTCATGGCCGAACCCTCAGCGGTGGACCACGCCAGGCAGTACGCAGAGCATTTCGTACAGCAGGTTGGCGGCCAGCAGCGAGGTGTTGCCGGTGGTGTCGTAAGCGGGCGAGACTTCTACCAGATCGCAGCCGATCAGGTCGAGGCCCTGGCAGCCGCGAACGATTTCAATCGCCTGAATGGTCGTCAGACCCCCGATTTCCGGGGTGCCGGTACCTGGCGCCCAGGCCGGGTCGATGCCGTCGATGTCGAAGCTCAGGTACACCGGGCCGCCGCCGACTTTCTCGCGCACTTCGGCCATCAGCGGCGCCAGCGACTTGTGCCAGCACTCTTCGGCTTGTACGACGCGGAAGCCCTGATCGCGGCTCCAGTTGAAGTCGTCAGCGGTGTAACCCTGCGCGCGCAAACCAATCTGCACCACGCGGTCGCAGTCCAGAAGACCTTCTTCGACGGCGCGACGGAAGGTCGTGCCGTGGGCGATCTTCTCGCCGAACATGTGATCGTTGACGTCAGCGTGGGCATCGATGTGCACCAGACCGACCTTGCCGTGCTTCTTGTGAATCGCCCGCAGGATCGGCAGGGTGATGGTGTGGTCGCCACCCAGGGTCATCGGGATCACGTTGTGCTCGAGGATGTTGTCGTAGGCCTCTTCGATGATGCGCACGGCGTCGAGCAGGTTGAAGGTGTTGATCGCCACGTCACCGATGTCGGCGACCGACAGCGAGTCGAACGGCGCGGCGCCGGTGGCCATGTTGTACGGGCGGATCATCACCGATTCGGTGCGGATGTCGCGCGGCCCGAAGCGGGTGCCGGGGCGCAGCGAAGTACCGATGTCCAGGGGCACGCCAACGAAGGCAGCGTCCAGGCCGGCAGCGGTCGGTACATGGGGGAGTCGGAGCATGGTGGCGATGCCGCCGAAGCGCGGCATTTCGTTGCCGCCCAGTGGTTGGTGAAGAATCTTGTCCACGGGTAGGGCCTCATCGTCTTTGTTTTATTTATGTCGGCGCACCGTCGAGCACAGGTTCGGACGCCGCTGTGGGGCCGATTCTGCGAAATGTAGTGCGGGGGAAGAATCGCTACGGGCAAAAACTTAGTTCAGATTTTTCTAAACTAATGGCGATGCCCGAGCTAGACTTCTCCCGCTGCCGAATCACCCTGTAGGAGCTGCCGCAGGCTGCGATCTTTTGATTTTCGGCGCCTTCAAAGCTGCCAGAAATCAAGATCAAAAGATCGCAGCCTGCGGCAGCTCCTACAGGGATCGGCGAGTTCAAATGGTTTGTGGAGTACCTGATGGCCAACGCTTTACCCGACCTGAAACTATTGCGCATCTTCGTCAGCGTGGTCCGGCATCAGGGTTTCGCCAACGCGCAACAGGAGCTCAACCTGTCGACCTCGGCGATCAGCACCTATATGAGCCAGCTCGAAGCGGCGCTTGGTCTGGTGTTGTGTCATCGCGGACGGGGCGGGTTCAGCCTGACCAGCAAGGGCGAGCTGTTCCATCAGGAAACCCTGCGCCTGCTGGCCGAACTTGAAGGTTTCGAGCAATACGCTGCTGCACTCAAGGGCGAACTGCGCGGTACGCTCAATCTCGGGGTGATCGACTCCACCGTCAGCGACAAGGCCTTGCCGTTCGCCGAAGCCATCGGCGCTTATAGCCAGGAGCACCCGGCGGTGCATTTGCACTTGTCGGTGATGAGCCCCTACGAACTGCAACTCGGTGTGCAGGACAACCGCCTCGATCTGGCCATCGGCGCGTTTTCCACGCGCATGAGCGGCCTGGTGTACATGCCGCTGTACCGCGAGCAGCACTGGCTGTATTGCAGCAGCCGCCATCCGTTGTTCCACGAGCGGCGGATTCCCGAGCAGGTCATCACCCAGCAACGCATGGTCGGCCGTGGTTATTGGAGTCAGGCGGAACTGGCGCGCCACGGTTTCAAACACAGCGCGGCGACCGTGGAAAGTATGGAGGCACAGCTGATTCTGGTGCTGTCCGGCGCCTACATCGGCTACCTGCCGGAGCACTACGCTCAGGCCTGGGCCGACAAAGGAGACTTGCGCGTGTTGCTGCCGGCGACCTTCGGTTATCAGGCGCCGTTTTCGATGATCATGCGCCGGGGCCGCAGCCGCGAACCGTTGATTCAGACCTTCCGTGATTTGCTCAAAGCACAGCTCAATCAGGCATAAGAACCATGTCCAGACCCCAATGTCCGCGCTGCCTGCGTCCACAAAGCCACTGCCTGTGCCCGCTGATCCCGAGCCTCGACAGCCGCACCCGCGTTCTGCTGTTGCAGCATCCGAGCGAGGTTAACCATGCGTTGAATACTGCGCGGTTGGCGGCGCTGGGTTTGGCCAATGCCGAGTTGATTGTCGGTGAGATATTCGAGGATCTGCCGGCGCTGCTCAATCGGCCGGGATATCAGGCGCGGTTGCTGTTTCCCGCTGACGATGCGCAGCCGCTGCAGGCTTACCGCGAATCCGATCAACCGTTGTTGCTGGTGGTGCCGGACGGCACCTGGCGCAAGGCACGCAAGATGCTTCATCTCAACCCGCTGCTGGCGGCGTTGCCGCGGGTGACGCTGGCGCAGGGTGGGGTATCGCGCTATCGGTTGCGCAAAGCGCCGGGGCCGGGGGCGTTGTCAACGATTGAGGCGATTGTGCAGGCGCTGGAAACTCTGGAAGCGCCGATGACGTTTGCGCCGTTGCTCAAGCCGTTCGAGGCGCTGATCGAGGGGCAGATTGCGGCGATGGGGGCGGAGGTTTTTCAGCGCAATCATGGCGACAGATAGTTGATGTCTGGGCTGGCCCCATCGCTGGCAAGCCAGCTCCCACAGTGTCCGTGTCGAACACAAAATCTGTGAGCACCTCAGAACCTGTGGGAGCTGGCTTGCCAGCGATGAGGCCAGTCAATTCACCACCAGATCCAGAAACTTCTACCGCTCGCGCATCGCCTCGGTCCGCGCTTTCAGCACCGGTTTAAGCAGGTAATCCAGCACACTTTTCTCCCCAGTAATAATGTCCACCGTCGCCACCATCCCCGGGATGATCAGCAGCGGTTTCACATCGCCGCCCAAGTGGTTTTTATCGGTGCGCACCTGAATCAGGTAGAAGCTGTTGCCCTTGTCATCGGTAATCGTGTCGGCACCGATCAGTTCCAGTTTTGCGCTCAGCCCGCCGTAGATCGTGTAGTCATAGGCACTGAACTTGACCATGGCTTTCTGGCCCGGATGGAGGAACGCGACGTCTTGCGGACGCACCTTGGCTTCGATCAGCAGGTTGTCCTCCAGTGGCACGATTTCGACCATGTCGCTGCCCGGCTGCACCACGCCGCCGATGGTGTTGACCTTGAGCTGCTTGATGACCCCGTGCACCGGCGAGGTCACGGTGGTGCGGCTGACGCGGTCGTCGATGGCGATGCTCGAGGCGGTGATTTTCGACAGGTCGGTGCGTTTCTGATTGAGGTCTTTGGCCGCGTCGGAGCGGAAGGTCTGTTCCGATTCGTCGATCTTGCTCTTGATCTCGTTGATCGCCGATTCCGCCCGAGGAATCGCCAGGGTCGTCGCATTCAGCGAACCGCGAATCTCCACCGCGCTGCGTTTGAGTCGCAGGATTTCCACTGGCGATACGGCGCCGGTGCCGACCAGAGGCGACGACATGTTCATCTCTTGTTGCAACAGCGCCAGGCTGGAACTGTACTGACCTTGCTTGGAACGAAACTCCGCCAGTTCCTGAGTTTTCTGCCGCAGCTGTTCAGTGAGGGTGCGTTGTTCGCTGGCCAGTCGACGCTGGCGCTGGTCGTACAACGCACGTTCGTCTTCGGCCACTTGTGGCGCCTTGCTGACGACTTCGTCCGAGAGTTTCATCGGCCGCCCTTCGGCTTCAGCCGACAAACGTTCGACCTGCGCCATCAACGCATAACGGTCGGCCTCGCTCTCGCCCTTGTTCGACAGAAAACGCGTGTCATCCAGGCGCAGCAACTTGTCGCCTTTGTTCACCATTTGCCCTTCACGCACGAAAATCTCGGTGACGATCCCGCCCTCGAGGTTCTGGATCACCTGGACCTTGCTCGACGGAATCGCCTTGCCTTCGCCCATGGTCACTTCTTCAAGCACCGCGAACTTGGCCCAGACCAGCGCACTGATCAACAGCGCCGCCGCCAGCCACACGGTGATCCGCGACCAGCGCGGCGAATCCTGCAGTGCAGCGCCGGCGGTTTCCGGCATGAACTCGGCTTCGGCGCTTTTGCCGAAACTGTCGAAGTAACCGCGTGATTTGCTATCTGAAGATGCAGACATGGGGCGATACCCCTCAGTTAAGAAACATCAAACCGCACAACCCATGCGTCGCCCGGAACACTTACTTGTGGTGAGGGGATTTATCCCCGATAGGGTGCGAAGCGCCCTCAGAGTCTTTGGGGCCGCTGCGCAGCCCATCGGGGATAAATCCCCTCGCCACAGGTTTTGTGAGAGCCATAAATTATGTTCACGCATCTAAACCGCCGCCGAGCCGACGCGGCCCTTGCGCAGTGCATCGATGACCGCTTCTTTCGGGCCGTCGGCGACGACCCGGCCGTTGTCCAGGACCAGCAGCCGGTCCACCAGGCTCAGCATCGAGGTGCGGTGGGTGACCAGCAGCAGCGTCTTGCCTTGCACCCAGCCGTGCAGCTTCTGGCGCAGCAGGTCTTCGCTGCTGTTGTCCATGGCGCTGGTGGGTTCGTCGAGCAGCATGATCGGCGGGTCGAGCAGCAGCGCCCGGGCCAGCAACACCGCTTGGCGCTGGCCACCGGAGAGCAGTTGTCCGCGCTCGCCCACCGGCCGGTCGAAACCTTGCGGATGCTGTCGCGCCAGTTCGGTAACGCCGGTCAGTTCAGCGACTTCGAGCATGCGCGAGTCGCTGATGTAGCGGGCGCCGAGGGTCAGGTTGTCGCGCAGGCTGCCGGCCAGCAGCGGCAGGTCGTGGGCGACGTAACCGATCTGCTGGCGCAGGTCGGCGACATCCAGTTGCCGCAGGTCGAGGCCGTCGAGCAGCAACTGGCCTTCCTCGGGTTCATAGAAACCCATCAACAGCCGCGCCAGGGTGCTTTTGCCCGAGCCGCTGCGACCGATGATGCCGATCCGCTCGCCGGGTTTCATGCTGAAGCTGACGTTGCTCAGCGCCGGTGCATTCTGACCGTTGTAGTGAAAGGTCACGCCACTGACGTCCAGCGCACCTTGTAGCTGTGTACGTTCCAGTGGCCGCTGCTTGCCGTCACGCTCCTGCGGCAGGCCCATCAGCGCATCGGTGCTTTTCATGGTCAGTTGCGCTTGCTGGTAGCGGGTGATCAGCCCGGCGATCTGCCCCAGCGGCGCAAGAACCCGGCTGCCGAGCATGTAGCTGGCGACCAGCGCACCGACGCTGAGGTTGCCGGCGATGATGCTGTAGACCCCGGCAACGATCGTCGCCATCCCCGAGAACTGTTGGATGAACAGTGTGCCGTTGGTCGCCAGCGCGGAGAGGTTGCGCGCATGGCTGTCGAGGCGGGTGAGGGCGCCGTGGGTGCTTTCCCATTTGTGCTGGCGCTCGCTTTCGGCGCTGCAGGCCTTGAGGGTTTCCAGGCCGCCGAGGGTTTCGATCAGCAGCGCCTGCCGCTCGGCGCCGAGGCTCAGGCTTTTCTGCACGGTGTCGCGCAGGCGCACCTGAATCGCCAGAGCAAAAATGATCGTGATCGGAAATGCCAGCAGTGGGATCACCACCAGCCAGCCGCCGAGCAGGCCGATCACCACCAGCATCAACACCACGAAGGGCAGGTCGATCAGGCTGGTCAGGGTCACCGCCGTGAGGAATTCGCGCAGGCCCTGAAAGTCATGAATGCTCTGGGCGAAACCGCCGATGGTCGCTGGCCGCGCCTTCATCGCCATGCCGGTGATGCGTTCAAATAAAGTCGCGGAAAGGATCACATCGGTTTTCTTCCCGGCGGTATCGAGCAAGTGCGCGCGCACCACCCGCAGCACCAGTTCGAAACCGGTGCCGATCAGCAGGCCGATCGCCAACACCCACAGGGTCGAGGTGGCCTGATTCGGTACCACGCGGTCGTAGGTCTGCATGACGAACAGCGGCACCATCAGGCCCAGCAGGTTGATCAGAAAACTGGCGAGGATCGCATCGCTGTACAGCCATTTCGACAGCTTCAGCGTGTCGCGAAACCAGGCATGCACCCGTGGCACCAGCGGTGAACGCAAGTCTTCGAGTTCGTGGCGCGGACGGGCGAACAAGGCCTGGCCGCTGTAGTGTTCGGCGAGTTCTTCGCGCTCGACCCATTGCTCGCCGCCATCGGCTTCGCTGGGCAGGATCAGCGCCTTGCCGTCATCGCCAAAACGCCGCAGGACGGCGGTGCGCCCATCCTTGAGCAGCAACAGGATCGGCAGATTCAGTGCAGAAATATCCTTCAGTTCACGCCGCAACAGGCGCGCCTGCAAACCGGCCCGGGCGGCTGCACGGGGCAGCAGGTCCAGGCTCAGGCGTTGCTTGTTCAGGGGCAGCCCGGCACTCAGGCTGGCGCGACTGACCGTCGCGCCGTGGAGCTTGCAGAGGATCAACAGACCGTCGAGTAACGGGTCATCGAAGCTCAGCCGCGGATCGATCCCGGTGTGTCCACCTTCGGCCATGCTGGTCATATTGATCGCCCCTGTTGAACGGACTCGACTATCGACACATCTCCCTGTAGGAGCTGCCGAAGGCTGCGATCTGTTGATCTTGATCTGCAAAAACAACATCAAAAGATCGCAGCCTTCGGCAGCTCCTACAGGGGTTACCTCATTTCAGCTCAGGCAGGCGCGCTTCGTTTTTGACTTCGGTCGCCGCAATGGCATCCGCCGGCAGCACCACCCGTTGCTTGCTCAGCAACTGGCCCATGTTCGCCAGCACGCGGTACATCGAGTATTCCTCGGTGTAGCGGATTTCGGTGTAGCGGCGGTTGGCGTTGTAGAGCTCGTTTTCACTGTCGAGCAAGTCGAGCAGGGTGCGTTGGCCGAGGCCGAACTGATCCTGATACGCCGCACGTACACGCTTGGTGGTCTCGGCGTATTCACGGGCGGTCGGGGTCTGTTTGTTCGCGTTGACCATGGCGTTCCACGCCAGGTGGATGTTCTCGTTCAACTGCCGCAGGGCGTTGTTACGAATGTCCATCGCCTGGTTGATCTGGTGCGCATCGGAGGCCAGACGGGCCTTGTCGCTGCCGCCACGGAACAGGTTGTAATTCATGATCACGCCGACGCGCCATTCGTTGTCGTGGCCTTCATCACCTTGCACGTTGTTGTTCGCACCCACCGCCGCCTCGGCGTCGAAACGCGGGTAGAACGGCGACTTGGCGACTTCGTACTGGCTCTCGGCCGACTGCACGTCCGCCTGCGCGGATTTCAGGTACGGGTTGTTCTCGACCATGCTCTGCTGGGCTTCCGGCAGGCTGGCAGGAACCTCGCCGCGAGTCGACGGTGGCGCTTCGAGTTCATCGGGCATGCGCCCGACCACGGCGTAGAAGTTCGATTCGGCGTCGGCCAGATCGACTTCGGCGGTGTCGAGGTTGTTTTGCGCCAGCGCCTTACGGGCGACCGATTGATCGGAGTCGGCGGTACTGCCGATGCCGCGCTGGGTGCGCAGGCCGATCTGATCATTCACGCGCAGGTGCGCTTGCAGGTTGTTCTTGGCCAGGGTCACCAATTCGCGCCGCTTGAGCACTTCGAGGTAGACCTCGATGGTGCGCAGCGCCAGATCCTGGGCGGTGCCTTGCGCGTAGTAGGCGCGCGAGTTGGACACGCCCTTGGTGCGCTCGACTTCATTGGCCGTGTTGAAGCCGTCGAAGATCATTTGTCGCAGTCGCAGTTCCGACTGGGTGTAATTGAGAATCTCGGTGTGGTGATTACCGAAAGCCCGGGTATTGGTGTTGTCGCTGTAGCCGCGCCCGTAGGCGGCATTCAAGTCGACGGACGGATAGAAGCCGCCCTTGGCCACTTTTACTTGCTCATCGGCCGACAGTTTGGCGTCCACACGCGAGGCGAGATCCGGGTGGGTGGCAATGGTGCTCTGAATTGCTTCGGTCAGGTTCATGGCCTGGGCTTGAGAAGTGCAAGCCATGGCCAGCAAAACCGCGCTGCAAAGGGGGGTTAAAACGCGCATGGGGTGCATCTCCCTGGTCCTGATGGTGTGTTACTGTCGCCAAATATTTGACGATAATTTAAGGTGTAAGCGTTTCACTCTTGTAACAACAGAGCTAAGAACATCCTGAAGCGTAGCTAAGAAAAAATTTTCATAAGGCTTATGCCGAAAAAAACTTATGCGCTTGGCCAAAATCGGCACATTGTTCAGGACGAAAGCCTTTGTTTATGCGCTTCAGGGAGCACGGAGAGGCTTGAGGAAAGTTCCATTCACTTTGCGACATACGGCGAAGTAATGCTGAAGGGGAGGGACGCGTAGCGGCAGATGGGTGACGGTTTTTTGTCACTCGGGTGATTCACCACCGTTACGTAGCGCTAGTGGGTTTGCGGCATCAATCAGGATTGCGCAGTGCTTGAAAGCACTGACCTTTCCTTGTTTGCGCTACCTGCGAAACGAACTGTCGAGGTGCGAGCGTCACCCCGGCAACCCGCTTGAGCCATGGGCGTGCTTCGCGAACCAGTGCCGACGGTGTTCGGCAGCGGAGGAGTTTCACATGGCAACGCTCATCGGGATCGTCACTAAAGTCATTGGTCAGGTTTTTGCTCAAGGCACCGACGGCACTCGCCGCGCTTTGGTCGAGGGCGACCGCTTGTTTGCCGGCGATCAAGTGATCACCGGCGCAGAAGGCGCTGTCGCCATTCATTTGCAAAATGGCCACGAACTGACCTTGGGTCGCGACAGCAGCATGACCCTTTCCGGGCAACTGCTGGCCAATCAGGCGGTGCATGTCGACTCCCCTGAAGCGCTGACGCCGAGCGAAGCACAGCTGACTGACGTCGAGCAGATTCAGAAAGCCATCGCTGCCGGCGAAGACCCGACCAAAGCCGCTGAAGCCACCGCTGCGGGCCCGAATGCGCCGACTGGCGTGCCGGGCGAGGCGGGCGGTGGTCACAGCTTTGTGTTGCTGACTGAAGTCGGTGGACGAGTGGATCCGGTCATCGGCTTCCCGACCGCCGGTTTCAATGGCATTCCCGAGTTTCCCGAAGAGCGGCATAACGCGGTGATCGACAATGGCAACAACACGCCGATCGTGCCGCCGCCGGTCAACAATCCGGTGACGCTCAGCGGCCTCGCGGTGCCGGGGGGCGAGCAGACCCTCAACGAAGCCAACCTGCCCGACGGCTCCTCCTCCAACCCCGGCGCGCTGACTCAGAGCGGCAGCTTCACGGTGTCGGCGCCGGACGGCTTGAGCAGTCTGAACATTGGCGGCATCAGCGTGATCAGTGGCGGCGTGGCGGCGGGTTTCCCGCAGTCGATCACCACGCAACTGGGCAACACCCTGACCATCACCGGTTACAACGCTGCGACCGGGGTCGTCAGTTACAGCTACACCCTCAACGGCAATGACGCCCATCCGGCCGGTGACGGCGCCAACAGCCTCAGCGAACATTTCACCGTGACTGCCGGTGACAGCAATGGCGACAGCGCCACCGGCTCGCTCGACGTCAACATCATCGACGACGTGCCCAGAGCGGTGAGCGACAGCAACGCCAATACCGCGTCGGAAACCCTGCTGACCCTTACCGGCAACGTGCTGACCAACGATGTGCAAGGTGCTGACCGCGTGCCCACCGGGCCTGTGACTGCGGGCACCTTCACCGGAACTTTCGGTACGCTGGTGTTGAATGCCAATGGCACGTACACCTACACCCTGAACACCAGCGACGCGGATTTCAAAGCGCTGCACGGTGGCGGTAACGGCACAGAGACGTTCACTTACACCATCACCGATTCTGACGGTGACACCAGCACCGCGAATCTGGTGCTGCAGATCCACAACAACGACGATCCGGTGGTCCTCAACGGTCTCGACGTCAACGGCGGCGAACTGACGGTCTACGAGAAAAACCTCAGCACCGGCAGCGCGCCGGACGCTAATGCACTGACTCAGAGCGGCACCTTCACCATCACTGCGCAAGACGGTGTAACGAGCCTGACCGTGGGCGGTATCGCCGTGGTTACCAATGGCGTAGCTGCAGGCTTCCCACAATCGGTCACTACTCCGTTGGGCAGCACGCTGACCATCACCGGTTTCAACGCAGCGACCGGTGTAGTGAGTTACAGCTACACGCTGGATCACAACGACGCCCACCCAACTGCCAACGGCGCCAACAACCTGCCCGAGCAGTTCGCCGTCACCGTCGTGGACGACAACGGCACGACTGCCAATGCAACCCTCGATGTGAACGTGATCGACGACCTGCCCAAAGCGGTGAACGATTCCAACGCCAACACCGCTTCGGAAACCAACCTTACGCTGACAGGCAACGTTCTGACCAACGACGTACAAGGCGCTGACCGCGTACCCACCGGCCCCGTCACTGCCGGTACGTTCACCGGCACCTATGGCACCCTGGAGCTGCACACCGACGGCACTTACACCTACACGCTCAACCCGACCGATGCCGACTTCAAGAATTTGCACGGCGGCGGCAATGGGACAGAGACGTTCACTTACACCATCACCGACTCGGACGGTGACACCAGCACCGCGAATCTGGTGCTGCAGATCCACAACAACGACGATCCGGTGCTGATCAATGGCTTGAACGCCGAGGGCGGCGAGCTGACTGTTTACGAAAAAAATCTCAGCACTGGCAGCGAGCCGGATTCCAACGCACTGACCCAAAGCGGCACCTTCACCATCACCGCTTTGGACGGCGTCACCACGCTGACTGTCGGCGGTATCGCTGTCGTCACTAACGGTGTGGCCGCCGGCTTCCCACAATCGGTGACCACGCCGCTCGGCAGCACACTGACCATCACAGGTTTCAACGCAGCGACCGGTGTGGTCAGCTACAGCTACACCCTCGACCACAACGACGCCCATCCAACCGCCAACGGCGCCAACAACCTGCCTGAACAATTTGCCGTCACCGTGGTGGACGACAACGGCACGACTGCCAATGCGACCCTCGATGTGAACATCATCGACGACCTGCCAAAAGCGGTGAACGATTCCAACGCCAACACCGCTTCGGAAACCCTGCTGACCCTGACAGGCAACGTGCTGACCAACGACGTACAAGGCGCCGACCGCGTACCCACCGGCCCGGTCACCGCCGGTACCTTCACCGGCACCTATGGCACCCTGGAGCTGCACACCGACGGCACTTACACCTACACGCTCAACCCGACCGATGCCGACTTCAAGAATCTGCACGGCGG